>NZ_CP159992.1:1659423-1976730 GCF_040702995.1 Paenibacillus sp. AN1007
TTACAGCATCGTGCAAGCGGGACGTCAAAACGGAATACGCGCTGAAGCGCTGTTAGCTATTGTTGAAGATTTGGCTGAGCTTGCGGGAGCAAGAGGCATGGTAGGTGGTCAGGTTGCCGATATGGAAGGCGAGCAGGGCATGACCGATTTATCTCAGCTCCAATACATTCATCTGCATAAAACAGGTGATTTGATTGTCTTCTCCCTGCTTGCAGGGGCACGTATCGGCGGAGCGTCAGAAGGACAGCTGGAGGCGCTTCGGGTATTTGGGCGTGATCTGGGACTGGCGTTCCAGATTCAGGATGATATCTTGGACCTGACGGGCGACGAGCAGAAGATGGGCAAAAAAACGCAAAGTGATGTGAATCAGCAGAAGGTAACTTACCCTTACTTTATCGGCATGGAAGCTTCGGCTGCCGAGGTGAAGACACTCACGCAATCCGCTAAAGATGCGCTTGAACGAGCACAACTGCCAGATGCTTCCCGGTTATTGGAGATTGCAGATTACCTGATGAGTCGTGATCATTAACATCTACCGGGTGATTCAAAGTGAAACTGACAGTGTAATGAATGTAATGGCCTTCTGATGCCCATTAACAAAGACTTATGCAATAATTCAGGAATACATAATACAGAGTCGTTGGAATATATACTTGAAGCGAATCATTCGTAATCAGGTTCGGCAGGCTGTAAATTATGATTCTTGTTGATTTATGGTATAATGGTTCAATGTTATTCCATCAATTACGCATACTAAATGATAAATGTTCAATAAACAAACATTCTAGGAAAGCGGGGAGATTCTCGTGCTGCTTCCACAAATTAAACAACCCAGTGATCTAAAGGTGATGTCCCAGGATGATCTTGTCCTTTTGTCGGCAGAAATCCGGCAGTTTCTCATTGAGAAGCTGTCCGTTACGGGCGGACATCTTGCACCAAACTTAGGAGTGGTTGAGCTCACGGTGGCCCTGCACTACTGCTACAATAGTCCAACAGATAAAATGATTTTTGATGTAGGGCATCAGGCATATGTGCATAAAGTTTTGACAGGGCGCATGGATCGTTTTGATACGCTGCGTCAACAGAACGGATTATGCGGATTTGTCAAACGGAACGAAAGTGAACATGACGTATGGGAAGCCGGACACAGCAGCACTTCATTGTCAGCTGCCATGGGAATGGCTCTGGCTCGTGACCTTAAAGGGGAAGAGAACCAAGTCATTGCCATTATTGGTGATGGAGCACTTACAGGTGGTATGGCATTTGAGGCACTTAACCATATCGGTCATGAGCAGCGCAAACTGATGGTTATTTTGAATGACAATGAAATGTCCATCGCTCCCAATGTGGGAGCCATGCACAAATATTTGAGTAAAATTCGTTCAGATCGTCATTATCTGAAAGCAAAAGATGATGTAGAAGGGATTCTCAAAAAAATTCCGGCTATTGGCGACCGTCTGGCGAAGTCGGCGAGCTGGATTAAGGACAGCGTCAAATATATGATGGTTCCAGGAGTGCTTTTTGAAGAACTGGGCTTCACGTACTTGGGTCCTATTGATGGGCATGATATACCACAGCTGATTGAAGCGTTCAAACAGGCTGACAATGTAGATGGACCTGTAATGGTTCACGTGCTTACAACGAAGGGCAAAGGTTACCAACCTGCTGAAGCCGATTCCCATAAGTGGCATGGCATTTCACCCTATAAAATTGAATCAGGTCAGGTGCTGAAAGCCGTCGGAAAACCGATGTACACGGAAGTGTTTGGTCAGACACTCATTGAACTCGCCAAAGAGGACCAGCGCATCGTTGCTGTAACACCTGCGATGCCTACGGGCTCGGGGCTTATTCCCTTCAGCAAGGAGTTTCCGGACCGTATGATTGATGTAGGTATTGCTGAACAGCATGCAGCCACCATGTGTGCCGCGCTGGCAATGGAGGGGCTGAAACCTGTCTACGCTGTATACTCCACGTTTATGCAGCGTGCATATGACCAAATCGTTCATGACATCTGTCGTCATAATGCAAATGTGATATTTGCAATCGATCGTGCAGGGTTCGTTGGCCCCGACGGAGAGACTCATCAAGGGGTATACGATGTCGCGTTTATGCGTCACATTCCGAATATTGTACTGATGATGCCAAAAGATGAGAATGAACTGCGTCATATGATGAAAACGGCGCTTGATTATAACGAAGGGCCTATTGCCTACCGTTACCCGCGTAACAATGTGGTTGGTGTGCCTTTGGATGATGTACTGGTCCCTATTCCGATCGGCTCTTGGGAACAACTGCGACCAGCAGAGGGTTATGCCATTATTGCCTCAGGGTCAATGGTGCAGTTGGCTGAGGAAGCTGCAGATACGGTGAAACGAGAAGGAATGAATGCTGGTGTAATCAATGCGCGTTTCCTCAAACCGCTGGATGAACAAATGCTGCGTGACCTGGCAGTTCGGGGCACGAAGCTGATTGTGCTGGAGGAGACATCCCAAGCAGGCAGTATGGGAAGTGCGGTATTGGAATTTTATGCTGAACAGGGAATGCATGATGTTCAAGTGCATCTGATGGGCATTCCGGATCGCTTTATCGAGCATGGCAGCATCAAGGAACAGCGTGAGGAAGTTGGACTTACGGTGGAGAATGTATGTGCTGAACTGCGCAAAATGGCCGTTCAATCTTCATACGGAATGTCCAAAACACGTTTCCCTTCCTAATAGAGGAATCAACGTAATGAATTATCAGCGGATAGGAGAAAGACATGTCACTCCCGAAAGAACGAATTGATGTGCTGCTGGTGGAACAGGGCTACTACGAGAGCCGTGAGAAGGCAAAGGCCGCAATCATGGCTGGACTGGTGTATGCCAACAATGAGCCTATTGAAAAAGCAGGCATGAAAATTCCCAGGGACGCCGAACTGAAAGTGAAAGGTTCGGTTCATCCTTATGTAGGCCGAGGCGGACTAAAGCTCGAAAAAGCGATTCGTCACTTCGGACTCGATATGAATAAACTTGTCATGCTGGATATAGGATCATCCACTGGCGGTTTTACAGACTGTGCTCTACAGCATGGTGCATCCCACGTGTACGCCATTGACGTCGGATATAACCAGTTGGACTGGTCATTGCGTAATGATGAGCGGGTCACCGTTATGGAACGCACAAATTTCCGATACGTCACACCTGAGGATCTGAGCGGTCCTGTGCCTAACTTTGCGAGTATTGACGTCTCCTTTATTTCGCTGCGAATTATTCTACCGCCGCTGTTAGCTCTGCTGCAGCAGCCTGCAGATATTGTGGCTTTAATCAAACCGCAATTCGAAGCTGGTCGGGATAAAGTGGGTAAATCAGGCGTCGTCCGTGATCCAAAGGTGCACAAGGATGTGCTGCAGATGATGCTTCACTTCGGGTGTCAGCTTGGTTTGAACCTGAAAGGTTTGACATTCTCACCGATTACAGGTGGAGAGGGTAACATTGAATTTCTTGCACACTGGCGTCTGGAAGCACCAGAGGCCGCACAACCAGAGCAGGACAAGTCTTCACTTGATGCACTTGCAGAGCAGGTGGCGAAGGAAGCTTCACATACGTTTACCGGAAACTCATCATAGGATGGGTTTCTTTTCGCTTGAAAGATGATGTTTTGGGATAAAGGAAAACGGTTGTTCGATCTCGAATATGTCATCGAGGTGAGCAGTGATGAATGGTCAATATGACACCATTGTAATTGGTGTATTTGCTGTCTGTTTGATCGTATGGTTGTTTATCGGACTGCGAAACTGGTTGAATCGCCCCATCCCCGTAAGTCTGGCAGAACTGCAGCTCAATGAGAATATACAAGATTCGCCTGCCTTGATTTTACTTGAAGCGAATGGATATGACGTGATCGGTGGTAAAATGAAAGTACCTCTTGCCTTTGAGGCGAATGAGTCCGTATTATACAGCAGGTTATTTATTGATTATGTTGCGGAGCGTGAGGAAGCCAGATATTTAGTCAAAACATCGCGTCGCAGACAGCCGCTCGAACTGAGTGGACCTGCCGTGAGAGATCGTCTGCTCCCTTACCTTTTATTGTATCCAGGATGTGAAGGGCTGCTGTATGTAGACATTGAACATTCCGATATTATTGTAATCAGACTCATGGATTATCAGGAAGAAGTGTATGATGGAGAGGATCTGGACTAATATATAGTAAGCATGAGACAGGTGTGGGACAGCATTGCGGTGAAAATCCCGCTTAATTGCAATAACATTTTATTGGAGGCATGTATGAAAGGACAACGACATATTAAGATTCGTGAAATTATAAGCCAAAACGAAATTGAAACTCAGGATGATCTGGTGGAAGCGCTGCGTCAATCGGGTTTTCAGGTGACACAGGCCACGGTATCTCGTGATATTAAAGAGCTCCTGTTAATCAAGATTCCGATGGATGATGGGCGATATAAATATTCGCTGCCGACAGACCAGCGCTACAATCCGATTCAAAAACTCAAGCGTGCCTTGGTGGACAATTTTCTGCACATTGATCATACAAACAATCTCGTGGTTATGAAATGTTTGCCGGGAACAGCAAACTCCATTGCAGCACTGCTTGATAATATTGAATGGACCGAAGTGATGGGTACGATCTGTGGGGATGATACCATCCTTATTATCTGCCGCACAGAAGATAACAGCGTTACTGTCATCGAGCGGATCATGGGATACATTGCTTAAATCAGCCGGAGGTGTTTTTGCAGATGTTAGTTACATTATCGATTCGCAATCTGGCCGTGGTGGAGGAAGTGGATGTTGTCTTTCATCCGGGATTTCATGTTTTATCCGGGGAAACCGGTGCAGGTAAATCCATTATTATAGATGCTCTTGGTTTGATTGCGGGTGGCCGGAGTTCAGCCGATCTGATCAGATATGGATGCGACAAGGCAGAGATGGAAGCGCTGTTTGAGATGGAACCCAGTCATCCGGTATGGAGCACACTGGAACAGCTCGGTATTCATTGTGAGCCCGAGGAGCATCTTGTCATCCGGCGCGAATTGAACATACAGGGAAAAAGTACGTCCCGTATTAACGGGCAGCTTGTTAATTTGACGATGCTGCGTGAAGTTGGGGAGAAGCTGATCAATATTCATGGTCAGCATGAGCACCAGAGTCTGCTGCGTGCAGAAAGCCATCTCGGGCTGCTGGATACGTACGGCTCTGAATTTATCGGCCCGGTTAAAGCGAGATATCAAGAGCGTTACAGCAAATTTATCGCTGCCGAGAAAGAATTGCGAGCGCTCCAAGAGTCAAGCCAGCGGGCTTACCAGCTGCTGGATATGTATCGCTTTCAGCTTGAGGAAATCGCTGCGGCCAGTCTTGCCCGCGGTGAAGATGAATTACTCGGCGAAGAACGGGTCAAACTATCCCATAGTGAGAAAATGATGGACAGCGTTGCTGGTGCTTATGAACTGCTGAATGGACAGCGAGGATTGGAAGCGGTTAGCATAGCTCTATCCCGAATTGAAGATATTTCTGGTTATGACAGCAAAGGATTACAGCCGATTGTAGAGCAGCTGCAGTCTGCCTTTTATCAATTGGAGGATGCAGCGTTTCAGCTTCGAGACTACCGGGAACGGATCGAATTTAATCCGGGCCGGCTGGAGGAAGTGGAACAGCGATTGAACTTGATCTCTGGACTGAAACGCAAATACGGAGACAGTGTTGAACACATTTTAAATTACTACGAACAGATCAGTCACGAAACGGACCAGCTCGAAAACAAGGATGAACGTTTGGAAAAGCTTCGTTCGGAACGTGATAAACTGCTGCTGCTCGTGATGGAGTCAGCTGAGGAACTGAGCAGAGTGCGCAAGCAGTGCGCCGAAGAGCTGGCTGCTCAGGTGGAGAGTGAACTTAAGGATCTGCAGATGGAACGGACTTCACTCCGTGTTCAGATTGTACCTGCTGAAGATCCGAAGGGCATTGAATGGAATGGACGCCGCATTCGATTCAGCCGTCAGGGGGCTGACAATGCAGAATTTCTGATTTCACCGAACCCTGGAGAACCTCTTCGTCCACTGGGCAAAATCGCTTCCGGTGGTGAATTGTCTAGAATTATGCTGGCAATGAAGAGCATTTTTGCTCGTCATGACCGAATTCCGGTATTGATTTTTGACGAGGTGGATACAGGGGTCAGCGGCCGGGCAGCCCAATCCATTGCGGAGAAGCTTCATCGTTTGTCTTCAACATGCCAGGTTTTCTCCATAACACATCTTCCTCAAGTGGCCTGCATGGCAGATCATCAGTACCTGATTGAAAAGCATGTTTATGACGGGCGTACGATGACTCAAGTTGAATCGCTGTCTGAGCAAGGGCGAGTGAAAGAATTGGCACGTATGCTCGGTGGTGTGGAAATTACAGAAAAAACACTGCATCATGCGCAGGAAATGCTGAATCTGGCGGAAGCCAAAAAAGGGTGAAACGAACGACTGGCGTAATGTTTGACAGTAATAAAAGCCTGGGGGCAGGGTTATCTTATAGGTACGCAATTGGCGACCACCTTTCGTCAAGCGAAAGAAGCAAAGGGAGTGTGACAGCCATTGAATTCCCCCCTCAGGAAAAAAATGCTAGGTCTTTTATTTGCCTTCTTTCTATGTGTACTCAGTCAGGTCATTCAGCCGATGCAAAGTTATGCTTCCCTGCCTGATGAAGTTCAGGTGTTTGCGGGCAGGCAGGCAGACGTAAGGCTGGCAGTACCTGCAGCTTCAAGTGCAGTTGTTGATAGACCCGATATCGTTGGATTGGATCATCAATCCGCGTTGAAGGTTACTCGGCAGCAGCCTCTGCATCTTCATCCTCAGCAGACAGGACATGCCAAACTGACCTTGAAATTATGGGGTAAGATCCCTGTTAAAACGGTCAATGTGAACGTAATTCCTGATCTGCGTGTTGTTCCCGGGGGTCAAACGATTGGCGTCAAAGTTAAATCTGCAGGTATCCTCGTTGTCGGACATCATCTCGTGCGCTCCAATCCGGATGAGCGAAAATCACCAGGCGAAGCCGCGGGTATCAAACTAGGTGACTTGATTACTCATATGGATGGCAAACGTCTGGATGGTGTAGCTGGCGTGGCTGAAGCCGTTGAACTTGCTGGTAAACGTAATCAAAGTATTCATGTTGTGTTGAAGCGCGGCAGCGAAACGATCAAGACCAAGCTGACTCCAGCGTATGATGCGGAAGACAAAGCCTGGAGACTTGGTCTTTACATTCGTGATTCAGCAGCGGGTGTAGGCACTCTCACCTTCTATGCACCTGATCAAGGGGTATATGGGGCGTTAGGACATGTTATTACGGATATGAATACACAAACGTCTATCGTTGTGGGCAGCGGACAGATCGTGCAGTCTAACGTGACCTCCATTTCAAAAAGTGAAACGGGTGATCCCGGTGAAAAAAGAGCTCATTTTCTTAAAGAAAGCAAAATTCTAGGTAATATCGAACGTAATACAGCATTCGGCATCTTCGGTAAAATGTCTCAAAATCCCGAACACAGTCTGTATTCACAGGGCATCCCCGTCGCTTTTTCACACGAGGTGAAGGAAGGTCCCGCTGAAATTCTGACTGTGGTGGATGGGCAGCAGGTAGAACGTTTCTCCATTGATATTGTACATGTTGCCGATCAATCGGAGCCAGCAACGAAAGGACTCGTACTACGTATTACTGATCCCAAGCTGATCGATAAAACGGGCGGCATTGTCCAAGGCATGAGCGGCAGCCCTATCGTCCAAGATGGCAAGTTAATTGGAGCGGTAACACATGTGTTTGTAAATGATCCGAAATCCGGTTATGGATGCTTTATTGAGTGGATGCTTCAGGATGCCGGTGTTATGATGAGAAAAAACCAAGCGAAAAACCTTAAGGCTGGATAAACAGCTTTAAGGTTTTTTTGTCGAAAGTAAACATATTATATCGGTTGTTGAAATAAAATATTTATTATAAAGGATCAAGAAAAAAAAATAAAGAAAAATAATTTTCGACAGAAGGAATTTCACTTGGCGTGTCGAAAATTTAACGTGTAAGGAAATGTACGAAATTGTAAAAGACGAGGTTCAAATAAAAGGAGGATACCGTTTTGCAAAAAATTGAGGTACTGCTGGCCGATGATAACCGTGAATTTACGAATTTGCTTGCCGAATATATATCCGAGCAGGAAGATATGGAAGTAACCGGTATTGCATACAATGGTGAAGAAGTACTGCAGCTGCTGGAACAAACTCGGGATGTACCGGATGTGCTCATTCTGGACATTATCATGCCTCATCTGGATGGACTCGGTGTGCTGGAGCGCCTGCGCAGCCTGAATCTGTCTCCGCAGCCGAAAGTGATTATGCTCACCGCTTTCGGTCAGGAAAACATCACACAGCGTGCCGTGCAGCTCGGAGCTTCCTACTACATTTTGAAGCCGTTTGACATGGAAGTTCTGGCGAACCGCGTACGTCAGCTTGTGGGCACGCAAACGACAATGTCAACAAGCAGCGGCTCGTCCTCTTCCTCGATGTTTATGAACAAATCCAATGTCGTACCGATGGGTAAACACAAAAATCTGGATGCCAGCATCACGTCAATCATACATGAAATCGGAGTTCCTGCGCATATTAAAGGATATCAGTATTTGCGTGAAGCGATTACGATGGTCTACAACAATATCGAAATTTTGGGAGCGATCACCAAAACGCTGTATCCGGCCATTGCCGAAAAATTCAAAACGACGCCGTCCCGCGTCGAACGTGCCATCCGTCACGCGATTGAAGTGGCATGGACACGCGGCAACATCGACAGCATCAGCCACCTGTTTGGCTACACGATCAACATCAGCAAGTCCAAGCCGACAAATAGCGAATTCATCGCGATGGTCGCTGACAAGCTCAGAATTGAGCATAAGGTGAGCTGAAAGGATCAGGAATAAAGTATAAAAAGCGCACTTCTCCATTCATTCGTCTATAGACGATCAAGGAGGGGTGCGTTTTGATTTTAATTAGCAAAAATGCAATATATGTACACCGACCATAATCGGATAACGTCAAAGTCGTTTTTAGATATCGTGACTATTTACATGGAATTGTGCAAGTTCGAGTGTGGTATTGGTATTCTTTTATAAAAATTTACCTAACGTTAACGCTTTTTTAGGTAGAAAGTGGTACGATGTGTCCACAGATAGATCAAAAGTGACAGGGTTGATGATGAGGCGAGGAGTTGATGGTTGTGTTTACTCAAATAGGTGAAATTGCTGAACCGATTCCAGTCGTACTGCCTGAAACCAAGTGTGATGCCTTATATCAGCTGTTTACATCAAATCCGAATCTGGAAGGTGCAGCGGTTACAGGAAAAAAAGGCATATCATTAATGATGCGAACCCGGTTCTTTCAACAGATCGGTACACAATACGGTTACAACCTGTATATGGGGCGCCCTGTAAAGCTGCTTATGAACGTGAATGCTCTGGTCGTGGATTACTCGGAACAGATTACAGATGTAAGTGTCGCAGCGATGAAGCGCGAGGAGGCTGACCTGTATGATCTGGTTCTGGTAACATCTGGGGAACGATTCCACGGAGCGGTAAGTATCCGGCGGCTGCTTCTGGCAGTTGCAGATGTTCGAGCTGAAATGGCCAGCTTTATGAATCCGCTAACTGGACTTCCCGGTAATCGAATTATTGATGATCGATTAGTTCAGGTACTTCAGCAGGACCAGTTCAGTGTTCTCTACATTGACCTGGATCAGTTCAAATCATATAACGATAGTTACGGATTCAAAATGGGAGACGACCTTATACAGGCCACAGCCGGTTTACTGCGTGAGCATTTTGGTGTATCGGAAGGTTTTCTAGGCCATATTGGTGGCGATGATTTTATCGTGATTTTGAACCATCACCAGTACAAACAGGTCTGTGAAGAGGTGATTTCCCGGTTTGAGAAGTTGAAGCAGAGCTTCTACAACGAACAGGACTGGAGCAACCAGTATGTGATAGGCGAAGGTCGATCTGGATTGAACAGACCTATTCCTTTGGTATCTGTATCAATTGCTGTAGTGACCAATCTCTATCAACGGTATGGTAACATCAATCAAATTGTACATGAAGCTGCAGGTGTGAAAAAAAGCTGTAAATCCATCAACGGCAGCATTATCTGTTCGAATGACATGAAAGTTCAAAAAGTTACCTAGTTATTATGAAACTTACGCTATAAACCGCTAAGCTAAAATTGGCGGAGAGGATATAAGTATACATACAAGACAGGATCATCTCTGTGTAGGTATATAAGATGATGTTTATCTGTTTCTTACTGTTGGAGCTTAAGTGTTTTTTAGTGTTCAAGGAACTAATATCCAATGAGACATCTCGAAATCACTCCCCCGTCACCTTATCCAATTACAAATCGATTTTGAGTACTCAATTACAACAACAGTTTCTATTGCACAAATTAACATATTAATTGATAATGATTATCAAAAAAAGAAGGGAAGCAAAGATATAATCTATATAAAAGGAGTAGGGTTAGTATCATGTGGAATGAATATTATATACTCTGGAATTATGCCGCAGTGAATATAGCAGATATTCGTTATGTGGAATTTAGAGCGTATGAAGAGATGAAATATAAATTTCCATCACATACCTTTATTCTCACTTTTCAGGGTAATGCTGGAGTGATAATTGATAATGTGAATTATGAAGTGAATCGGATTTATGTTCTCCATGGGGGAAAGGGGAGTGAATTGGTTATTCAAGCAGGAGAAGCCGGCTTACGATTGTATTACTTGATGTATAGGGCCGAACTGCCTAGAGCGGGAAGAGATTATCTGCAAAAGATAATGGATCGTACCAATCCGTTTCAGATGAATTTTGGCCTTTCACCAGACAAGCCAACCATGTTATATGAGCAGTTGAAACAGATGCATATTTTGTGGAATTCAAAAAAAATGGATCAACATTTTCAGGCCAAAAGTTTGTTCTTTTCCTTTGTGGAGCAGATATTATCACAGATTTCTTCTGGATCAAAACACAATCGGAGTGCTAAGGAACAGGCCAACAAAATCATGAAAATTATAGAATCTTCTTACACACAGCCACTCACGCTTCATGCTTTGGCAGAAATGGTAAACACCAGTCCAAGAAGTTTGTCACGCAAGTTTAAGCAGTCGGTTGGTACCAGTCCCATCGATTACCTTATCCAGTTTCGTTTATTCAAAGCCAAAGAGATGCTGCTGGAAACCGACGCCACACTGGATGAAATTGCGGCAGGGATTGGTTATCCGGATGGTTATTATTTAGGACGTATGTTCAAGAAACATACAGGGCTTTCTCCTATGCAATTCAAGAAAAAATCCTCCATTCCTCTGCATTGGCCAGATTTGACATCAACCTTGTCTGGAAATGATATTTCCAAAGGTACAGGTAGGAAGTATGTTTATGGTGATGATGATAATCATTATCAATATAAACATGGAGGATTCATTCATATGAACAGACAAACAAGAACCGGAATGTTGCTTAGTATGCTTCTAATTCTTACTTTATTGGTCAGTGCCTGCTCAGCAAGTGGCGCCAATAGTATCGGGGGAGAACCATCAGGAAGCAATGGTTCCCAGACCAAAGTAACAGCGGAGAACCAAAGCAAGACATCTAAAGTACGCACGGTTTCAACGATGAAGGGGAGTATCACCATCCCAGATGAACCTAAACGGATTGTGGTTGATCTGTATTTGGGAAGCCTTATTGCTTTGGGAATCAAGCCAGTGGGTACACCCGAATTAAATCTCAAGAATCCTTATTTTATTGATTCGCTTGAAGGTGTTCAAAATATTGGGGAATATGAAACGATTTCTCTTGAAAAAGTGTTAGAACTTGAACCCGATTTGATTGTGACAGGCAATCCTGAATTATATGACTCGTTTAGCAAAATAGCACCTACCCTTGTTATTCCTTATGGAGAATTCAAAAACACTCACGAAGAAATCACCTATTTCGGTGAAGTGCTGAATAAAAAAGAAGAATCCAAAGCCTGGTTAGCTAATTATGATGCTAGAATTGCAGATGCCAAGAAGCGTGTCAGTGAAGCAATCGATGCATCTGCCGAAGTGTCGGTGATGCAGTTCAATGAAAAAGCTCCATTAGCCTTTGGTGATAATTTTGGTCGCGGAGGTCAGGCCGTTTATAGCGCACTTGGTTTGAATCCCCCTCCTGATAAAAAAGAGATTTTAATGAAGGAGCAGCTGGTAGAAGTTTCAGCAGAAGCGATCCCGGAATTTGCTGGAGACTACATTATTCTAACGGCAGATGACCTAACGCTGGAAGATTTAAAAAACAAAGCAGTCTGGAGTTCTCTGGATGCAGTTAAGAACGATCGTGTATTTATATGGAGCCAGGATCGTTCATGGTATTTTGACCCGATTGCAACATTAGATCAAACAGAGGAGCTGGCTGCTTGGTTTACAGAGATTTCGGGAAAAGAATAAACGATATAAAATGCGGATAAGATTAAATATCCGATTGCTTATTTTTACAATAGAGTGTATACCCTGGGTAATCTCCCCGTTCATTTTGAGTGCGGCTGTTTCAGCATCGTTATCGAATACGATTCAATCAAATTTTGTCTTTCCCTCTAGGTAGAATCAATTCCACTCTAAATTTCAGTTGATAATGAAAATTATTATCACTTATAATTGGTATACTGTAGTGAACCGTTATTACTCACATTTTTTATCAATTTGGGAGAATGATGAGCTTGTAAACTCTATAGAGTGAGATAGGATTGGAGAGTATTTGATGCAATTAGACGAACAGATGAAATGCTGGAATCAAGCCGCAGTTAAGGTTCTGGATATCCGTCGAATCGTTATGGAGAGAGGAGCACAACTGAGTTCCTATTTACTTCCGGCAAATGGATTTATATATACGATTCGGGGATCCGCTCAACTTCAATTAGATGGACAAGCATACCAGGCGGAGCCATTTTACATGCTTCATGGAGCGAAAGGATCTTCACTGGATATCCAAGCGAATGCAGATTTTGAATATATTCTGCTTTATTACAGAGCATTCCTTGCCTTTCCTCGTTTTCGAAAAAAAATGTTATTGGCACAGCCCCAGGCTGCACCGTTCTCCTTGCAGTATGGATTTACACCGAGTAATCCACTGGGGCTGTTACGATATCTTAGTGAGATGGAGAAAGCATGGGCGCAGTCAAGCCATTTAAATCTGCTTCATACTAAAAGTTTGTTTTATCAGTTCATTCATGAGTTGATGGTTCAACTGTCTGCACAGGAGGTTCAAACAGAACTTGCGGACCCTGTAAAACAAACCATTCGTTACATCCAGAATCATTACAGAGAGCAGGTTACACTTGATTTGCTAGCAGAGCAATTTAATTACAGCTCTCGTCATTTATCCATGCGATTTAAAAGAAAGACGGGTTATAGTCCCATCGATTACTTAATTCAGACACGAATCGGAAGGGCTAGGGAATTACTCGTGCGCTCTGATGCAAAGCTCGCTTCTATCGCAGCAGAGGTTGGTTATTCGGACGTGTACTACTTCAGCCGTATTTTCAAGAAATATGTAGGCATGTCTCCAAGTCTATATCAAAAGAAGATGAGGGAAGAAGGACGAGCTGAAGATCGTCCATTGCATTTATCCGAATCGTCCATTGGCTGGAACTTGAAGTCGAGCTATATTGATTATGATAATCATTATCAATATAAAGACGGAGGGTTTACATCGATGAAAAGAAAAAAAACAAGTTCCAGCATGATCATGATTGCATTGTTAAGTTTAACGATGCTTCTTGCGGCCTGTTCTTCGGGGACGGCAGCTAATCAATCTGCCGGTGCAGGAACGAGTACGAATTCCAATAACAGTAATCAGGCAGTAACTTCAGAGACGGGAAGTCAAGTAAACAAAGATAATGAAACACGTACTATCTCAACAATAAAAGGTGATGTGATTGTTCCAGCTAATCCGGAACGGGTTGTTGTGCTGTATCTCCAGGGGGATGTGGTTGCACTCGGGGTTAAGCCAATCGCTACATCAGATGTATATGATGGGGCTGCTTACAAGGGTGAGCTTGAAGGTGTGGATTCACTCGGAACCTGGTTCGAACCAAACCCTGAAGCGATCATTGACCTTAATCCAGACCTGATTATTGTTCCGTCGGAAGAAACATATGACACTTTGAAAAATATCGCACCTACGGTGTATATTCCATATGAGAAAATGACAACAGAAGAACGGCTTCACAGCATAGCCAGCATCTTTGGCAAAGAAAAGGAAGCTGAAATCTTGATTAACAACCTGAACAGCAAGGTGGAAGATGGGAAGAAAAAACTTGCAGACGCAGGTATATTGGATAAAACCATTTCTATTATCGAAGGTGGTTTGAAGAGCATGGTCGTTGTGGAAAGTAAGCAGTTTGGCCGTGGTTCTCAGGTAGTATATGAGTATCTGGAAATGAAAGCTCCTGAGGTGCTACAAGATAAAATTGATGTAATTTCAGAAGCGGCAGGTTCTACGATTTCTATGGAAGTACTTCCTGAATATATAGGTGACTATGTGTTTCGCTCAGTTTATAAAGGGGCAGACAATCTGACGAACAACCCTATATGGCGCAGCATCCCGGCAGTAAAAGAAGGTCGGCTGATCGAGATTGATTTTGATTTTTTCTATTATTCAGATGTATATTCAATCAATAAACAACTCGATTTTGTTGTAGATAAACTGTTAGCTGCTCCAAAAGTCCACTAATTCATGAAAGAATGTCATTAAAAGAGTATTTATGAACGTTTATAAATATGCATTGTAATTTCAACAGATTTCCATTAAACTTAAACGATAATGAGAATCAATATCACAAAAATCAACATTTTGATTCGAATGGATGGAGGTCCTGTAGAGATGAAACCAGAATTGGAGCTTTATGATGTAACGATAATCGGAGGCGGCCCTGCGGGCATGTACTCTGCTTTTTATAGCGGTATGCGGGATATGAAAACCAAATTGATTGAGGCACGCGACAGACTAGGAGGACGAATGCTGTTTTATCCAGAGAAAATGATCTGGGATGTCGGTGGCGTGACTCCAATCCTCTGTGAAGATCTGATTAAGCAGCTTGAACAGCAGGCTCGCACGTTCGATCCCACGCTGGTGTTCGGGCAGCAAATCGAAGGGTTCGAGCGTCAAGCTGACGGAACGATTCTGTTAACAGCTGCTGGCGGTGAACAGCACTGGACTCGAACGGTTATTATGGCTATCGGATACGGTATTTATAAGATGGCCAAGCTGGAGCTTGATGGAGCAGATCGTTATGAAGTGTCGAATTTGCACTACACGGTGCAGGAGCTGGAGCCTTTCCGGGGCAAACGAGTTCTGATTTCTGGTGGAGGAGATTCAGCTGTAGACTGGGCAAACGAACTGGAGAGTCTGGCCCAGCAGGTAACGGTAGTGCATCGACGGGATCACTTCGGCGGGCTG
Organism: Paenibacillus sp. AN1007; assembly: GCF_040702995.1. Lineage (NCBI taxonomy): Bacteria > Bacillati > Bacillota > Bacilli > Caryophanales > Paenibacillaceae > Paenibacillus > Paenibacillus sp. AN1007. The sequence goes on from NZ_CP159992.1 coordinate 1,674,922, forward strand.
GAGCGGAACGTGCTGCGTATGAAGGAATCTTCGGTCGACGTACGAACTCCTTATGCAATTGAGAAGCTGCACAGTTTGAGCGGTGATATGATCGAACAGGTAACCATCACACACATGGAGACTGGAGAGACCAAGATGCTTGAAGTCGACGCAGTTATCGTTAATCATGGCATGAAGAGTGATTTTGGTCCGATCCGTGATTGGGGACTAGATCTGGGTGAATGGCATGTCAGCACAACGGATAGGCTGCAGACCAATATTCCAGGTGTTTTTGCTGCAGGTGATTTTGTGGATTATGGAAGTAAGCTGTATCTGATCGCAGGTACGTTTACAGATGCTGCACTTGCTGTTAATAGTGCCAAGCTGTATATGGACCCGGAGGCCGAGAAAGTGGCATATGTATCTTCTCATAACAGCCGCTTCAAAGAGAAAAACAAAGCGCTTGGCGTTGTGGAGGAGTAATGATTATAGAGCAGGATAACTTCGGAATTTTTCCGAGGTTATTTTTTTGCATTTTACGGGTATGAAGATGGTAGAACTGCACAAGATAGAACAGGCTCTGAATTGAAGGGCAGCTGTAAACCGATTATAATCAAGATCTATAACAAGCATCCGTGATCTAAAACAGCTTTCACTGCTGAGCGGTATGGCAGTCAGACGACTCTCGAACCGGATTACAATAGGACAAGAGTGGAGTGCGGTATTATGAAAAAAAGTTCACCACCCCGGCCGCAAAAGGTTATGTTGGTGCAGCACTGGTTTAAAAAAGTAAATAAAAAACGTATTAAATGGTCCGCGGTGTATTTTGCCACTGCTGGAGCACTGCACCGTCTATTGGTGGAAGGGCGTCGCCAGCGGGCAGCAGTGAAAAGACAGCAGCAGGACATGCCTCTCAGCACATTAAAGTCAATGAAGCTTGAACCAGGGGACATTTTATATACACCAAGTTCGGAATCCACGTATTATGCCGGGCATATGGGCATTGTCGGTCTGGATGGCAAAGTGTATCATGTGCACCCTTACGGACCGGTTTTTGCCGATACGCTCGACTGGTATCTTACGCGTTTTTATGAGGGAGACCGCTTTATCGTATTTCGCACCAAACTCCGTCAGGTCGGAACTCGGGCAGCGGAGTGGGTTCAGGAGAATTACGAACAGGTGAGGTTTTATCGTTTGCAAACGAATCTTCTTAGTATAGAACAAAACTATTGTTCCAAATTTATTTATCAAGCGTATAAGTTTACATCCGGATTAGACCTTTGGGAGCGAAAGTTTGCCAAAATGAAGCAGGGATTCATTTACCCGTTTCGCATCGAACGTTCATCTAACTTGGACGTACTGGGTACATTTTATAAATAAGTTCCGTAGAAAAACCGACGCAGCAGCTGTTTCTCTTGTGAAGAGAAGGCGGGCACTGTCGGTTTTTTTTAATATGTACTGAGATTATAACAGGAAAAACACTCAAAACGTCGAATAAAAATATGAGATGCACACGCACAACTTGGAATCGTATACATAACAGGTGGCACAATGGTTCAAGCCAAGGATTAAAAAACGACGACAAGGCAGGCGAACAGGAAACAGTGAAGCTAACATGAAATGACAGGGCTTCTTACGACGATTTTGGCAGCAGTAAAGCGTAGTGAAGCTATCGGACTACACTCCTAATGAGGAGAGGAGGTACTACTGACCCATTTACAATAAGATGTATGAAGCATATTGCACGAGGCGACTTCAGAGGGAAATGTTACAGATGTATGCAGTTCTTGTAAGTCTTCGACAGCCAATAGAGGCATGTTCCCCATTTAATAAGAAGAAATGCGCTCAGAAACAACATTATTTTGATTTATGCGCGTTTTTGTAGTACATTAGCAAATGTATTCGAAGGAGGATTCTAATGTACTCAGGAAGACAAGACGATACTTTATACATCATGACCTACACCTTAAATAGCGGTATCAAGGGTACGGTTCCACTGTCTAATAAGCAGATTGTTGAGTGGCTCGATTGTTATAGAAATGAGAAGCGCTTTGTAACTGAAATCGGCAAAGAGTTTTTTGGATTAAACGCAGGCCTGGTTGCCGACTTTAAGGTTCAAAATCATCTGTCTGATTATCAGCAGACGATTATGCCTACACAGCAGCAGGATAACCTGGAACGTTTGTCCAGTGCTTATAAATCCACCGAGCTATTGATGAAGATTGATTGTAAATGCGGCACAGCTTACGTCACGGAATCTCCTTATAAACGTACCAAATGGTACTGCACGAAATGTAAAGAGATCGTATTCCTGGATGCAAAAAAAGGAATGGTAGAAACGTCACGTGGCGACGCATATTACATGACCAACAAATATTTTGTTTCCCGTGACTAGCGGGAAGTGATTGGAGAGCATCGCATACAGCGGTGCTTTTTTGTGCCTGTTTTATCAAAACCACTCGGCAGCACGCATGACATGTTTATGCATGTGATGTATAAATTGTTGTAATAAAAAAGCCCAATTGGGCTTTTATGCTAAGTGCTGCATCAGGACGGGCATTCCACTTTGTGCGGAGGAATAAAGCAGCAGCGGCAGCGGGGCTCATAAGCCTCCGAATCGCCAATCATGACGACTGGACCTAGAGTAACGGGTTCCCCGTTGACAATCCGCTGTGTAAAAGCAGCATCCGGGCTGCCGCAGACTGCGCAGAACGCGGATAGTTTCTCAATATCATCGGCCATAGCGAGCAGCCCTCCAATATATCCGAATTCTTTGCCGCGATAATCCATGTTCAGTCCATCAACAATCACATGTTTGCCGCAGTAGGCCAGTTCGGAGACAAGTTCCATAATCGCACTGCTGAAAAATTGAACTTCATCAAAGGCAACAACATCGGCATCTATGGTCTGATTCAGAATGGTCTCTACGGATTCCGGCGTTAACTGCCGGGGAATGGAATGGGCAGGAAGTCTATAACCAATCCGGCTCACGATCTCATCCTGAGCGAAACGATCATCCTCGGCTGGTTTGTAGGCAACGACCTTTTTACGGCCAAATTGAATAAGCTTCTGACAACGGCGAATAAGTTCACCGGATTTTTCGCTGAACATGGGTCCAGTAATTACAGTAATACGTCCAGTTTGCACGGTGCTGCTACTCCTCTCGCATACGGAATTCAAAAAAAGCGACCTTTACAGATTACCACATCTTCTTTGGAAAGAGCCAGAACTAATATGAACCGGTTTGTGTTACTATATGGATTGTTACGATGTTGGTTCCGAAATCCGAAATCAACGTAGTTATTGGAAAAGAGGTGTAACGAATGAACGAAGCATTAACCTCACTGAAGCAGCGTTATGAAGAACTGAATAAACAGGGCAGACTGGATGAGGCCGCTCAGACTTTATTTACGGAGCTGATGTCGGAGGCTGAACGGCTGCAGGCGAGCAACCTGACGCTGCGCAGAACGATTCTAAAGTCCTCCTCCAAGGAGTCCCGTATGTCTACCAAACTGCGAGACGCTTTATATGAGTGAAAATGGAAAATGATGCGGAAATTACTCCGCGTCTTCTTCTGTTTTTAATCTGCGGGGGAACAGAATACCTGCGGTTATTCTTGCAATCATGGCAAAGGTAAGGCCAATGCCCGCGAACATGTAGATCACAGTAAAAGCTTTGCCGAATCCGGTCGAGGGTACAAAATCGGGATGTCCTACGGTCGTTAGAGTAACGGCACAGAAATACAGGGCATCAATCCAGTGAAGTCCTTCCACGCGTGTGTAAAATAGGGTGCCTGAGAGCAGGGTTGCAGCAGTTAATACGAATAAAGCCACAAATTTCGGGTCCTTGAACGCATGAAAAATGCCTTTGAGCAGACGTTTTAAGGTCAGTAAAAAGGAAACCATCGTAATCCATCCTGTCTTTGTTAAATGTGAAAATAAAAAAGCCCGGAATTATGAACTGCTTCCGGGTGTTTCAACCTGTTCGGGCTGTTTTTTCGAGCGAAAACGGGGGCCTACATAATTGCGTTTACGGTCACGAAACAGAATCCAGCCGCCCAGAAAACTCATGCCTGCAGCAAAAAGAAGAAGTCCTCCCAGGAACGATAGCCACTGGAAGCCGGGAGCAATCAGGTCGTTTCCATGCTCAGCGTAATACAGAAATAGGGCATCTTTCATCATAAGAAACCCCTTCATGGCCATTAAGCCAGGGATGACGAGTACAATAATCGCGAGAAACCGCGCAAAGACTATCTTTGTATTCATAGCATTATACCCTTTCTGTCAAATAGACATAAGTTAAAGGTTACGCTTACAGAGAATTCCTGCTTATATCATAGCTTGGAATGCACGGACTGTCCATGCGGGAATGGTCAAATTTTGAGTTGACTGCCCAAGGAGAGTACAATGTGATATAGGGAGCATGCAATGAATCAAGATATCAACATCATTTTATTGTTATTTATTTAAGCTGAACTATTTTTCTACACGTCAGAGCTGCTGGAGTGGACTGTGTAAAATCACTTTAGGTCAAATGATATCTTTCAAAAAATTGAGTATATAGAGGAGAAATAGAGATGCCAATACCATGTGATGTTGCCATACTGGGCGGAGGAACGGGAGGATATGTTGCTGCCATTCGTGCCGCGCAGCTGGGGAAAAAGGTCGTTATTATCGAGAAGGACAAGCTGGGCGGAACCTGCCTTCACCGGGGCTGTATTCCAAGCAAGGCACTGCTGAAGAGTGCTGAAATGTACGCCGAAATCCTGGATAGCGAGAGCTACGGTATTGAGACCACTGGAGCAGCGCTGGTATTTCCAAAGGTGCAGGCACGCAAGGATGCCATTGTGGACCAGCTGCATAAGGGTGTCCAGTATTTGATGCAAAAAAATAAAATCGAGGTTGTACACGCCAAGGGACGTGTAATCGGGCCCTCTATCTTCTCCCCGCAAAGCGGTGCGGTGGCTGTGGAGTTTGAGGATGGCGAGATGGATACCGTCGTTCCAACGAACCTGATTATTGCTACTGGCTCACGTCCGCGCATGCTGCCAGGTCTTGAGCCGGATGGAAGATATATTATGAGCAGTGACGAAGCGCTGCGCATGGATGAGCTGCCTGGCTCGATCCTCATTGTAGGCGGCGGCGTGATCGGACTGGAATGGGCCTCGATGCTGAATGATTTTGGCGTGGTTGTGACGGTAATTGAGGCGGCAGACAATGTGCTGCCCGCAGAGGATGAGGACGTGGCCAAGGAAATGCAGCGTTTGCTGGGCAAACGGGGAGTGCGTTTCCTGACGGGTGCCAAACTGATCACGGACAGCTATCGCACCGAGGATCAGAGCGTTCACGTCGATGTGCAGCTTGCAGGAGACAACCTGGAAACGCTGACTGCTGACAAGATGCTTGTGTCTATCGGACGTCAAGCTAACGTCGAAAATATCGGGCTTGAGAATACAGATATCAAAGTAGAGCGGGGCTATATTACGGTTAACAAATACTTGCAGACTGGAGAAGGACATATCTATGCGATTGGTGACTGCATCGGCGGGCTGCAGCTTGCACATGCCGCAAGTCACGAAGGCATACTTGCGGTGAATCATCTCGCTGGCGAGAGTGTGCATCCGGTAGAAACACATCGTATTCCGCGGTGCGTATATACACGTCCGGAAGCGGCAAGCATTGGTTTCACCGAGAAGGAAGCCAGAGAACGCGGATACGAAATCAAAACCGGCAAATTTCCGTTCCAAGCGATAGGTAAATCTCTAATTCACGGAAGCCGGGACGGGTTCGTGAAGGTGATTGCTGACAACAAAACGAATGATATATTGGGGGTACATATGATTGGCACCCATGTTACGGAACTGATTGCGGAAGCTTCATTGGCCCAGATGCTGGATGCCACGCCATGGGAGGTTGGACAAACCATTCATCCGCACCCTTCGTTGTCGGAAATTATGGGTGAAGCCATGCTGGCCGTGGACGGAAAAGCGATTGGAATGTAAGCCCGGACAAGATGGTGAGAAAGGTCCTTTCCTTTTTTGGGCAAAAAGGATTATAATAAGGTTAAGCCAAGTCTTAGTACCAGGTTATAAGATCGGGTAGTAATACTTGCAAAGGCTCTGATTAAAAGGAGGTACCTCATATGAGTTCACAAGGTACTGCAGATGCGGTTCATCGACATCAACAGCTGGGACTTAGCGATGGAGAAGTTTTAGATATGTATAAATACATGCTGCTTGCACGCAAGTTTGACGAGCGCTGCCTGCTTCTGCAGCGAGCTGGCAAAATCAACTTTCACGTATCCGGTGTAGGTCAGGAGGCTGCTCAAGTTGGTGCGGCTTTTGGTCTGGATCGAGAACACGATTATTATTTACCTTATTACCGCGATTACGGTTTCGTTATGGCCGTAGGCATGACCCCGCGTGAGCTGATGCTGTCTGCATTTGCGAAGGCGGAAGACCCGAACAGCGGCGGACGGCAGATGCCAGGACACTTTGGACACAAAAAGCTGCGCATCGTTACAGGCTCCAGTCCGGTTACCACACAGGTTCCTCATGCGGTAGGCTTTGCCCTTGCTGCCAAAATGCAGAAGAAAAAGTTTGTTTCTTTTGTTACATTCGGTGAAGGTTCGAGCAACCAGGGTGATTTCCATGAAGGAGCTAACTTTGCAGGTGTACACAAGCTGCCTGTCATTATCATGTGTGAGAACAACCAATATGCCATTTCCGTTCCTGTTCATAAGCAGCTGAGCGGCAAGATTTCTGATCGTGCACTGGGATATGGTTTTCCGGGACTGCGCGTAGATGGTAATGATGCACTTGAGGTATATGCGGCAGTGAAGGAAGCGCGTCAGCGTGCGATCGCAGGTGAAGGGCCAACATTGATCGAAGCGATGATGTACCGTTTGTCACCTCACTCCACTTCGGACAATGATCTGGCCTATCGGACCAAAGAAGAAGTTGAGGAGAACTGGAAGAAAGACGGCGTGCTTCGGATGAAAAATTATTTGATTGAATGCGGCATCTGGGATGAAGCCCGGGATGCGGATCTGGCTTCCCAGCTTGCGCTGGAAATGAAGGAAGCAACTGAATACGCAGACAATGCGCCATATCCGAAACCTGAGGATACGCTGACGCATGTCTATGCGGACAGCGAAGAAGGGGGACGGTAATCATGGCTATGATGGAATATATTGATGCTATCCGTCTCGCAATGAAAGAAGAGATGGAGCGCGATGAGAATGTATTTGTTCTAGGCGAGGACGTCGGTGTAAAAGGCGGCGTGTTCACCACAACCAAAGGGCTGCAGGATCAGTTTGGCGAGATGCGCGTCATGGATACGCCATTGTCTGAATCTGCAATTGCTGGTGTGGCCATCGGTGCAGCGATGTACGGCATGAAGCCGATTGCGGAAATGCAGTATTCGGATTTTATGCTGCCCGCCACGAATCAGATTATTAGTGAAGCAGCTAAAATTCGCTACCGCTCTAACAATGACTGGAGCTGTCCGATCGTAATCCGTGCGCCAATCGGCGGCGGCATTTTTGGCGGACTGTATCACTCCCAATGTCCGGAATCCATTTTCTTTGGTACACCAGGACTCAAAATTATTGCTCCTTACTCGGCGTATGACGCCAAAGGACTGCTCAAAGCGGCTGTGCGCGATCCTGACCCTGTCCTCTTTTTTGAAAATAAAAAGTGTTACAAGCTGATTAAGGAAGATGTGCCTGAGGATGACTATATCGTTCCCATCGGTAAGGCGAACGTGCTTCGTGAAGGAGCCGATATTACGGTGATCGGGTACAGTCAACCGCTGCATTTTGTCATGCAGGCCGCTGAGGAGTTGGAACGTGAAGAGGGCATCACAGCACATGTACTGGATCTGCGTACACTGCAGCCGCTCGATCGTGAAGCGATTATTGCTTCCGCCCGGTTAACAGGTAAGGTGCTGATTGTACACGAAGATAACAAAACGGGTGGTGTGGGCGCAGAGGTTGCCGCAATCATCAGCGAGGAATGTTTGTTTGATCTGGACGCGCCTATTCAGCGTCTGTGCGGCCCTGATGTACCAGCGATGCCAATCAGCCCGACGATGGAGAAATTTTACATGCTGAGCAAGGATAAAGCCAAAACAGCCATGCGCGAACTTGCCGAGTATTAATAGATGAAGAAAGATTAAAGTTTGGAGTGATAAATCAATGGCTGAACGTATGAAATGGATCGAGGTCATTATGCCGCAGCTCGCGGAATCCCTGGTCTCGGCTACCATAGGCAAATGGTTGAAAAAACCGGGTGACCGTGTGGAACAGTACGAGCCAATCTGTGAAGTCATCACGGATAAAGTGAACGCCGAAATTCCATCTACGGTAGATGGGATTATGGGTGACCTTTTGGTCGAAGAGGGTACCACAATTGCTGTAGGTGAAGCAATCTGCCGCATGCAGGTCGCTGCTTCGGATGAGGATACAGCTGAACAAATAACATCTGCTGCTGGTCAGGGGGAGCAAGTAGAGCAAACCCAGGTACGGCATAACGCAGGTCAATCTCCTGCTGCAGTTTCAAACAACGCTGCATATGATCCGAATCAGCCGATGCGCCATCGGTATTCCCCGGCAGTGCAGTCTTTGGCAGCAGAACATGGACTGAATCTGCAGCATATTCAGGGCACGGGTGCGGGCGGGCGAATTACGCGTAAAGACGTCCTCGCCTTTGCTGGACAGGGTGTTCAGGCGGCGAATGCATCAGCAGAGTCTGTACAGACCTCTCCGGTAAATCGTCAGGCAGCCCAGTCTGCATCATCTTCTCCGTTCAGTGGAATCAGTCGCGATTCAGGTGTTGCTTCGGGTTCTAATGGCACAGCGGGACAGACGGTTCCTGCATCCGATGTGGGAGTTCCCGTGCGTCATTCCGGAATCCACCTGACGGAAAGCCCGAAAATTCCGCAGATCGAAGTGGAAGGCGGCGGCCAGGGAAGATCAGAGTATTTTATCGATGTTACTCCTGTGCGTAATGCAATTGCACGAAATATGCGTCAAAGTGTATCCGAAATCCCTCACGCATGGACGATGATTGAAGTGGACGTCACCAATCTCGTTATGCTGCGCAACAAGTTGAAGGATGAGTTCAAACGGAAAGAAGGCATTAACCTGACCTATCTTTCATTTATGATGAAGGGTGTCGTCAATGCGATCAAAGATTACCCGATCATGAACTCCGTATGGGCGGTCGACAAAATTATCGTGAAGCGGGATATCAATCTGTCCATGGCTGTAGGTACGGAGGATTCCGTGCTTACACCGGTAATCAAGCACGCGGATCAGCGTAATATCGCAGGTCTCGCTCGTGAGATTGATGACCTGGCCCGCAAAACCCGTGAAGGCACGCTGAAGCTGGATCATATGCAGGGCGGTACGTTTACGGTAAACAACACGGGTTCATTTGGTTCCATCCTGTCTCAGCCGATTATCAACTACCCACAGGCGGCGATCCTTACATTTGAATCCATTGTGAAAAAACCGGTTGTCATTAACGATATGATCGCAGTGCGTTCTATGGCTAACCTGTGCTTGTCTCTCGATCACCGGATTCTGGATGGTGTGATCTGCGGACGGTTTTTACAGCGGGTTAAAGAGAATCTGGAAGGGTACAACATGGAAACGAAAGTGTATTAAGTTTATGATAGAATGACGGGAAAGTGTATGTGCCTTGGGCCGTGCACTTTTCTGGCTGTCTAGAGACTGACGTAACTTCATATATTAAACCATGGGCAGAAGGATGTGGGGAAACATGGGCAAACCGCTGAATGTGGCATACATACCGATGCTGGATTATGAGGCGGCATGGAATCTTCAGAAATCAATTGTGCAGCAGCTGGACGAAGGTGAAGGTCCCGAACGGATGCTCCTGCTGCAGCATCCCCCAACCTATACGATTGGATCACAGAATCATCCGGAGCATCTGCTTTGGAGTGAAGAAGAGCTGAAAGCACAGGGAATTTCTTTGTTTCAAATTGACCGAGGCGGTGATATTACTTATCATGGGCCGGGTCAACTGGTGGGTTATCCTTTATTGGTGCTTGGCCGGGATGAAGAACTCGATCTTCATGGATATCTGCGCAAGCTGGAACAGGTAATCATGGATTATCTTGCCGATCAGGGCGTGGAATCCGGCCGTAAAGAGGGATACACAGGTGTGTGGATTGGTGATCTGAAGATTGCTGCCATTGGCATCAAATTTAACCGGTGCAGGCATCGACGTGGTTTTGTGACGAGTCACGGGTTTGCGTTTAACATTACTTCTGGCATTCAGCTTGCGGGATTTCGAGGTATTGTTCCGTGCGGAATTGAACAGTATGGTGTGACATCTCTGGAAGATATCACGGGGAAGTCATACGCAGTTGAGCAGGTTGCCCGGGATATTGTGCCTTATTTTCAGCGTATATTCTCGTACGATCTGATATGGGTTGCTGAAAAAGAAGCCCTCCAGCGTCTGTAGACAGAGCGTCCGTAAGGCTTCAGGTTAGTGACTATCCAAACAGCAGCGGTTCCAGCGCGATGAAAATAGTGGAGCCAATCATAGCGGCCAGCATGAGATAGATCACAATTTTGAACCATTTCTTATTTTGCATGAAGAGAGAACTCCTTTCAGACCTTTTGAACAAGCCATAGTACCTGTATTGTACCGTATCTACGATAGGGAGGAAAGTCTAATGATTAATGAACAGCGTGTAATTCAGCAGTTTATGGAACTGGTACAGATTGATAGTGAGACGAAAAATGAACAGAATATATCCAAGGTATTAAAAGAACAATTCGAGGGTCTTGGTCTTCGCGTCTACGAGGACGATACGATGAACGAGACCGGGCATGGCGCGGGCAATCTGGTCGTTACGATGGATGCCGCAGGCGTGGAAGGGGCCGAGCCGATGTTCTTCACATGTCACATGGACACGGTAACCCCTGGACAGGGGATCAAACCGGAGCTGGGCGAGGATGGATGGATTCGCAGTGATGGTACAACGATTCTTGGAGCGGATGACAAGGCGGGGATTGCGGCATTGTTTGAAGCCATCCGTGTCATTCAGGAGAACAGCATTCCGCATGGCAAAATCCAGTTTGTGATTACAGTCGGTGAAGAATCCGGCCTTGTTGGTGCTCGCGCTATGAATCCGAAGGATATCGATGCTGCCTTTGGATATGCGCTGGATTCCAACGGAGCAGTGGGAACAATCTGCGTGGCTGCCCCGGCAAGAGCTGAGATTCAGATGAAAATTTATGGCAAGTCAGCCCATGCCGGTGTGAATCCGGAAGATGGAATCAGTGCAATCCAGGTTGCGGCCAAAGCGATTGCAGCGATGAAGCTTGGACGTATTGATCATGAAACGACAGCGAATATTGGAAAGTTCCAAGGCGGCTCTGCGCTGAACGTTGTATGTGACTTCGTCCAGATTGATGCAGAGGCTCGCAGTATTGTGCAGGAGAAGATTGAGGAGCAGATTGCTCAAATGCGTGAAGCGCTGGAGACAACATGCCGCAAATACGGTGCAACAGCAGAGTTCCGCAGTGAAATTAAGTATCCTGCATTTGGCTTCCATGACGACCATGAGGTTGTGCAGCTTGCACAGCGGGCGATCCGCGGCCTTGGTCTGGAAACAAACACGTTTGCTTCCGGCGGCGGCAGTGATGCCAACATTTTTAACGGTTTCGGCATTCCTACGGTGAATCTGGCTGTGGGGTATGAAAATATTCACACAACCAAAGAACGCATTCGCGCGGCCGACATAGTGAAACTGTCTCAAGTGGTGATCGCAATTGTACAGGAAACGGCAAAAGACAAATAAGCGATCGGAATAATTGACCGTATATTAGATGTTGTAACCGCAGCTTTGGCTGAAAAAGAACAGGAAGTCCGAATTCGGTGCAGACCGGGTTCGGACTTTTTGAACAACGGTGGGACTAGCTCTTGCGCCCAGCCAGCATGTCGACCAGTTTCGTTTCGGGACCCCATTCACGCATCCACTGTCTAAGAATAAGCTGTACTTGTCTGGCTTGTCCGACCACATGTGCCGATTCAGGTGTGAGATAACTTTTCATTCGGTGAGTCCCCCTTGTTTCTCGCAGTACGCGTAAGACTTGTACAAACGATAAAATTCTTATAGGCTCACCATATGCCTGAAATCACTACATTATACATTTCAGTTCGATTAACCCATCACAAAGGAAACGGAGTTGAACTACACATGAAATCCCAAACATCTGCTTCATCCATTTACGCCCCGCAGCCGGCAAACCCCAAGCTGGATGAGGTGACTGTGTCCACCAAACCGATCTTTGAAGGAAAAGTGATCTCGCTCCAAGTTGACACCGTTAAGCTCCCGAACGGACAAACGGCGACCCGGGAGATCATCAAACATCCAGGAGCAGTAGCCGTACTGGCCTTGAAGGGAGATCGCATGCTGGTTGTGGATCAATACCGTCAGGCGATGGGACGTACGGAAGTGGAAATTCCTGCGGGCAAGCTTGACCCGGGCGAGCAGCCAGAGGTGGCAGCGGCACGTGAACTGAAAGAAGAAACGGGATATGCAGCTAAATCACTGCGCCATCTGCGGTCTTTTTACACTTCACCAGGTTTTGCTGATGAAATCATCCACCTTTACATTGCCGAAGAACTGGAAGCGGGAGATATGGCACTGGATGAAGACGAGTTTCTTGAAGTATCCGAAATTACGCTGGATGAAGCATACAAGCTGATGGACGAGAATCGGATTAGTGATGCCAAAACGATGATGGCTGTATATGCGTGGGATATTTACAGAACGACAGGACGGTTTTAATCATGCAAAATCAGGAGGGAACAGCGGCATTGTGGGAGCCCTGTTATACGGATCTGCATATCCATATCGGGCGCACCTCCCGTGGTGAGGCGGTTAAGATCAGCGGCAGTCGCGATCTGACTTTCGAGAATATTGCCCGCGAGGCATCTGCTCGTAAAGGGATTCATCTGCTGGGTGTTATCGACTGCCATTCCCCGGTGGTGCAGAGGGATATTGAAGAACTGCTGGAGAACGGTACGATGTCTGAAGTTGAAGGTGGAGGCATAGCGTATCAGGACACAACCATTCTGCTGGGCACAGAGATCGAGCTGCGTGAACCCGAAATGCGAGAATTTCACATGCTCGCCTACTTCCGGGATCTGAGTACAATGAAATCTTTTACAGCCTGGATGAAGAAGTATATGAAAAATGTAAACCTCAGTTCCCAGCGGGTATACGTACCGGCTCTTGAGATGCAGGCGGAGATCAAGGCGCGCGGCGGTCTGATTATACCCGCTCATGTATTTACGCCGCATAAAGGCATTTATGGCAGCACAGCGCCGCGTATGGCAGATGTTCTGGATACGAGCCTTATCGATGCCGCCGAGCTGGGGTTAAGCTCGGATTCCTCTATGGCGAGTTACATTCGCGAAATGGATCGGATGCCTTTTGTGACCAACTCGGATGCGCATTCTCTTGGGAAAATCGGAAGGGAATATAATGAACTGCAGATTGCAGCCCCTTCCTTTGACGAATTCCGGATGGCGCTGCGTAGAGAAGAAGGAAGATACATTGCGGCCAATTATGGCTTGAATCCAAGACTCGGCAAGTATCACCGGACATATTGTGCAGCCTGCGGCAGCGTTATGGATGAACAGGATTTATCTGCAGAGCGGTGTCCGCTTTGCGGCAGTCAGAAGCTGGTTCAAGGGGTGCTGGATCGTATTCTAGGGATTGCAGACCGGGAACAACCGGAGCTCCCTGCTGATAGGCCGCCTTATCATTATCAGGTTCCACTGGAATTCATTCCTGGGCTGGGCAGAGCCAAGCTGCGTCAGCTGCTGGATCGGTTTGGTACAGAGATGGCTGTGCTGCACCGTACAGATGAAGACCAGTTGGCCGAAGTGGTTGGACCGGTACTTGCTGAGCTGATTGTTGCCGCTCGGAATGGGCAGCTGGCGTTGTCCTCAGGTGGTGGAGGGACGTATGGCAAGGTTACAGCGAAAGAGTAATACAGGTTCTAACGAGTGGTTCGCATTGGGGAAATAACAATTAGGACAAGAGGTCATACGAGCGAGTCCCGGTTCATATGCTGAATTATAAGGATGTTCAAGTTTATAATAACTCCTTGCATCAGGATAACCGGAAAGGGGACTCGTACCTGTATGCGTTCTTCCTATTTTACGTTTAAAGGACAAACCTCGTTATATGTATTCGTAGCTGTCTTGTTTCTGGTCGGTGTGATCTTCGGCGCATTGATGGTCAATGCCTTGTCTCTGGAACAGCGGCAGGATCTTGAAGGATATTTGGGTAACTTTTTTATGACGGTTCAGCATAGTTCCCAAGGCGTCGAAAGCACAGCCTATTGGGATATCGCTATGCTGCATCTGAAATGGGTCGGGCTGATCTTTATTCTCGGTTTGTCTGTTGTAGGTTTACCCGGCATACTTGTGCTGGATTTTCTGAAAGGTGTACTGATCGGCTTTACAGTGGGTTACCTTGTTGGGCAGTACTCGTGGAAAGGGCTGCTGTTTGCACTTGTATCCGTAGCTCCGCATAATTTGTTCGTCATTCCGATTCTGCTGATCTGCAGTGTGGCTGCAATGACGTTCTCGTTATATATCATTCGTAATCGCGTTTTGATGCACCGTGCACCAGGTAGGCAGAGACCCTTTGCTTCCTATATTATTTTAACAGTGGTTATGGCTGTACTGCTGCTCGGCGTAGCATCTTTTGAGACCTGGGTTACCCCCGCAATGATGCGTTGGGTCACACCCATGCTGCTTCCTGTCTAGCTTGCACTGGATGCCCTAAAATGTTGACTTTGATATTGAACTCCCCCTATAATGAAAAGAGTGGGTTAAGTTGCAGTGTGCAGTGATTTCCTAGGGGGAGGGAGAAAATGGAAGCACGGATCGATAAAATTAAGCAGCAACTACAGTCCCAAGGATATAAATTAACGCCCCAGCGGGAAGCCACCGTAAGAGTACTTTTAGAGAATGAAGAAGATCATCTGAGTGCAGAGGATGTTTTCATGCTCGTTAAAGAAAAGGCTCCCGAAATCGGTCTGGCAACCGTGTACCGTACCCTCGAACTGCTGAGTGAGCTGCATGTTGTAGAGAAAATCAACTTCGGCGACGGTGTAGCGCGTTATGATCTACGCGGAGATACATCCAAGCATCACCATCATCACTTAATCTGCGTACAGTGCGGAAGTATGGATGAAATTCGTGAGGACTGGCTTGGTCCGCTTGAAGAACGACTGGAGCGGGAATTTAACTTTTCGGTAGTAGATCACCGACTGGACTTTCATGGAATTTGTTATCGTTGTAAAGCTAAAAATGAACAAAAGCCCAAAGATGAAGAATAACATAGCCTATCTTCAAGCTCTCACCGGCGGTTTTGACGGGGGAGCTTTTTTGGTCCCGCACCCCGTGTGAGGTTCGAACGGGCATGGCATATTCCCGAGTTCACGGACATACCCTGTTTCAAGGACTATACTGGACTTGAATAGGGAAGGGGACATTCCAATGATTATATCTGTGCGGAGAGGGCTCCGTTTTATACGATTTATTGTATTCTTTGCCGGTTTGGTATATCTGTTCTATCACGTACTGGATCTGTTTAACGGCTGGATCTCACCCGTGGATCAGTATCAAATGCCAACCGGCAATGCGGTTAAAGTATTTCAGGAAACGGATTGGCCAGGCATTGGAGAAGCACGTCCTACGATGACGGAGCGTCTTCGTCTCTTCTATTGGTACGGAGAATAGCTGCCATTATGGCATTATGGAGATTAGCTCCGGCAGCGAAGGATGCAAATACGGAAGCAGCCTGCCGGTTGGCATTGCTGTCAGATGAGGAGTGTCGTACATGAATCAGACCATACACGCCTATGCTTTATACCTGGAAGAAGATAAGGGAATGTCGAGCAGCACCATGGAATCGTATCTTCGAGATGTGGACAAGTTCGTGGAATTTGTGAGAAAAGAATACGGAATCCGCGCAGCGGGAGAGGTTAGGCGAACCCATGTTGTGCTGTTTGTCGGTCAGCTCAAGCAGGATGGCCGGGCGAATGCAACGATTGCCCGCAGCATCGTATCTCTAAGATCTTATTTTCATTTTCTGATGCGGCGCGGTGAGATTGTGCAGGACCCTACATTTGATGTGGAAGCACCCAAGGCTGACAAGACGCCCCCTCAAGTACTTACCATTCAGGAAATCGAGCTGCTGCTTGCCGCCCCTGATGTCAGCTCACCACAAGGCGTTCGAGATCGGGCCATGCTGGAGCTTCTGTATGCCACCGGTATTCGGGTCTCGGAGCTGATCGCGCTTGATGTACGGGACGTACAGCCGGGGATGCGCTTTATCAGGTGCGGCGGGGCGGGTAAAGAACGTATTCTTCCGATTGGTGCTCCGGCTGCCCACTGGGCAAAAGTGTACATGGATGAGTTTCGTGATCAACTCCTCAAGACCGGAACGGACGAGCAGGCACTGTTTGTGAATGTATCTGGCAGACGGTTAACCCGGCAGGGATTCTGGAAATTGCTGAAGAAAGCCGCAGTGGACGCTGGCATTTCGGGCGAGATTACGCCGCACACGCTGCGCCATTCCTTTGCAGCTCACCTGATTGCAAACGGAGCAGACACCCGGGCTGTCCAGGACATGCTTGGTCATGTAGAACAGCCCGGCCAGCAGTACAGTCAGCATGGGCGTAAAACGATGAAAGAAATTTATGAAACCCATCATCCGCGGGCAAAATAATTTTGGCGCACAGTCTTCACAATTTGCCGCGGAATGATGTCTCTTTTTAAGCTAAAATATATTCGATACCAACTAAACGCCGTTATACATACGCAGGCTGCATCTTTAATTGCTTGACAACGCCATGACAGGCGCAGGGCATGTACCTGCTGCTCATAAACGGATCGTTTCAACTCAAGGGAGGAACAACATCTTATGACAGCTTTAAACCAACAGATGATTACAGAAGCAGCATCGTATATTCAAAGTAAAAGTTCTATCAAGCCTGAGGTTGGTTTGATTCTCGGTTCAGGCCTTGGCGTTCTTGCTGAACTGATCGAGGATGGCGTGAGCATCGCTTATCAGGACATCCCGCATTTCCCGGTGTCCACTGTAGAAGGACATGAAGGGGAACTGCTCATCGGAACCATTCAAGGCCGTCCGGTCGTGATGATGAAGGGGCGCTTTCATATGTACGAAGGTTACGGCCCGGAGCTGACTGCCTTCCCGGTACGTGTTATGAAAGAACTGGGCGTAAGCCGTATGCTGGTGACGAATGCAGCGGGTGGAGTTAACACATCTTATCAGGCAGGCGATTTGATGCTGATCTCGGATCATCTGAACCTGACTGGCAAAAATCCGTTAATCGGACCAAATGACGCTGCCCTTGGCGTTCGCTTCCCGGATTTATCCGAAGCTTACAGCCGCCGTCTGCGTGCTCTTGCCAAAGACACGGCGGCTGCTCAAGGATTCAATATACAAGAAGGCGTATATGCTGGCATGCTTGGTCCTAACTATGAAACTCCGGCTGAGATCAGAATGCTTCGTACCCTCGGTGCAGATGCTGTAGGCATGTCGACCGTTTCCGAAGTGATCGTAGCCCGTCATGCGGGCCTTGAAGTGCTCGGCATTTCCTGCATCAGCAACATGGCTGCGGGGATCCTAGACCAGCCTTTGTCACATGATGAAGTTATGGAAACGACGGAGCGTGTACGCGAAGCTTTCCTGGCCCTAGTGTTGGCGGTTATTCCTAAGATGTAATGAGGAATTGAAGCTGTAATGAGGAATTGAATAATAAACTGAAGGAATCTTCAGTTCGAAGAATTGAACAGGGAACAAATCATGGAATGGAGTTTTTTCAATGATTTGTTCTCTTTTTTTATAATATGACCATAACACTAACTTATCTTTATAACAAAACAGGCTCCACATATTCCAGTCTGGGCAGGACGTTAATTACATGGAAAGCAGTGATCTAATGTTTGGTTCGATTACATGTGGTTCAGTTATTGTCTCAAATCTTCCCCGCACCTCTCCGTTCCGATCCATCAAAAACTTAGTGAAGTTCCACTTGACCCCATGATCCCCGTGAATATCAGGAAAGTTCTCTATAAGAAAATCATTCATCCACTTGCCGCTGTCTGTTTTGGTATCAAAACCTAGAAATGGCGCTTGTGCGGTTAAAAACTGAAAGATGGGATGGGCGTGCGCCCCTCGCACTTCTATTTTCTCAAACAATGGGAACGTTAGCTTAAATCGATTTTTACAATTTATTTGCACTTCAAAATTGTCCCCGGGTTCCTTCTCGTTAAACTGGTTACATGGAAACGCAAGAATTTCGAAACCATAACGATGATATTTTTCATACAGCTGTTGAAGAGCCTCAAATTGACGAGAGCAGCTGCATTTACTTGCGGTATTAACAACAAGGAGTACTTTACCTCGGTATATGGCTAGATCAGCAGGACTGCCATCTATGAAATGAATTTTTTTATCGTAAAAAGACACTCGGATCACTCTCCTAAAGTATTCAAATCGTGACATATACATCATAATGCAGGATCACTCATTGGAGAAATATATATAAATGATTATATACATAGGTAAATCCTATAAATGATGTTTTCAGGGAGTCGTCTCCGTTTCCGTTCAGGTGCATGTTCAGGTTTGGGAATATGGGAATGCTCTCTGGACAGGCAATCCTTCTCATTTTACTCGAATACAACAACTGCCTTTTCCTTAAGGTAAAAAAAGTTAGGGAAAACCTGATTATAATGGAATAATTTACTGTAAACCCGCCGACAATGGTTAGCAGTACATGCGAGGACTAACCACCGAGCTATTCATTTGAGGAGGGAACCTAGTGAAAAAAAGAATACTGGCATCGTTCATGACCGTTTGTATGCTGCTGCCCCTGCTGTCATCATCTGCTTTGGCGGAAGAATCACCAAAGGCTGCTGGCGGAACGGACCTGGCTCCATCGGCTCGTTCAGCCATTCTGATGGATGCGGATACGGGAACCGTAATATATGAGAAAAACAGTCATGATCAGCTGCCACCAGCGAGCATTACTAAAATTATGACGATGCTGCTTACCATGGAAGCGATTGGTTCGGGTAAGCTCAAGTTAACGGATAAGGTAAGAACCAGTGAGTATGCAGCTTCAATGGGCGGGTCACAGATCTTTCTGGAGCCTGGTGAAGAAATGACGGTGGATGATATGTTGAAAGGCATCGCGATGGCCTCCGGCAATGATGCATCGGTAGCTATGGCCGAGAAGCTTGGCGGCTCGGAAGAAGCCTTTGTACAGATGATGAATGAGCGTGCACAGGAGCTGGGCATGAAGGATACACGTTTTGCCAACGCGAACGGTCTGCCAGTAGATAATCATTATTCCTCTGCGCATGATATCGCGGTGATGAGCCGCGAACTATTGAAACATCAAGGCATTACGAAGTACACGGGCGCCTATCAGGACTACCTGCGTAAAGATTCCGACAAGCCATTTTGGCTCGTGAATACGAACAAGCTCGTGCGTTTTTACCAGGGAGCAGATGGGTTGAAAACGGGGTATACGTCCGAAGCAAAATTCTGTCTGTCGGCTACCGCGTCCAAGGATGGGCTGCGTGTCGTTGCGGTTGTCCTGGGTGAACCCAATACGAAAACTCGCAACAGCGAAGTATCCTCGATGTTTGATTATGCTTTTGGTCAATATACGATGAAGGCTCTTTATAAAGCAGGAGATCTGCTGGGCAGTCTGAAGATTGAAAAAGGCGACGTCGCTGAGCTGCCGCTGAATGCGGCCCAAAACTACAGTGTTTTGATGCGCAAAGGGGCCAAGTCCACAGATATTCGCCATGAATTAATTGTAGCCAAAGAACTGAAAGCTCCGGTCAAGGCTGGACAGAGCGTTGGCAAGCTCGTCGTTTATCAAGGTAACGAAGTGATTAAAGAATTCGACATTCAGGCTCCACAGGACGTGAATAAAGCAGGCTGGTGGAAGCTGTTCAAGCGGACAACCTCCAATTTGTTCGATTAAGCGGCAGGATGCGCCTTTCTCCTGGTGACTGGAACAATTTTTGTAGTTAAATAGGAGTTTTCTTCTAGTTTTGTCGGGGGGCAGGAAAAGCTTTTGGCAGCGTAGAAATCCTTGTTCAAGACAGGGAGGAGAGTGGGCAAACGTGAACTTGAATGTGGACATGGAGCATCACCGCGGGATTTTGATTGTGCGATTATCCGGGGAACTGGATCATCATACAGCTGACATGGTACGAATGCAGATGGATGAAGCGATTCAGCGCAGACAATGCGAGCATCTGGTGCTGAGTTTGAAAGACCTGCAGTTTATGGACAGTTCAGGACTAGGTGTTATTTTGGGAAGATACAAGTTGATCAAAAATAAAGGCGGCAAAATGGTCGTCTGCGATGTGAATCCGCCGGTTTACCGTTTGCTGGAAATGTCGGGATTGTTCAAGATCATGCCGATATACGAAAATGAGGGAACTGCTCTCTCAGGTCTGGAGGTCGTCTCATGAATGAAGGAACAGGGACAAATTTCATGAATCTGCAATTTGCGGCCAAGTCGGAGAATGAATCGTTTGCACGGGTGACTGTTGCGGCGTTTATCTCTCAGCTTGATCCAACGATGGACGAGCTCAGTGATCTGAAAACGGTCGTCTCCGAAGCGGTGACCAATAGTATCATCCACGGATACAATAACAATCCGGAAGGTGTCGTGACCATTCAGGCTGAGATTCGTGACGATATGATCACGATTATTGTAGAGGATCGCGGTGAAGGCATCGAGGATCTTGATCTGGCCAAACAGCCGCTGTATACGTCCAAACCCGAACTTGAGCGGTCGGGCATGGGCTTTACGATCATGGAAAATTTTATGGATGAATTCGAAGTCAGCAGTGAGCCCGGCAGAGGCACCTCCATCAAGATGAAAAAAAGGATTGAATCCAAGAAAGCATTGTATAATTAGGGGTTGGTGTTCTTATGGATGCTGAAGTGAAACCATCTTCACAGACCTATTTGGACGATGCCGAGGTCAAACGGCTGATTGCGCTCAGTCAGTCGGGTGACCATGAATCACGGGATACGCTGGTGAACTGCAACATCAGACTCGTCTGGTCCGTCGTGCAGCGTTTTATGAACAGGGGATATGAACCGGAGGATCTGTTCCAGATTGGTTGTATCGGCCTGCTCAAGTCAGTGGACAAGTTCGATCTCAGTTATGACGTAAAGTTCTCGACGTATGCGGTACCGATGATTATTGGTGAGATTCAGCGTTTTCTGCGGGATGACGGGACCTTGAAGGTCAGTCGTTCGCTGAAAGAAATGGCCAATAAAGTTCGCAAGAAGAGGGACGAACTGTCCAAACATCTGGATCGACTGCCCACAATTAAGGAAGTTGCTGCTGAACTTGGGGTTACCCCGGAGGAAGTGGTATTCGCCCAGGAGGCTAACAAACCGCCAACCTCCATTCATGAGACGGTATTCGAGAATGATGGTGATCCCATTACTCTGATGGATCAGATCGCGGATGAGTCTCAGGAGAAGTGGTTTGACAAGCTGGCGCTGAATGAAGCAATCGGCGGCCTGAGTGAACGGGAGCGGCTTATCGTGTACCTGAGGTATTACAGGGATCAGACTCAATCCGAAGTGGCAAGCAGGCTGGGGATATCCCAGGTGCAGGTCTCACGGTTGGAGAAAAAAATACTGCAATCGATTCGCGATCAAATCGCGCAGTGATTCAGGATTGATTCAGGGCTGATTTTATCCACCGGTTTGGGTGTTGATTCATCTTATTACGACAACTAACAACCTCAATTCGCGTTTTTTAGCGATGAGGTTATTTGTCGTTTTAATATTTGTTTGGAGAATGTTACTTGAGTTTCTTGGTGAGTATGATTTCTAAAGGTTCGTCCTCAAGAATCAAACACCCTGAATCTCGATAGCCTAATTTCCTATAAAAATGCTGCGCCCCTTCATTTGCTAATGTAGACGTCATGACCAAAGGAAAACCCTGCTTCTTCATTTCATTTTCCCAAAAAAGAACTGCCTTCGTACCCATTCCTTCATTTCGATGTACATCTTCAATCCAGAGCATATTCATAAAAGGTGTGTTGTCCCAAAAAAAGCTGTACCGAATCCATCCAATATGGTTCTGCTCTTCATCCTGGATGATAAAGATCTCATCAGCCAAAATTTTCGGTAGGATCAGATTTTCTAAAATATGGTGGTCCTGCCCTTTAATATATTCGTAGTGTGATTGATCTGCCGTAATGATCTTCATGATGGTGGCTCCTTCGTTCTTGAATTCTAAAATTCTGAAAAATATCTCAGTTGTTAAATGTTTATTTTCAAACTTTAAAGTATTGATAGATGAGGGTTAGATTGTCATCTTTCTCCTCTTGTTCGTAAAAATCGATATCGAATGATGTGTATACATTTTTCCAAAATTGAATTGCAGGGATGTTGTTTATAACTTGACCAACAGCATATCTCCCAGGTAAATGTTCGAACAACGCTTTACATGCAGTCCTGCCTAAACCCTGCCGGCGATATTTTTTCACGATGAAAAATGAATTCAAAACATAATCAGCAAATTCCTGATTAGAAAACGGGCCGCTTTGAATTAAAATGAAACCTATAATTTTTTGATCGTGCAGGCGTATAAAGTACGGTGTTAATCCTTCCTTTTCAAAGAACCAATCCAGTATATCAAATTCGAATAGACCATTTTGGGGATTCATCTCTATGTCTTGAATAAATTCGGACAAATCATGAAGGAACAACGTCATTAGATTTTTGAGAATATGTTGATCTGGTTGTTCAGCTTTTGTAATTAGAATCACAAGCCGCCCCTCCTATAAAGTGATTTCTTCAAGGTTAGCAAAGGCGCATCTTAAAAAATATATAAAAAATAATTAGAAAAGTTTGCTGCACACAAAAAATCACACCATAGAAATATGATGTGATTTTGATATACCTTACTTTTTTGAATAGATAATTTTTTTGATGCTGTCCCTGGAAAGACAATATTCATCAGAGAGTGCAGCAATCGTTAAACCATCGGAATATTGTTGACGTATTGTCTCATTTCTTTGGCTTAAATATGTGCGGCTTCCCGAATTTTCTCCCCACTTCTTTCTGCGGCCTTCAGGTATTGGAATGTAAACCATACTGCCTTGAATATATTTCTGTATTTCTATTAATAATTCTTCCGGTAAAATGACATCGGCGTTTACATATTTCATGATCGCTCTGCTCCTTAAAATATAAAATTTAAGGTTGCAAAGCCTATCCTATAAACCATTACCGAAGTTGATATTGAGACGGTTATTACCTCAGCTCCATGCAAACAACCGTCGTTGTTTATAGATCAAGACTTTGCATGGAGCATGCGGGACGTTTACTCATCATCCGGGACCTCACTTTCAAAAAAGCTTCATAAAAATAACTTTCGAGAATTGTTCCGCGGTTTCCTGCACGTACAGTAATTTTAGGGAGCAGCAGGGAAGCAGGCCAGCGGAGGGATGGAATCGGTAAAAGGAGCGAAGCGAGCGCGTTTATCCCGGGATTTCCTCCTTGAAAAGGAGAGAACGAGAAATCCGGGGATAACCAGCGTCCGGCACCGATCCATCCCGGGAGCGTCTGGCGCCCCCTCCATTATTTTGCTTCCACGAGTATGCTTCCAGCCTCTTCCCCTGCCCGCCGCCCGCAAGTGTCTTCCATTTCTTTTGGAATACGAGGGAGGCAGGCCAGCGGAGGGATGGAATCGGTAAAAGGAGCGAAGCGAGCGCGTTTATCCCGGGATTTCCTCCTTGAAAAGGAGAGAACGAGAAATCCGGGGATAACCAGCGTCCGGCACCGATCCATCCCGGGAGCGTCTGGCGCCCCCTCATCACTCTTTCCAACTTAAATGTAATAAATTTGCACATTCTTCAAATACTAATCTAAATTACGCAGTAAAGGAGTGCTTTGGATGTCCCAGACACCCACTCCAACGGTCTACGTTCGCATGCGCAGTCGCATCCGCATTCAGAGAGGGCGAGCGGTTAAACTGCGGAGTATTGCCCATGTACTGGCCTCATCCGAGGAAGAGGAGGACAGGCTGCTGGAGCTGGAACTGCTGCGCCCCGGACCGGAGGACGGCAACCTGATTCTCATTGACATTCTACAGATTATTCCCCAAATACGGCAGCTGCTGCCGGATGTGAACGTAGAGCTGATGGGATCGGGACATACATTAGTTGAAGTGATGGCAGGTAATGGCCGGCCTTCGAAATCGCTGTTTATTTTGGTATGGCTGCTGCTGTTTTTTGGCTCGGCTCTGACCATTATGAATTTTCATGCCGACGTAAACATGCAGGAGGTTCAGATTCGTATCGTGGAGATGCTGACGGGAGAACGGGATGAGCATCCGTACCTGTTTCAGCTCGCCTATTCTCTCGGCATTGGCTTTGGTATGGCCGTTTTTTTCAATCATCTGTTTAAGAAAAAATGGAATGAAGAACCTACACCGCTTGAGGTGGAGATGTTCCTGTATCAGCAAAATGTAGACCAGTTTGTCGTCATCGAAGAGACCGAACGTATGCATGAGCAGCATCGCAGGGAGCTGAACAACGATGAGCGTGCTTAACGGAGCGATCAGCATTGTGCTTGGCATTGCAGGTGGCATTGCAGTGGGGAGTGGTGTCATAGCGCTTATTCTGGTGCTGGACATGATTCCAAGGCTGGCCCAAGTGACGCAATCCTATGATAAAACTCATTGGTACGAGGGGGCGCTCATCGGAGGTTCGTTACTGGGAACGGTAGCGGATTTCTGGCATTGGAAGATGCATGGGGTCATGCTGTTAAGTCCCATTGTGGGACTGTTCTGCGGTGTATTTATCGGTCTGCTGGCTGCAGCGCTGACGGAAGTGTTAAATGTGCTGCCCGTACTGGCGAAAAGGCTGGGGATGAGATCGTACTTGTTTGGACTGCTGCTCGCGATGATCCTGGGCAAAATGACAGGTTCGTTGTTCGACTTTTTAATATACCAGCGGTAAAGCGGCACGACAGGTTAAAGGAGGATGGACATGGACGAACATACGGAGCGCACGGGTCTTGACCATGAAGGCGGTATTACGGAAGACATGATGCATAAGTCGGCTTACGAGATCCAGAAGGAAGAAGAGAAGAGAGCATATCAGAAAAAGAAACAAAACGAGATGTCCGACAGCATTGAGGAATCTGTGCAGTATTGGCAGCAGAACGATGACATCTCCCCGCGCATGAGTGAAAACAAAAACACACTCAAGCAGGTGCTCGGTCTAGGTGAATCCTTTGATGTGGACATGAGGGAGATGGTACTGGGCGGCAAACATGTTGGATTGCCTGCTCACGGGTTTTGCCAAAGATGAGATTTTGCTTGAAGTGTTAAAAAGGTTAACCTACCTTTCACCCGATCAGATATCGGAGCACGCACTGAAGTCCTATTTTGAATGTTATATCCCCCATATCCAGGTGGAACGGGTAGAAAGGATGAGCGCTGTCATCAACAAGGTACTAACCGGGATGAGCGCTATGTTTGTGGAAGGAGATCGCTCTGTTCTCATTATGGATACCCGGAGTTATCCGGTCCGATCGCCTGAGGAGCCGTCGCTTGAACGTGTGGTTCGCGGATCACGGGATGGCTTTACTGAAACGTTGCTGACCAATGTAACGCTGGTGCGCCGCAGAATACGTGACCCTGGACTGAAATTTGAAATCATGCAGGTAGGGCGGAGAACACAAACCGATGTATGTGTTGTATATATTGATGATATTGTTGATAAGGTGCAGGTTGATTCGGTACGCGAAAAAATACTGCGGATTGATATCGACGGCATACCGGCTGCCGACAAGCAGCTGGAAGAGGCGATTATCAACAAAGGATGGAATCCGTTCCCGCTGGTTCGGTATTCGGAACGTCCTGACGTTACGGCTTCCCACCTGCTGGAAGGTCGCGTCGTTATTTTTGTAGATACATCCCCCAGCGTGATGATCCTGCCCACAACCTTTTTTGATCTATGTGAGCATGCAGAGGAGAACAGACAAACCGCTCTTATGGGAACCTATCTGCGATGGGTACGTTTTGCAGGTATTCTGATCTCTCTGTTTCTACTCCCGCTGTGGATGCTTATGGTCATTGAACCTTCCCTTAAACCGATCGGACTTGATTTTATTGGTCCTCAGGAAAATGTGAAATTACCGATTATCGTGCAGTTTCTCCTCATCGAACTGGGTGTAGATCTATTACGGATGGCAGCCGTGCATACACCGACACCGCTCGCTTCGGCCATGGGTTTGATCGCGGCAATTCTGGTTGGAGATATTGCGGTAAAGACAGGTTATTTTGTCAATGAAGTTGTGCTCTATATGGCCATTGCGGCGATTGGAATGTTTGCCACACCGAGTTACGAGTTAGGGCTTGCGAATCGACTGGTCAGGCTGCTGCTGCTTATTGCGGTTGCAATATTTAAAGTGCCAGGCTTGGTGGTTGGAACAACACTTCTCATTATAGCGATGACGATTCATCGTTCATACAACTCGTCCTACCTGTGGCCATTTATACCGTTTAATGCAAAGGCATTTGGCAGCTTTTTGTTCAGAGTTCCATTGCTTGTTAGCAAGAAACGTCCATCGTTCAACAAAACGCGTGACAACACGAAGATGTCGGATGATCCGGATGGCGAATTGCAAAAAAGTAAAAAACACAAATGATGTGCCGAAAAATCCATTCATCTCCCGTCTTAATTTGATATACTGGTGTAAAATCAATGGAATAGTAACTGTTCCAGTATACAAAAAGTGAGGAATGCAGACGATGTATTTACACGGTACAAGTAGAATAAATGAGCAGGGTCATCTGGAAATTGGTGGAGTAGACGTTACGGATATGAAAGAACAATTCGGAACTCCGCTCTACGTTGTGGACGAGCAGCTGGTTCGTGAGCGCTGCAGGGAGTACATGGAAGCATTCCGCGCTTCAGGCTTGGGTTTCCAGGTTGCGTATGCGAGCAAAGCATTCTGTGTTATGGCGATGTGTGCACTTGCAGCAGAGGAAGGTCTTTCCCTGGATGTTGTATCCGATGGAGAACTGTTCACGGCACTGCAGGCGGGTTTCCCGGCTGAACGCATTCATTTCCACGGCAACAATAAAACGCTCGAAGAAATCGAAATGGCGCTTGACGCTGAAATTGGATGCTTCGTAGTAGACAACTTTAACGAGCTGCACCTGCTCCAAGCTGTCGCAGCGGACAAAAATCGTAAAGTAAACATCCTCCTGCGTGTAACGCCAGGGGTTGAGGCGCATACGCATGAATATATTTCGACAGGACAAACGGACTCCAAGTTCGGTTTTGATATCGGCAACGGTACAGCATTTGAAGCGATTGAACTTGCATCCAAACAATCCAACCTGGTATTGCTTGGTGTGCATTCTCACATTGGTTCCCAAATCTTTGAGGTTGAAGGGTTCCAGATGGCGGTACAGCGGGTCGCAGAGTTTGCAGCAAGTGTATATGAGCGTCTGAACGTGGCGTTCAAAGTGGTGAACCTTGGCGGAGGATTCGGAATCCGTTATATCGACGGAGATACACCGCTTGAGGTTGCACAGTACGTGAAGGCGATTACGGATGCGGTGAAAAACCATTTTGCCCAAATCGGTTATGCTGTACCTGAAATCTGGGTTGAGCCAGGCCGCAGTATCGTGGGTGAGGCCGGTACAACATTGTATACGGTTGGCACAAGCAAAGACATTCCAGGCGTGCGTAAATATGTAGCGGTAGATGGTGGTATGACGGATAATCCACGTCCAGCACTGTATGAGTCCAAGTATGAAGCTGTACTGGCCAACCGTGCAAATGAAGCGGCAGTAGAGACGGTCTCTGTCGCTGGAAAATGCTGCGAGAGCGGGGACATGTTGATCTGGGATCTGGACCTGCCTAAAGTGGAAAGTGGAGACCTGCTTGCTGTAGCCTGCACAGGCGCATAT
This sequence comes from Paenibacillus sp. AN1007, assembly GCF_040702995.1. NCBI lineage: Bacteria > Bacillati > Bacillota > Bacilli > Caryophanales > Paenibacillaceae > Paenibacillus > Paenibacillus sp. AN1007. Next base: position 1,702,981 of record NZ_CP159992.1, read on the forward strand.
AACTACTCTATGGCGAGCAATTACAACCGGATTCGTCGTCCAGCGGTTGTATTTGTCAAAGATGGCCAAGGAGATGTTGTCGTACGCCGCGAGTCCTACCAGGACATTATTCAAAATGACCTCGTTCCAGCACGTATTGGCAAACAACCGGTTACTCGTTAATTCATCAAGCTGAGTCACGGAATAGCAAGACTCGATTTTACTGATTGTAGAGGACGGAGGGGCATATCCTTTCCGTCCTTTGCTGTGCCTATTGCGTATCTGTACGGCATGTAGGTATCCAACCAAAAAGAACAGAAAATCAAAAAAAGCTGTTCTTTCTTTTGCGATTCGGCTCTTTTCGGTGTAAACTAAGAAAAGTGCTGTAATGCTTGACCTCAAGTTAAGTGCTGCGTCACAATTAACCCTGCTCAAAATTGAAAGGAGTCATTTACATATGGCGAAACAAGCAAAAATTAAATTGGCAAACGGCGGAGAAGTATTGATTGACCTGTTCGATCAAGAAGCTCCGAACACAGTAGCAAATTTTGAAAAGCTGGCAAACTCCGGTTTCTACAACGGTCTGGTGTTCCACCGTGTTATCCCGGGCTTCGTAGCTCAAGGCGGATGCCCTAGCGGAACAGGTACCGGTGGTCCTGGTTACACAATTAACTGTGAGATTAACCCGAACAAACATGAGCGTGGAACGCTCGCAATGGCACACGCAGGCCGCAATACGGGCGGAAGCCAGTTCTACATCTGCTACCAACCGCAGCCGCATCTGGATGGACAGCATACCGTGTTTGGTAAAGTAAGCAAAGGTATGGAGTTTGTTGATGCATTTGAAGGCCGCGACAAAATGGAAACTGTTGAAGTAGTAGAAGTTTAATTTCAACTGAAGCTGGTCAACCGCATCAAGTTAACCCCTGGTACATTCCTATTACGGAAGTACCAGGGGTTTTGTGCATTGTACGACTTTTTTGCATAATTGCCTTGCGATGTGTTACCAAAAATAAGCTTAAAGGAACTGGCGGGATGAGTTGAACGTAGGTTATTCTAGCTAGGAACATATTGTTGAAACCGAATACATGAGGTTTGACAGCCTACTGGATATACTGAGCTTACATGTTTTCAGAACTACTGTGAAAGGATGTTGTTACTTTGACTTTAGATGTTGTACAGCAGCTTAAATTACTTCAAAACATTTATAGTGAGAGCACGATTTGGGACGAGGAGCTGCGTGCTTCAAGACACAATGTGCCAGAGGACGTATCGGCGGAACAATTACAGGCACTAGAGTCTGCTGGTCATGAGCCTAATCACTTTGTAAGACCGCAGCATGAGGAGACGATCCGAGAACTGAGAACATTGTCTGAGCGTTGGACACTTCAGGAGACTGCTCAGGCTTTTGTGGCTTCTCTATGGTCAGCGCCAATGATCTGGCGTTCACTTCTTACAGGAAAACTGATCGCAGCCAGCATACCTGATCATAAATATAGACCGTATCCTTCCAGTCATAAGTGCCAGATCTGTGGTTTGGATGTGAATGACGGAGTAGACACATCGCTTCAGTGGTACTGGCGGATGACAAACGGCACACCGCTGGATGGAGACATATTTGGACATGTACTTGCTCTAAGAGAGATGGCCGCTTCGGAAGAGCTTCCTGTACCGAATGAATATGATCGCTGGACGCTGCGCGCCGTGTTAACGGTGCTGCGCAATTTGCCGCCTAAGACCCGTTACAGCAAGGCTGCGGATGCGCTCAAAAAAGAACAACTTCTGCCTACCAAAAAGGTATATGTTTACCGCGACCTGCTTGAAACGCTGGCGCTGGTCGGCATTCTGGACACGCCAGAGCAGCCCGGCATGATTACGGCTTTCACTTCGTATGCCGAACGCGACAAGAGGCCCAATACCCGCGTTGAGGTTCAAGCTCCACTGGCATGGTGGGATTCATCTATCGGAATAAACGAGGATAATCTGTCCCGAATTTTCAGTGGCTTCGACTGCAGCGATGTATCACTTGAGGACAAACCCGAACCCAATCCTCCAGCGATTGACACCGTTGTTGGCGCGTTCGAGAGCAGACGAAGTGTGCGTGCCAAAGCGAAGGTGCCGAAAAAATCTCCCGATGCTGGTACAGGTGAAGTGCAGCCTGGAGACGTATATGCAGTAAAAGCACTTAGTGGCTCTTGGGTTACTGTATACTGTCACGAAGTGAAGGACAAACGTGCCATTGTCGAATATCTGGATGGCGTATTCACCGATATGCCGGGAAAAGAAGACCTTATTCTGACTGTTCGTCCAAGGTCGGATGAGCGCTGGCAGTGCTCGGCCATCGGCATGGACTCGACCAGTTGGGTTAGAAGAGTAGCCCGGGATATGCCAGCTCCTGCTGCTTCCCAGCCCAAACCTGAGAGTGTTCCGTTCCACGCTGCAAAGGATTTGAGGCACATGGCAAGCTGGTGTTTTCCAGACTTGTAAGTGTGCTTGTAGGGAATTGTAGAAGTCCGGGTCTCGCTTGAGACGCGGATTTTGCTGTTTTATGCTTATTAAAAGTTAGTATGTGACAAAAAGAAACAAAAATAAATTGATTTTTTGGCACTAAAGTGCTAACATCCAATTAATAACGAAAGCGATCCTTCAGGGCAGGGTGTAATTCCCTACCGGCGGTGATGCATCATGTTATGGATTACAGTTCCATTACATGGCAAAGTCCGTGACCTGTCTGCCTCGGCAGATGGCTGATCTGGTGTAATTCCAGAACCGACAGTATAGTCTGGATGGGAGAAGGAGAGAGTGTATGCCTAGCAGGCTGCACTCCGCAGGAGTGATGCTGCACAGCCGTCAGCAATAGACGTGACGCTGCGCGGGGAAGGCTTGTCTCTAACAAGTTTTTCTGAACATACTATCGTCTTATAGAACTCTTTACCTGAATTTTGTATTCAACAAGGTATGTGTTTGTTTTCACTTGCCTGAAAATGCAGTTTGGGTCAAGCGGCGGTATGTTGTACACGTTTCCTCCTGTAGATGACAGTTGTCTCTCATCATCCCCACCCGGAACGGAATGTTCGGTGGGGATTTTTTAGTTCAAGATTATAACCGTGGGGTGAACAATATATGGAAATGATCAATGATGAATTTTATATGGCGTTAGCACTGGATATGGCAGAACGGTCACAAGGACAGACTGGAATTAATCCTGTCGTGGGATGTGTCGTAGTTAAGGATGGAAGAGTGGTTGGCCTGGGCAGCCATCTGAAGAGAGGCACAGGGCATGCGGAAGTGCATGCTCTTAATATGGCAGGAAGTGATGCAGAAGGCAGTACAGTATACGTAACACTTGAACCCTGCAGTCACTATGGCAAAACGCCACCCTGCAGCGAACGATTGATACACGAGAAGGTCAAACGGGTGGTGGTCTGTTGTGAAGATCCGAATCCACAGGTGTCTGGCACAGGCATCAGTATGCTTCGACAACAAGGTATCGAGGTTGAAGTGGGTGTCTTGCGCGAACGCGGCAGACGCATGAATGAAAAGTTTATCAAGTTTATTACAACAGGCCTGCCTTTTGTCACTCTCAAAACAGCATCTACGCTGGATGGCAAAATTGCTACACGCAGCGGGGACAGCAAATGGATCTCCAACGAGCCGGCACGTGAGATCGTACATGCGCTCCGCCACCGTCATCAAGGCATCATGGTGGGGGTAGATACGGTTATCGCGGATAATCCAGAGCTGACAACTCGTCTGCAGGTCGAGGGTATCAGCCCGGTAAGAATTGTTGTGGATTCCAAGCTGCGTCTGCCCGTAGGTTCCAAAATGGTCAAGGATGGACTTGCACCAACTTGGGTGCTTACGACAGATGAGGCCAGCCAGGAAGCCGCAGAGCGTCTTGAAGCTTACGGGGTAGAAGTTATTCGCTGCGGACCAGGGCCGCGTGTCGACTTGCTTCATGGACTGAGTAAGTTGGGAGAACGGGAGATTGGCTCCATTCTGCTGGAAGGCGGCGGTACATTAAACGGTGCAATGCTGGAGGCGCGGCTTGTGGATCGGCTGCTTATGTTTATCGCTCCGAAGATTGTGGGCGGATATGATACTCCTGGCAGCTTCCGTTTTGAAGGTGTAGAGCGTATGAGCCAGGCCATACAATTGCATCAGCTGGAAATCGAGCAAGTTGGAGATAATATCAGCATTGGCGGAATTCCTGTTTGGCCGGAATAATCGACTGGACGGGACAACTCGAGGATGCAGCATCATATTAATAAAGAAGACTTATTGTATACATCGTTTTGGATAGGGAGGCGGCAGTATGTTTACGGGTTTGGTGGAAGAAGTGGGTCAGATCCGGCGCATTGGCCGTAAAGGTGAAGCCCTGGTGCTGAACATCAGTGCTGCAGTCATTATGGACGATTTAAAGATTGGTGACAGTGTGGCGGTTAACGGAGTATGTCTAACGGCAACAACGCTGGAGGCTGGCGGGTTTACAGCAGATGTCATGCCCGAAACGTACCGTCATACGAATCTCAGTCAACTTCAATCCGGCAGTAAGGTGAATCTGGAACGAGCAATGCTGTCCGGGGGGCGATTCGGCGGTCATATTGTTCAGGGACATGTGGATGGGACTGGCGTAATAGGGAGCATCACACGAGATCAGAATGCGGTTGTATTTGAAATCAAACCGGATGACAGTGAGCTGTTCAAGTTTCTGATTCCGAAAGGATCTGTAACGCTGGACGGCATCAGCCTGACGGTTGTAGAGACAACGCAGCGTTCATTCACTGTTTCGATTATCCCTCATACCATTGGTGAGACCGTACTGAACATTAAAAAGACGGGAGATACCGTCAATATTGAATGTGACATTTTAGGGAAATACGTCGATCACCTGCTGCAGTATGGCAGAGGTCATGCGGAAACGAATACAAGCAAACCGCGAAGCATCAGTGAGGAATTTCTTTCGAATCACGGTTTTGCCTGACCAATGAGTGTACAAAAAACGAAAAACAGGAGGTGCGCCAATGTCAGAACAATCGGAACCATCCGTCTTGGATTCAATTGAAGAAGCCATCTACGATCTGATGAGAGGTAAACCAGTTATCGTAGTTGATGATGAGGACCGGGAGAACGAGGGCGATTTTATCGCTTTGGCGGAGAAGGCCTCACCTGAGGTGATCAATTTCATGATTACCGAAGGCCGAGGACTGGTGTGTGTACCGATTACGCAGCAGCGTGCAGACGAACTGAATCTGAAACCGATGGTGCAGCAAAATACAGATTTCCATGGGACTGCGTTCACCGTCTCGGTAGACCATATGGAGACAACGACGGGGATCTCGGCTCATGAGCGTTCAATTACGGTCAAAGGTTTGATTGATCCCAATGCCAAGAGCAGCGATTTCCGCAAGCCGGGTCACATGTTCCCGCTGATTGCCAAAGATGGAGGCGTGCTCCGCCGTGCCGGTCATACCGAAGCTGCCGTTGACCTTGCAATCATGTGCGGATCATATCCAGCAGGCGTGATCTGCGAAGTGATCAAGGAAGACGGTACGATGGCGAGACTTCCGGATCTGCAGGAGATTGCGCGTAAGCACGATCTGAAATTGATCAGCATACAGGACATGATTCGTTACCGGAATGAGAAGGAACAGCTGGTGCAGCGTGAAGTGTCCGTGCGTATGCCGACGGATTTCGGCGAATTTCAGGCGGTGGCATACACAAATGCAGTAGACAACAAAGAACATGTGGCGCTGGTGAAAGGCGAAATTGACGGTTCCAAACCCGTACTTGTACGTGTTCACTCGGAGTGTCTGACGGGAGATGTGTTCCATTCTCATCGCTGTGACTGCGGTCCACAATTTGATGCGGCTCTAAAACAGATTCATGAAGAAGGCAATGGTGTGCTGCTTTATATGAGACAGGAAGGCCGGGGAATCGGTCTGATCAACAAACTCAAAGCATACAAGCTCCAAGAGGAAGGTCTGGACACAGTGGATGCCAATCTGAAGCTTGGGTTTGCTGCCGATCTGCGGGATTACGGTATCGGCGCGCAGATTCTGAAGGATCTCGGCGTTCGGCAGATTCGTTTGTTAACGAATAATCCGCGTAAGATTAAAGGGTTGGAAGGATATGGGCTTGAAGTCGTGGAGCGTGTGCCGATTCAGATGAAGGAGAACGAGGACAACACGGCTTATCTTCATACGAAGCAGGCAAAATTGGGACACATGCTTAAGTTTGATGACATCGAGCAGAACGAACAGCAATAACGAATAAACGTAGTTTACCAATATGTAAATATTACAAAATGAACAGGGTAATTCAGTACCCATGAACCTATTATATCAACAGGGAGATGACGATAATGCCTAACTATTTTGAAGGACATTTGGTATCAGAAGGATTAAAATATGGCGTAGTTGTTGGACGTTTTAACGAATTTATTACCAGCAAACTGCTCAGCGGGGCACTGGATGCTTTCAAACGTCACGGCGTGCAGGACAATGAAGTCGATGTAGCCTGGGTGCCGGGTGCATTCGAAATTCCGCTCATCGCGCAGAAAATGGCCGAAAGCGGCAAATATGATGCGGTCATCACACTCGGAACGGTCATTCGCGGCTCCACGACGCATTATGATTATGTCTGCAACGAGATGGCGAAAGGGGTAGCAGCGATTAACCTGAAAACAGGCGTGCCTACCATCTTTGGACTCGTTACTACAGAGAACATTGAACAGGCGATTGAGCGTGCTGGAACGAAGGCAGGCAACAAAGGTTGGGATGCTGCATCAGCTGCTATCGAAATGGCGAACTTGACGAAACAGCTAAAATAGTGCTTATTTAATAGTAGTGCCCTGCTTTGCGCAGACGAAATCGGGAGACCGGGTTCGAACGGCTGGCAGGGTTTTTTATTTTTCTGGCGGGAGGATTCGTCTAGTGACGGTAGTTACATACAAACTGGAGACTTTTGAAGGGCCTTTGGATCTGCTGCTTCATCTGATTGACAAGGCTGAGATCGACATCCAGGATATTCCCATCAGCGATATTACCGATCAATATATGGCGTATCTGCATTCCATGCAGGAGCTGGAACTGGATATTACAAGTGAATTTCTGGTGATGGCAGCAACGCTGCTGTCCATCAAGAGCAAACTTTTACTGCCTAAACCACCGGTAATCGAGGACTTCGAGGATTATGGTTATATGGAAGAAGAAGATTATGATCCGCGTGCCGAACTGATAGCACGTCTTATCGAATATCGCAAATATAAAGGAATTGCGCGGCATCTCCATGAACGGGAATGGGAGAGAAGCCTTATTTTTTCCAAAGAACCCGAGGATTTGCGCCCTTATATGCCTGTAGAGGAGCAGTCGAACCCGGTGCAGGGTCTGCATACTTCTGATCTCATCGCGGCGTTTCAGAAAGCACTGCGCAAGGCTGAGAAGCGCACAACAGTTACCCGGATCAAAAGGGACGAAATCTCGGTCAAGGACCGTATACGTGAAGTTGTCGGTGCCTTGGAGCGGGTAGGACCTGGAGGGCGATTATTATTTTCCAAGCTTATGGATGATCAGATTTATCGGCATGAGATCGTAGTGACGTTTCTCGCGGTACTGGAGCTGATGAAGATGAAGCAAATTGTTTGTTATCAGGAGCGGTTGTTTGAGGATATCGTTATGGAGTGGAGAGGGGAAACAACGAATCATGGATTTTCCGAAATTGAAGTCGATTATTGAGGGCCTGCTGTTTTTGTCCGGAGAAGAAGGCCTGAGTGTCAAACAGATTGCCGAGATTGTCGACCAGCGGGTGGAACTGGTCACGGATGCCATCGAGGAGATGATCACTGATTTCTCCCGGCAGGGGCGTGGTGTACAGATTCTGAAGATAGCAGGTGTCGTGCAGCTTGGCACGCTGCCAGAACATGCATCGTATTTTGAGAAGCTTGCCTATTCTCCTGCACGCACGTCGTTATCTCAAGCGGCATTGGAGACTTTGGCGATTGTAGCTTACCGTCAGCCCATTACACGTGTGGAAATTGAGGAGATTCGTGGTGTGAAATCTGAGCGCGCTATCCATACACTCGTGAACAAGGATCTCATTGTTGAAGTGGGTAGAGCGGAGGCGATCGGACGTCCAATCTTGTACGGAACGACAAAGTCATTCCTCGATTATTTCGGACTGGCCTCGATCAAGGACCTTCCGGAACCGGGGTTGTTTGAAGACTCCGAAAATTTGGAGGAAGAAACGCAGCTGTTATTCAACAAGCTGGATATACAGCAGACGAACTTTGGAGATCAAGGCGGGCAGCATGAGCTTGGATACGAAGATAATGCCGGGTCTCTAGAACAAGATCGTGCGGCAGATTCGCAGGATGATTCTTCGAATTCATCCTCATCCTCCTAATTAACGTTGATTAGTAAGAACATAGAGGGACGAAGTGGATATAAATCTGCTTTGTCCCTTTATTTTTTGTATATTATTTGCAAAGTGGATTGATCAAGCATCATACCCGTCAAGTGATGTTCGGCAAAAAATGGTGAATTTCAATGCAAACGTGAATTTTTTCCAGTGAAAAATGCCATACTATGCATGAAAAGAATTGAGGGCTTGGAGGTAAGGCCTGTGTGGATCTGGCTTGGAGGAATCGGTTTGTTCATCGCACTGCTGATTGCCGCAGTCCTCATCTCAAATGTTCATGTGCATGTTCTGTTTCGCAAACATAAGAGCGATGACTATGCGAATATTCATGTTCGGCTGCTGTATGGTCTCGTGCGGATGAACTACGAGATTCCGAGCATTGTTTTCCGGAATATGAGAGAGGGCTTCCTGCTTAGAACAGAACAGTCCATGAATCATTCCAGAGGAGAAGTGCTCGGGAGTCAGCAGGTGAACAAACGAAAAGTAAAAGGCTGGGCCAAGGATGTCAAAGTTATGCTTAAAGCGACGGAGGCCCTTAAAATTTGGGTCAGGCAGACACTCAAACGGGTGTATATTACGAATCTGTTCTGGTCTACGGCGGTTGGGGTGGGAGATGCTGCATATACGGCCATGCTGTCAGGCTGGTTGTGGAGCGTCAAATCAATGATTGTTGGTTTCTTGACTTATCAGATGCGCTTCAAAACAGTGCCTGATCTTGAAGTTCTTCCTGTGTGGTCGGAAGAAATGGAATTCAGGACGGAACTGGATTTTAAACTTCGGATTCGCATGATGGCGATTTTGGCTGCAGGGATGAGACTTCTTACACGAGTGCTGCAGGTTGAGGGCGGGTGGCGCATGTGGTTTAAGCTTCTTCAACAGCAGCGCCGTAAACATAAGGAAAAAAAGAAACGGAAGCACATCGTGGATAAAGATTCTCATACATCCGAAACGTAGCTTGCAAATTGATTGAACAGGTTGTAAAAGAATCATTCTGTTATATCGGGTTCCCTGCATTACATAACTCCCGCAAGTTTGGGGATGATATGGTTAGATCAAAAAACCTATAAGTTGAACTAATTGTTTGCACCCATTTTTAGTTTAGCTTGTATAGTTTACATTGAAACTGGAGGGAATACAGATGTCAGATCATCCAATTCAAGGCTTAATGGAAACTGCTATGGAAAATATCAAGGCCATGGTGGATGTCAATACAATCGTTGGTGATGCTGTAGAGACACCGGATGGTACCGTTATTTTGCCAATTAGTAAAGTCGGATTCGGCTTTGCAGCAGGCGGCAGTGATTTCAACGTGAGTGATGGAAAAGGCAGCAGCACATCAAGTGCGACAGAGCATGCTCATTCCGCGAAGGTCGCTTCACCATTTGGCGGCGGCAGCGGCGGTGGTGTATCCATTCGCCCGATCGCTTTCTTAGTCGTAGGCAAACAGGGGGTACACATCGTGCCGCTGGATAATTCGACGCACTTGTTCGAGAAATTGATTGATTCTACGCCTTATGTACTCGATCGTATTCAGGAGATGTTCCGTCATCGTAATCATGGAACAACGGAACATGATGTTCGAGTGGAAACGGATCATACCACGTATAGTTGAGCCGCAATCTTAAATCCCTCCGGCACTGCGGTGCATGAGGGGTTTTTGCTGTTTTTACCTGTGCGGGACATACTCCAGGTTGTCCGAACATAGGATAGTACAAGATTCCAAGCGACCCGGAGGAATGTGGATGCGAAAAAAAATCATGAAGGTTATTGTAGGTGTGCTTATGCCAGTAATGCTGTTTTCTTCATTAATGGGCCCACCGTCGGTTCAAGCAGCGGTTACCGGACCATCTACTCATGCGCAAAGTGCGTCCCTCATCGATGTGACTTCAGGACGGATTTTGTACAGTAAGGATGGGGACAAGGAGCTGCGCATTGCAAGTTTGACCAAGATTATGACAGCCATCGTTGCGATTGAAGAAGGCAGGTTAGATGAGAAAGTCAAGGTGACGTCCTCCGCTTTTGCCAAAGAGGGATCTTCACTGTATCTCAAACTGGGTGAGGAAATGACGCTTGAGAATATGTTATATGGTCTTATGCTTCGTTCAGGGAACGATGCGGCTTCAGCGATCGCTGAGCATATCGGCGGATCGGAAGAAGGTTTTGTACTGCTTATGAACAGAAAGGCAGAGCAGATCGGTTTGACGCATTCCCATTTTATGAACCCTCACGGACTTGATGCAGAAGGTCATTACTCCACAGCGAATGATTTAGCGAAGTTAACAGCGTATGCACTCCATAACCCGGTGTTCAAACGCATCGTTGCAACAGAAAACAAATCAGCTCCAAATCCCAATGAAAGCTGGGAATATTCCTGGCATAACAAAAACAAAATGCTTCGTTTGTACGAGGGTGCTGACGGTGTGAAAACGGGTTACACCAAAAAAGCATTCAGATGTTTGGTTAGTTCGGCTACACGAGATGGACAGCAATTGGCGGCAGTGACGCTTAATGATGGGGATGACTGGAATGACCATGCAAGGATGCTGGATTTTGGCTTTGAACATTTTCCGCTGGTCGAGATTGCAGAGCAGGAACAGCCCGTGCAGAACATGGAACTTGTAACCGGGCGTGGTTTTAAATACCCGCTCGCCAAGGGGGAAGAGGAATCTTTAACCAAAAAGCTGATTCTGCTCGACAATCGTGCACAGGGGACTACAGCTGAGGAAGAACAGTCAACTGATCCTACATTTGGCTTGGCGGGTCGGGTCGATATGCATCTTAAAGGCGAATTTATTGGCTCCATACCGGTGTATCGTAAAGGAAGTTACATTCCACCCGAGCCGAAAATTGAAGATGATGCACTGGGCGGCATCGGAGATTCTGTAACATGGATTTCGGCATGGAAAGCTGTGCTAAGCCGACTGTTATCACCTTGACCAAATGTAGTGCAGCTGGGGCTTGCTGTCTAAGAGGAGGGATGGTTCCAATGATTAATCTGATTTGGCTGATGATGATCTTGATCGGGTTTGCTTTTGCAGCAGTAAACGGGAAAATTGAAATCGTCACCCAAGCAGCATTCGATGGTGCGGCTACGGGTGTTACCGTATGTTTTGGTCTGATCAGTGTGCTGGTTTTCTGGATGGGCATGATGAAAATGGCCGAAGATGCTGGTCTCCTGGGACGCATTGCCAAGCTCCTTGGACCTGCTGTACGATTTCTGTTTCCCGATGTACCGAAAGACCACCCGGCTATGGGTTACATATTGTCTAACATGAGTGCCAATTTGCTGGGACTCGGGAATGCGGCTACCCCGATGGGGATTAAAGCCATGCAGCAGCTGCAGGAACTTAACCCGGACAAACAGACAGCTTCACCAGCAATGTGCACGCTGCTTGCCCTGAATACCGCCAGTATTACAATTATCCCCACCACCTTGATTGCCATCCGCTTGAATTATCAATCTGCCAACGCCACAGAAATTGTAGGCACAACATTAATGGCTACCATTATTGCTACACTTGCGGCCATTATGGCAGACCGCTGGTATCGAAACCGAGCATTACGCAGACCGCCACGGGTATCCCATAGCGGTAATCCTGGCATGAAAGGATGAGCAGTCTTGTTAACCTTCATTAACTGGATTTCCGTCTGGGCCATCCCTGTTATTATCGCGTTCGTTCCATTATATGCGTTTACCAAAAAGGTCCCGGTCTACGAATCCTTTGTTGATGGGGCCAAGGATGGCTTCTCGACGGCTGTTAGTATTATCCCCCATCTCGTAGGTATGATGGTTGCCATCAGCGTTTTTCGTGCCTCGGGAGCGCTGGATTTTGTTATCAGTCTGTTCACTCCGCTCGTTTCCTGGATGGGTGTGCCTGGAGAAGTGCTTCCTCTCGGCATATTACGTCCGCTAACCGGTACAGGCTCGCTCGCTTTTACTACCGACCTCATTAAAACGTATGGTCCTGACTCCATGATTGGCCGGATGGCATCCACCGTTCAAGGCAGCACGGATACGACTTTATATGTTTTGACTGTATATTTTGGGGCAGTAGGCATCCGTAACGGACGGTACGCGCTCAAAGTGGGATTGTTTTCGGACGTTGTTGGCTTTATTGCCGCACTTGCTATTTGCTTGATTGTTTTTGGTTAAATGAAAGCTCCTTTCCTTCCGATATACTAGATATGCTAGAATATAAACGGAGGAGAGTGAGACATGCAGAAGAGTTGGAAACGAACGCTCCGTTTTGGGTTGGCTGGTATGCTCGCCATGACGATGCTTGCAGGTTCAACAGGATTAGCAGGTGCTCAGGCCGAACAGACGATACAATTTACCGGTTATTTTGACAAACCACTGCGCGCTCAATTGGCATTGACTGCCGATTCTTTTCCGGTAGTAAATGTACGTTTGATCAAAGCCAATGAGCCGGATCTGGTTTATTATGATGTTGGAACATCTATTTTGATATCTAAAGACGAAGTACTGACCAACTATCATGTCGTTCAGGATATTGCAGAACTGCCAGACGGAGACAAAGGAACCCTGACGGTTGCGAGCCCGGGGGCCCTCCATAAATCTGTTAAAGCTAAAATCATCAAAACCGATCCGGTAACGGATATGGCCTTGCTGAAGCTGGACAAACCCATTGACGCTGAACCTGTGAAGTTCGCCGATGCGAGGGATAATCAGGTGGTCTACACGATTGGATTTCCCAAAAATACGTCCGGAGATCTTGTGATATTGGATGATGAATTCCCTTCAACTTACAACACCATAGCTAAAAGTCGGGTATTCAGCTCTCGTGATATGGATGTTCCTGGAAAATCAGACATGGGCAGCATTGTCAAAGCGATGGCGCAGGGGAATTCTGGCGGACCTGTGCTTGATCAAAATAATCGGGTAGTCGGCATGATGACCTTTGTATATGACGGACGAACGTATTTTATTACTTCAAAAACACTGCAGGCATTTATAAAAGAAGCTTCGTCACCCGCGAAAAAGCCGATTCAGGTCGCGGGCAGGGTTTCGAACTAAAAACAAATACAGCATAAGCTGGAATGAGGAAGGTTTACCTTTGCGAGGTCTGAATGAGTTCAGACATGGTGAGGGTAAACTTTTTTGTATACCCGACTGCTGAATATCAACGCTGGAGCACATAAAATCAGCGGTAAAGCCCGCCTGTTGACAAAAACATCGGATAATCCTTGTGATTTCCCGGTTGGATGGGTATCATTAGTGTGAGGTGACATGACAAACATGGAAAGATTACAAAAAATTATCGCACAGGCAGGCATTGCATCCCGCCGCAAGAGTGAGGAACTAATCCTGTCCGGCAAAGTGGAAGTTAACGGGGAGGTCGTAACTGAACTGGGTACGAAAGCGAACCCCGAAGAGGATATGATTACAGTTAATGGAAAACCGATTCGCAGTGAGAAAAAAGTGTACTTGATGCTGAACAAACCAAAAGGTGTAATTACAAGTGCATCAGACCCGGAAGGACGGAAAATTGTATCCGATTATCTGAAGGGTGTTAAAGAGCGTGTCTATCCGGTAGGGCGTTTGGATTACGACACAGAAGGGCTCCTCATTCTGACCAATGACGGTGAATTTGCACATTTGTTGACTCACCCGAAGCATCACGTACCCAAAACCTATTTGGCAACGGTTAAAGGGGTACCTCATGGTACAGAACTGGAAAAGCTGAAAAATGGAATTATGCTGGAGGACGGCATGACTGCACCAGCTGAAGTAGAGTATAAAGATGTGGATACAGCTGCCAATGAAGCTGTGATTTCCATTACGATCTATGAGGGACGAAATCGTCAGGTAAGACGTATGTTTGAGGCAATTAACCATCCGGTAACCCGGCTGAAACGCATTTCGTTTGGAGGCATTTTGCTGCAAAACCTGAAACGTGGGCTGACTCGTAACCTAAGTAAAGAGGAAGTTAACAATCTAATTACACTCGCAAAATCCGAACCCGCCAAAAAAATGAAAAAAAGGTAATGTGAGGACACATAATTTTCATAAAACCGCCGCAGTTTTGTGACGAAATTCGCTATAATTGTTCATAGGATGTTCACAGTTATCTATGACAAGAGTCTATATAGGTGGAACAATTCTTTTACACGTTAACGGAGAGGACAGAAAAAACCTGGAAAAGCGAAGCGCTCGCCTAAAAGCTTTCTGAAAGAAAGCTGCATCGAAAGCATACGCTTATCACCGGATTTTCCCCTTTGGAAAAGGGGATTCAAAAAATCTGGGGATAACAGCGATTGTAAGGTTATTCTGTCATTGGAGTGGGCTGTGTAAAATCTTTAGTTCAATTTATATAGCAAATGAAATCGTCACTTCAAAGGGGAGCAGCACATGGGAAAATCAAGAAGAACGGTGCAAATCGTTATTTTGTGCTTGATCCTGGTGTTGGGTGGATATGCGATTACAACATCGGTATCCGGCTCGAATGGCAAACCGAAAGAAGGGGGACAGGCCCCTTCTTTTGAACTGCTGGGCCTGGATGGTCAAGTTCATACGTCTGATGAGTATCAAGGGAAAGCGATGGTGATCAATTTCTGGGGCACATGGTGTGAGCCATGTGTAAAAGAGATGCCCGCACTTCAGGCGCAGGCTGACAAATGGAAGGACAAAGGTGTCCAATTTGTTGGAATTAACGTTGGAGAAGATCAAATGACTGTAGAGAATTTCATAAGGCAGGTAGGTGTAACCTTCCCAATTATGCTGGATCGAGAAAAGAACTCGGTCCGTGACTATGGAATCTCACCGATGCCAACAACGTTTTTCGTATCAGAAACGGGTAAAATCTCTACGATTCACGTCGGACAGTTGGATTTGGACACACTTGACGCTCAAATCTCGCAACTGGCGAAGCAGCCCTGACAGGAGGTCTATTCGTGTTCCAAAATACGAAATGTGAGTGCGGTCATCAGAATCCCGTAGGGACGGTATTATGTGAGGCTTGTGGTAAACCGCTGCTGGAAGCGGAAGCTCAATCCAATGAAGTGCTGGAGATGCGTTATGATGGCATGGCACGGCGTTCACAGCGCAGCAATCCAAATGTTATTGATCGCATATGGAACTTTTTTTCATCCGTAAAAATCGCTGTTTATATGATTGTTATCACGCTGGTTGGTTCCATGCTGGGCACGATTTACCCGCAGGAGAGTACATTTCTGAATATGGATCCTTCGGTTTATTACAAAGAGACTTATGGTCAGCTAGGCCATATATATTATCTCCTGGGCCTATCCCATACATATGAATCCTGGTGGTTTATTCTGCTGCTGGTGATGATTGGAGCTTCGCTTGTAATCTGCAGTCTGGATCGTGTACTGCCGCTGTACAAAGCTCTTAACAAACAGCGTATACGGAAACATCTGCAGTTTCTGACAAGGCAGCGTCTCGTATATCAAGGTTCGGTTGAAGAGGCACCGGAAGAATGGATTAAGAAAGCGGTTACGCCGTTGCGTAAAAAAGGATATCGTGTTCACACTCAGGGGGATGCACTGCTTGCCGAAAAACAGCGATTCAGCCGCTGGGGGCCATATGTGATTCATATCGGACTTATTATTTTCCTACTGGCTGTACTTGCACGAGGGCTTCCGGGTTTGAATCTGGATGAGCATGTTGCTTTTCCTGAAGGCGAAATTAAAAAGATTCCCAATACTTCGATGTATCTGAAAAATGAGAAGTTCAGTGTGGAATTCTATAGTGAAGACGAAGTGCCCGAGCAGTTCAAAAATGTAAACAAAACGGTTCCCAAATTATTTGAAACAAAGGTCGTTCTGTATGAATGTACGGCAGATTGCTCCGATCTCTCCAAAAAACCTCAGCTTACTGAGGTTGCAAGACATGATGTTCGGGTGAATCATCCCCTTAATTATCAAGGGCTGAAGGCATACCAGTTTGATTATGATCTTACGCCGACGATACGCTCTGTTACACCGGACCTAGTCAATGCGAAGACCGGGGAAGTATATGGGGCTTTGAAGATTGATATGATGGACACACAGCGCACCTTTGAAGCAGGCCCTTATAAACTGACTGTTAAAGAAAAATTCATGGACTTTGCGCTGGACGATAAAGGAGAGCCAAAATCGAAATCACCTTCGCCCAATGCACCTGCATTTCTCTTTCATATCGAAGGACCGGATCTGCCGGACAAGGGAATTCAATACTTGTATTTTGCCAAACAAATCGACAAGCAGCGTTTTCAGCAGGATGCAATTAATCGTCAGCTTGTAGGTGGAGATCTCCCTTTGCAGCTGGAAGTTGACAGTATGGACAAAGTAGACCTTATTCAATCCGTAAGCTACCTGAATATACGCGTGGACAAAGCGATGCCTTTTGTATGGGTAGGCGCTGGTATTGTCATGCTGGGTCTTGTCATGGGCTTTTATTGGCATCATCGCCGCATTTGGATTCGATTTGACGATCAACGAATTACGCTCGGCGGGCATACCAACAAAAACTGGTTTGGTTTCAGACGGGAAGCTGCCGGTATTTTGAAACAGATGAATCTGGAAGTAGATGAGAAGTCGTTGGATAACGGGGGGAACCAAGCATGAATATACTTGATTTCAGCAGCGATGCATTTATCGTATCTTTTTTTCTGTATTGTGCTGCGTTTTTGCTGTATGCCGTTGCCGTCATGGGCAAGAAATGGAGCAATCGTGATCCGCTAGATCACATGAATCGTTGGGGTAAACGTGCATTTATCGCATCTACAGTTGCTTTAACTGCCCATCTGGTATTCTTTGGTACCCGATGGATAGGTGCAGGGCATATTCCGGTAAGTAATATGTACGAATTCATGTCCTTTTTATCCATGATGATTATGGTTGCATTTATCGTGGTGTATGCAATTTACCGCAAGTCTCTGCTGGGACTGTTTGCACTTCCGCTGACGATTATTATTATGGCTTATGCGGCTGTATTTCCTCAGGAAGTTCAACCATTGATTCCGGCACTGCAGTCCATCTGGCTGAAAATTCATGTTACGCTGGCTGCATTAGGCGAAGCGTTTTTCGCTGTAGGTTTTGCAGCGGGATTTATGTATCTGCTTCGAACGGTTGATTTTAGCGGCAAAGACAAGTCTTCTCGCCGTCAGCGCGGATGGGTGGAGTTCACGCTCATTACGATTGTTGTCGTTATTGCATTTATTGGAACAGTGTTTGCTTTCCGCGCAGCAGGATATGAGGCTGTATTTGCGCAGACAACAGTCACCATTGACACAAAGGGAGAGGAAAATAGTACAATAGAGAAAGTGATTTATCGCATGCCTCCTATTTTTGCTCCATATAATAGTGAAGTGGAGAGCATGAAACCGTTTCTAGGGATGAAAGAGCCTTTGCTTGAAACACCTTCCTGGATGAACGGAGTTAATGCAGGACGTAAGCTGAATACAGTGATTTGGTCTGTTATTGCGGGTCTGATTTTATACGGACTTATCCGTCTAATTGTACGCAGACCGCTTGGACAAGCGCTGCAGCCGATGATGAACGGAATAGATGCGGATGATCTCGATGAAATCAGTTATCGGGCCATTGCGATTGGTTTCCCGATTTTCACTCTGGGGGCCTTGATCTTTGCGATGATTTGGGCACAGATTGCCTGGAGCCGCTTCTGGGGATGGGACCCCAAAGAAGTGTGGGCACTGATAACATGGCTTTATTATAGTGTGTATCTGCACTTACGTTTATCCAAAGGATGGCAGGGGCAGAAATCTGCCTGGCTCGCTGTGCTTGGGTTCCTCGTAGTCATGTTTACTTTGGTTGGCGTAAATCTGATTATTGCAGGATTGCATTCCTATGCTGGAGCAGACTAGGAGAGTCCTTTAAACTTAGCGGACAAACTACGGTAAATTCATGAAGTACCCTTTTATCCAAAACAGGGTATTCAAATATTGTTCGCGAGATCGAACATAATAGAAGTGTTGAGCAGTTATTGTAAAGGGGCTGGAGTGGCATGTCAGAACATGAGAATCGTATACTGGTCGTGGATGATGAGGAAAGAATCCGCAGACTTTTGAAAATGTATCTTGAAAAAGAGGGTTATGAGATTGATGAAGCCGAAGACGGCGAAACCGCACTCCGTAAAGCAACAGCAGGAGATTACGGACTGATTTTACTGGATGTTATGCTGCCGGGTATGGATGGGGTTGAAGTGTGTACGCGGCTTCGCCAGGTGAAATCTACCCCTGTATTAATGCTGACTGCAAAAGGGGAAGAAATTAATCGCGTGCAGGGCTTCGAGGTAGGAGCGGATGATTACGTAGTGAAACCATTTAGTCCGCGTGAGGTGATTTACCGGGTGAAGGCTATTTTGCGACGTTCGTCGGCAACGGCATACCTTTCCAAGGAAAGCAACTCAAGCAACAACATTGTATTCCCGCATCTGGTCATTGAACATGATGCTCACCGGGTGACGGCAGGCGGCGAAGAGATCAGTCTGACGCCGAAAGAATACGAGCTGCTGCATTACCTTGCAACATCGCCTGACAAAGTTTTCTCCAGAGAAGAGCTGCTTAAGGATGTATGGAACTATGAATTTTTCGGTGATCTTCGTACCGTAGATACCCATGTGAAGCGTCTTCGTGAGAAGCTGAACAAAGTATCTCCTGAATCGGCAGCGATGATAACAACCGTGTGGGGTGTCGGTTATAAACTGGAAGTACCGAAATAATTTCGCGTTCTGGAGATCTCTGGTTGGAAAATTATGGATTACGATCATCTGCCTTGTAGGATGTGTACTTATAGCGCTGGGTCTTTTTCTGCTGCCCTATATTGACACCAACTTTGCTGAGTCTGAATCCAGAGATATCAAGCGGCTGTTCACATATATCTGTATAGTTGGATTCAGTCTAACAACGTTTTTTGCATTATTTTTGTTCACCAAAATTACGCAGCCTATGCAGCAATTAATTCAGGCGGCGAATGCTATTCGCAAGGGAAATTACGACACAAGGCTTTCTCTTCGTACAAATGACGAAATTGGTGAGCTCGCCAATACGTTTAATCACATGGCTGTGCAGCTCGAAGACACGATTCGAAATTTGAATCATGAAAAGGAACATCTGGCAAGTGTGCTGCGAAGCATGACGGATGCGGTGATTACGTTCGATGGTGAGGGCAAAGTAATTCTGACCAATCCGCCTGGTGAGAAAATAATGCAGGCCTGGTACGCCCTTGATTGGGCTCAGGAAGATGAAGGTCTGGATGGCTATCCTTCCGTGAATCCGTCCCGGGATGTCCCGGAGCCGCTTGTTCCCTTATTTAAACTCGTGATGGAGCAGGGAGGAGATCGGAACTCCAACGTTCATGTACAGCAAGGGGTGTGGTCTGTGCAGATGGCCCCTTTGTATGCGGATAGTGTGGTACGAGGCGCAGTTGCTGTGTTAAGAGATGTTACCGAAGAAGTGAAAATGGAAAAGATGCGCCGTGACTTTGTCGCTAATGTATCTCATGAGATTCGTACACCTTTATCAATGATGCAGGGATATAGTGAAGCCTTACTTGACGGGATGGCAGCATCACCGGAAGAGAGTGAAGAACTGATCCAAGTCATCCATGATGAATCGCTGCGGATGGGCAGGCTGGTGAAGGATTTACTTGACCTCGCTCGAATGGATGCGGGACATACCGATATGAACATGAAGGAAGTTGAACTCGGTGAGCTTCTGGAACGTATTTATCGGAAATTCATGGTGCGTTCGAAGGAGCAGGGACTTCAGCTTCACTTGGAATGCAAACAGCAGGTCATCTCCCTGCAGCAGGCAGACGAGGACAGGCTGGAGCAGGTATTTACGAATTTGCTGGATAATGCGTTCAGGCATACCCCTGCTGGTAAAAGTGTGAAGATTACGGCTGAACTTGTCACTCACCTGCGCGCGCCTTTTGCCAAAGTAAGTATAAAGGATGAAGGTGTGGGGATTCCCACATCGGACGTGCCTTTTATTTTTGAACGTTTCTATAAAGCGGACAAAGCTCGAGTGCGGGGAGAAAGCGTGGGAACAGGACTTGGCCTTGCTATCGTAAAAAACATCGTAGATGCGCATCAAGGAACGATTCATGTGAATAGTGTCCTTGGTGAAGGAACGGAGTTTATTTTGCAATTTCCCGTAGATTCTTCGAAATAGGTTGATTTTAAACAAAAAATGCGTAAAACACCCTTCTGATGGAGGGTGTTTTTTGTTGAAGTATTCCGTTTAATCTTGTTCAACGTGGAACAAGATTTTATCCTTTTTTATTGCGTAAAAAAATGTCCAAGATAATTTTTGTTCACCTCCTTCATAAGCTTGAAAATAAGATGTCAAAGGAGGATTGAGCTGAGCATGTCCGATGGACGAAAAAGAGTGAATATTAAAGCCTTTCTGGAAGGAAGAGCATTTCGAGCGGGATCGCCGTTTATTTCGATAACTGCCAGTGAGCTGGAACAGTATGAGTCTATTCTTCGTTCTCTAGCCGTGACCATTCCTGCTGCAATAAGTCAGCCTGCTGCAGCGAATATACTTGCGTTACAGAATAGTTTACGCCAGCTGCTTACGTTTGTGAATCAGTCAGAGTTACGTGCCGGAGTAAAGGCCGAGCTTCAAGCTGTATTGGAACTGACGATTGCTTCTTCTGAAGTCATACCCGTGGCTGTAATTAATCTTGCAGGGAACCTGCAAAATCTGTTGGATGATTTGTTAAGCGTTACACTTCTATTGGAAGTTCCGCCAGCAGTGAAGGATCGTCTGGTCGGATTAGTTCGTTCCATATCGATTTCGTTAAGCAGAGCTACGACAACCTTGGGAACTGGAGGTATTCCGGGGCCAGCGGGTCCTCCAGGTGTTCCTGGGGTCCCAGGTGTTCCAGGCGTTCCTGGCGAAAGAGGCGCAGCAGGCCCTACAGGTTCAGTGGGGCCTGTAGGACCTGTAGGACCTGTTGGACCGCAAGGAGCACAGGGGCCAGCAGGCTCTCCGGGCGTAGGGTTAAACAATATTACAACCTTTGATCCTTCGACCGGACCTACTTACGCTCAGGGCCAGGTGGTCAGCTATGATGGCAGTCTCTATGTGGCCAATGTGAATGGTCCAGTGGGTGCACCAGGTATTTCACCAGACTATACGCTTTTACTTGCTGCAGGTCCTGCAGGGGCGACAGGTGCGACAGGCGTCGGATTATCCGGAGCTATCGCTTTTGATCCGACTCAAGCAACGGGATATCCTGCTGGTCAAGTCGTTTATTATAATGGCAGTACCTACATTACCAGTGCAGCGAGTCCCACGGGTATACCGGGCACATCTTCAGATTACACGCTGATCGCTGCAGGGGGGGCCACTGGCGCCACCGGAGTTGGGTTGACTGGTGCTGTAACATTCGATCCTGCTCAGGCACCAACTTACGCTGCCGGTCAAGTGGTAACATACAACGGCAGCACGTACATTACCAATGCGGCTTCACCTGCAGGTGTGCCGGGAAGTTCGCCAGACTATACGTTAATTGCTGGTGCTGGACCAACTGGGGCAGCAGGCGCGACGGGAGTAACCGGTGCGACCGGCGCAGGATTGACGGGAATTGCGGCCTTTGATCCAGCTGTGGCACCAACGTACCCGGTACGGCAGGTGGTCACGTTTGGCGGCAGCACGTATATCACGAATACAGGCTCGCCAACGGGAACGCCGGGGACGTCACCGGATTACACTCTATTGGCGAGTGCAGGGACGACAGGCGCCACCGGTGCGACGGGTGCAGGGGTCACTGGAGCAACCGGGGCAACGGGACTGGTTGGGGGAACCGGGGAAACAGGTGCAACGGGTGCGACAGGAACCGCAGGCATTACCGGAGCCACGGGCGAGGGGACCACGGGGGCAACAGGAGTAACCGGAGCGACCGGAGCAGGATTGACGGGGAGTGTTGCCTTTGATCCGGCTGTCGTGCCAACGTATCCGGTAGGTCAGGTGGTTACGTTTGAAGGCAGCACGTATATCACGAACACGGCTCCACCAACGGGAACGCCGGGAACGTCTCCCGACTATATTCTATTGGCAAGTGCAGGGACGACAGGCGCCACCGGTGCGACGGGTGCAGGGGTCACTGGAGCAACCGGGGCAACGGGACTGATTGGGGGAACCGGGGAAACAGGTGCAACGGGTGCGACAGGAACCGCAGGAGTGACCGGAGCCACGGGCGAGGGGACCACAGGTGCTACCGGCGCTACCGGCGCAACGGGAGCAGGCTTGACGGGGAGCGTTGCCTTTGATCCGGCTGTCGCGCCAACGTATCCGGTAGGTCAGGTGGTTACGTTTGAAGGCAGCACGTATATCACGAACACGGCTCCACCAACGGGAACGCCGGGAACGTCTCCCGACTATATTCTATTGGCAAGTGCAGGGACGACAGGCGCCACCGGTGCGACGGGTGCAGGGGTCACTGGAGCAACCGGGGCAACGGGACTGATTGGGGGAACCGGGGAAACAGGTGCAACGGGTGCGACAGGAACCGCAGGAGTGACCGGAGCCACGGGCGAGGGGACCACAGGTGCTACCGGCGCTACCGGCGCAACGGGAGCAGGCTTGACGGGGAGCGTTGCCTTTGATCCGGCTGTCGCACCAACGTACCCGGTAGGTCAGGTGGTTACGTTTGAAGGCAGCACGTATATCATGAACACAGCCCCACCAACGGGAACGCCGGGAACGTCTCCCGACTATACTCTATTGGCGAGTGCAGGGGCGACAGGCGCCACCGGTGCGACGGGTGCAGGAGTTACTGGAGCAACCGGGGCAACGGGACTGATTGGGGGAACCGGGGAAACAGGTGCAACGGGTGCGACAGGAACCGCAGGAGTGACCGGAGCCACGGGTGAGGGGACCACAGGTGCTACCGGCGCTACCGGCGCAACGGGAGCAGGCTTGACGGGGAGCGTTGCCTTTGATCCGGCTGTCGCACCAACGTACCCGGTAGGTCAGGTGGTTACGTTTGAAGGCAGCACGTATATCACGAACACAGCCCCACCAACGGGAACGCCGGGAACGTCTCCCGACTATACTCTATTGGCGAGTGCAGGGGCGACAGGCGCCACCGGTGCGACGGGTGCAGGAGTTACTGGAGCAACCGGGGCAACGGGACTGATTGGGGGAACTGGAGAAACAGGAGCAACGGGTGCCACCGGTGCAGGCTTGACGGGGAGCGTTGCCTTTGATCCGGCAGTCGCGCCAACGTATCCGGTAGGTCAGGTCGTCACGTTTGACGGCAGCACATATATCACGAACACAGCTCCACCAACGGGAACGCCGGGGACGTCACCGGATTACACTCTATTGGCGAGTGCAGGAACGACAGGTGCAACGGGTGCGACAGGAACCGCAGGGATTAACGGAGCCACGGGCGAGGGAACCACAGGAGCAACAGGAGTAACCGGCGCGACCGGAGCAGGCTTGACGGGGAGCGTTGCCTTTGATCCGGCTGTCGCGCCAACGTATCCGGTAGGTCAGGTTGTCACGTTTGACGGCAGCACATATATTACGAACACGGCTCCACCAACGGGAACGCCGGGGACGTCACCGGATTACACATTATTGGCGAGTGCAGGGGTTACTGGAGCAACCGGGGCAACGGGACTGGTTGGGGGAACTGGGGAAACAGGAGCAACAGGTGCGACCGGTGCGACCGGTGCAGGATTGACGGGGAGCGTTGCCTTTGATCCGGCAGTCGCCCCAACGTATCCGGTAGGTCAGGTCGTCACATTTGACGGCAGCACGTATATCACAAACACGGCTCCACCAACGGGAACGCCGGGGACGTCAGCGGATTACACATTATTGGCGAGTGTGGGGGCGACAGGCGCCACCGGTGCGACTGGTGCAGGGGTTACTGGAGCAACCGGGGCAGGATTGACGGGCATCACGGCTTTTGATCCGGCTGTTGCACCGACGTACCCGGTAGGTCAGGTGGTTACGTTTGGAGGCAGCACGTATATCACGAACACAGCCCCACCAACGGGAACACCGGGAACATCAGCGGACTATACTCTTTTAGCGAGTGCAGGAGCAGTGGGAGAAACGGGTGCAACTGGAGCAACAGGTACGGCAGGGGTTACAGGAGTCACTGGCGAAGGCATAACGGGCCCAACAGGGGTGACTGGAGCCACGGGCATAACGGGAGTAACCGGTGCAAGCATCACAGGGGCAACCGGGGAGACGGGTGTAACGGGTGCAACCGGAACGGCAGGAATTACGGGGGCAACTGGCGAAGGCATAACGGGCCCAACAGGAGTAACTGGAGCCACGGGCGTAACAGGAGTAACCGGTGCGACCGGTGCAAGTATCACAGGGGCAACCGGGGAGACGGGTGTAACGGGTGCAACCGGAACGGCAGGAATTACGGGGGCAACTGGCGAAGGCATAACGGGCCCAACAGGAGTGGCTGGAGCTACGGGCGTAACAGGAGTAACTGGTGCGACCGGTGCAAGTATCACAGGAGCCACAGGAGCGACCGGTGTAACCGGGGATACCGGCGCAACCGGTGCAACAGGTACGTCCGTAACAGCTGCATCAGCGTTTGCAGAAAATACGAGCGGTACGATCCTGGTTCTTTTGGGCGGCACATTGATTACGCTGCCGAACAATCAAAACATCGGAACAGGTATTACAGTTAATGGAACTAGCGATACGTTTACCTTGGCGAATACAGGACGATACTTTATTTCGTACAAAATTAGTTTAACCGCTGCGGCTTTGATACAGTCCCGAGTACTGCTCAATGGTGCAGTTGATTCCAGCAAGTGTTGTCTCGCCTGCGCTATCCTTGAGCCAGCTGCAGACCGAATTTATCATTCCGGTTACTGCTGGTTCGACCATTCAACTTCAACTTTTCGGCCTTGTGGCCACGGCTGTGCTTTCGCCACCAGGTGCAACGTTAACAATCATTCAATTGAGTTAATTGTTTCGATCTGCACGCAGCAAAAAGACGGGAACATCATCGTTCCCGTCTTTTTGTCTGAAATAAACTGATGCTTAGCCCAGTACAATCTCAACCGCTGTATTCAGTTCAGGCAGTGCTGTAAGCTGAACCAGTACATCTTTTGGTACTTCTTTATCGACGGTCAGAATCATGATTGCTGCACCGCCGATAATTTTACGCCCCACCTGCATGGATGCAATGTTTACATCATTTTGTCCAAGAAGCGTACCTACGCGCCCAATGATACCTGGCTTATCGTTGTGAGAGATCAAAATTTGGTGACTTTCCGGTGCGATATCTACCGGGAATTTGTCGAGGCGAACGATACGCTCGCCGTAACCTGCAAGAAGTGTACCCGCAACGCGGCGCTCTTCCCCTTCTTGGGTAGTTATCAACGTTACAGTAATCAGGTTAGTAAATCCTTTAGTAGCAGAGGTTTGGCTTACAACGACATTCAAGTCACGAATTTTGGCCAGATGCATGGAATTGACGATGTTGGCTTCGCCCCCCAGATGTCTCGCCAGAATGCCTTTCACAATGTAACGAGTCAGCGGAGAAGTATCTACCTCTGACAAATCCCCTGCGTAGTCAATACGGATCTCTTGTACAGCATTTTGAGTAATTTGTGCTGCGAAACTTCCCAGCGTCTCACCAAGCTTGAAGTAAGGCTGAAGTTTGTTCATAACGGTTGGTGCAACCGCGGGCATGTTTACGGCATTTTTGAACGGTTCATTGCGAAGAATATGAAGAACCTGTTCAGATACGTCAATGGCTACATTTTCTTGAGCTTCAACTGTCGATGCGCCTAAGTGAGGTGTAACAATAATGCTTGGGTGATTCAGGAATGGATGGTCTGCTGCAGGCGGCTCACTTTCGAATACATCGAATGCAGCGCCAGCAACGATACCTTCATCAATCGCTTCAACAAGTGCCATCTCGTCAATGACACCGCCGCGTGCGCAGTTAATGATGCGCATACCTTTTTTCATCACTTCAAATTGCGGACGCGAAATCATATGGCGTGTTTCCGGAGTCAGCGGCGTATGCACTGTCATAAAATCGGCATTACGGATGATATCATCAACACTGGCCAGTTTTACCTGCAGTTTCTCAGCACGCTCCTCAGTGAGGAACGGATCGAAGGCTAGAATGTCCATCCCGAATGCTTTGGCACGTTTAGCAACTTCGCTTCCGATTCTCCCCATACCGAGTACGCCCAGTGTTTTATTTCTCAATTCCACACCCAGGAAGGTTTTTCGATCCCACGTACCTTGAACGGTTTTGGCGTAAGCCTGAGGAATGTGTCGTGCCAATGCCATCATCATGGCAAAGGTGTGCTCACATGTCGTAATTGTATTGCCGTCAGGTGCATTAATTACAATAATACCGCGTTGTGTAGCGGGTTCCAGTTCAATATTATCAACGCCAACACCTGCGCGTCCAATGACTTTAAGTTTGGTTCCAGCCGTCATAATGCGTTCAGTAACACGTGTCTGGCTGCGAACAAGAAGGGCATCATAATCACCGATAATGGCAGTAAGCTCATCTTCACTAAGTCCGGTTTTCTTCTCGACTACGACATCACTTGCATCCACCAGCTGCTGAATTCCCAAATCACTGATTGGGTCCGATACTAACACTTTGTACATGGTTTCTTCCTCCTTAGGTTTGTATATCTATATTTCGTCAAGGTTTCGTCTCCAGATGGAGACATTCCTTAAAACCGATGATTCTTCCCTCCAACAACGCGGTGTCGTGGCAGAGGAGGAGGGTAAACGAACAGGGTGATTCCACAGGATTCTTTTATCAAAAATAATCAAAAAAACTCTCAATCCACATACTGCTTGCGCAATAAGGGACGAGAGTTGTCGTGGTACCACCCTAATTCACCGCCGTTTCGCAACGACAGTCTTAGCGGTCAATGAAGACCGAAGAGGATAACGGGTCTAAACCGATTGCACCTACTCCTATTTCAATGCAATAACTCAGGAGCGCTCAAGATCATCTGCCTGCCGCCGATTCCCACCATCCATCGGCTCTCTGAAAGACTAAGCAACGTCTTTTCTCCATCATCGTGTTTAACGGGACTAATTTTTTCATAATGTATCATGGCTTACATGAGCATGTCAATAGGCTAAGATGTTTTAATTCTGTTCGCGGCAGACTGTGTTTTTCGCGCCTCTTAGAAGTCCGTTTTACCTCCACAACAAATTTTAAACCCGACAAAAACATCAGAAACGTGTTGTTTCGCGAGATGAATTTCACCGCATTAATGAAGTAACGTTTTTGGGTAATGATCCGGGACTTCGGACAGGTCTTGAACCGAATTGGTTTTTTGGCTATGATTTAGTATACTATCGGATTAGTCTATGTATGGATAACGATATCAAATAACTCAAGGGACAGACGCATGCAATGAAAAACAAGAAGTTTCCGAAATTTAAAATTAGGAAGGCCGAACCACAGCAGTTAACCGAGCGCCTGCTGCTGATTAATCTTTATTTCACTCAGGGGCTGACTTTAATTATCGGGGTCATATGGATTCTGCTGCAAAAAAGAAATTTATTTGAGGTTCTGGCTTGGCCTGAGCATCTTCAATTTTTATGGTGGGGTCTTGGTCTTGCTGGTATTATGCTTGTCATGGATTTGGTACTGTCCTATGTTATACCTCAAGAGAGCATGGATGACGGCGGGATTAATGAGCTGCTGTTTCAAGGACGTCCAATCTGGCATATTGTATGTATAGCGGCCATCGTGGCTGTATGCGAGGAATTGTTGTTCCGAGGTGCGATCCAACATGCCATTGGTCCATACTGGACAAGTATTTTATTTGCAGTTATACACATTCGTTATCTTCGCCACTGGATTCCAACAGGGTGGGTGTTTCTATCGAGTTACGGGCTTGGCTGGATTTATATACAGTCTGGCACGTTATGGGCACCAATTCTATGTCATTTTGTTATTGATTTGGTATCCGGTTTGGCGATACGTTTTCGGAGGGGATCATGAATCAGCCGCTAAGTAGAATGAAAACATATGGCAGTCAACGTCAGCGTCACTCGGATAAAAAAGAGAAAACTGAGCGCCGCACAACTTCTCAGACCACACTCGTGGCTGAAACGGCGGCTGCTGTCGAGACCGGTGGAGTGCCAACAATTACTTCGATCACGTTACCGCGGTCTCAGCGTCAATCCTATGCATCAGCTCTGGAAAGTCCCGTTTTACCGCAGCGAGCACCAAGCCGTTCCAAAAAAACGGGAAATCAGCAGGGAGAGACGATTTCAGAGGCACGTACATTGCCAACTCGTACCG
The DNA here is from genome assembly GCF_040702995.1 of Paenibacillus sp. AN1007. Taxonomy (NCBI): domain Bacteria; kingdom Bacillati; phylum Bacillota; class Bacilli; order Caryophanales; family Paenibacillaceae; genus Paenibacillus; species Paenibacillus sp. AN1007. The sequence continues at coordinate 1,731,649 of NZ_CP159992.1, forward strand.
AGCTGCATCCCTCGAGACGTTTGAGATTAAGCAAAAGGTTCGTTAACTCACTTATATTTATTTTTATTATGTTGACCGTTGGTCTAGTGTGGTGGGGCATTAAAGGTGCACCCCCACTAAATACCTTCCTCCCATTACCGTGGTAATGGTGGTCGTTGCAGCAGTGGTTTTGTCAGCTGCAGCTGTGCTTCTGTTAGTGCATATGTGGCTTGAGGCTCGATCACATGTACTGAGAGTAGATGAAGTAGAACTAACGCATCTTCCGTCAGCATTCGATGGAGCCGTCATTTTGTATTTGTCCGATACACATAAACGCTTGCTGAAAACAAAAGATATAGAAGAGTTAAAGGGTAGGGTTGATTGGGTACTAATCGGGGGAGATATGGCCGAAGAGGGAATTTCCTGGTCCATTGTCAGACAAAATATGAAGATTTTATCGAGTCTGGCCCCGGCCTATGCAGTCTATGGCAATCACGACAAAAAGGCGGCTGCAGCTCAATTGTCCAAGCTTCTGAATGACGCGAGTGTGCAGTTGTTACAAGACAAGGCCGTTTATTTACAAAAAGGGACACAGCACATCCGGTTAATTGGATTGGACTATCGCTCCAAAAAGGGAAAAATGCTCCTTCAAAAGACGGAAGGTGATTCGACCATTCTTTTGGTTCACGATCCCCTGCAAGCGCTGCGGTTAGACCTTCATGCGGACTTGATATTAAGCGGTCATACACATGGAGGGCAAATCGTTTTGCCATGGCTCGGACCGATATTCCTGAGCAGGGCTTATCGAGCTGTACCGAGCGGGTGGTTTTCGTTGAAACGAAGCAAAGATGATTCTCAGGGCGGGAAACTGCTTGTGAGCAGAGGGTTTGGCACGAATCACCTCCCCCTCAGGTTAAATTGTCCCGCTGAGATTCATCTCATAACATTACGTGTACCTGCTGCGAGCAGCCCGGATCAGTAGTTTCGGGCTTTTTGCTGTCCGTTGTATTCTTCCAGCGGGAGCACTGCTGCTGCCGTTGTTTATCGGGTCTGATGCTCGATTGCACGCGGATCAACAAACGAATATCCTTTCTGTTCAAGCTGAGTTAACAACTCATCAAGACCTTCAACCGTCCATGGCAATTCATGCATTAAAATATTACTTCCGGGGTGAAGCTGATCCAGGACGTTCTGAATAACTTTATCAGGCTTGTTTTTGGTGCTCTTATCCCAGTCAAGTGATCCGTTAGACCACGTCATATATAACATGCCTTGCTGCTGGACTGCACCTTTGAGAGCATCATTACCAGAGCCAAATGGGGGCCTGAAAAACTGAGGCTGCTCACCAATGATATCTTTCACAAGCTGCTGAACGTCAGTGACCTGTTTAATCGCCTCAGCTTGCGGCATCTTTTTCAAATCCTCGTGATCCCAGGCGTGGTTACCGATAATCTGTCCACGTTCATGAATGAGCTGCAGCAGTTCAGGTTGATGCTTGACGCGGTATCCGTTAACAAAAAAAATAGCTTTGGCATCATGTTTATCCAGTGTATCGATAAGTGAAGTAATCATTTTTTCTTCTTTTGGTCCATCGTCAAATGTTAATAATACAACTTTGGCGGAACTGGATTCATTATTGGGTTTAATAACATAATTCGAATTCATATGATACGTTTTATCTACGACTTCTTCCCTTGTAGTTTCATGTCCAGAGGTTGCGGAAGCCTTAGTTTCTTCTGTTTCGTTAAGGGTTTCATCTAAAGAATCATCTGCTGTATCTGTCGTGACATCTTTGGACTCAGCGGCTTTGCCTGAGGTTATTTTGTTTGTTTCATCCTTGCTGGCTGCAGTCGTTTTTTCTGAGGTTTGCTCCGCATCGGATACAGACTGGTTTTGATCACCGCAGGCAGTAAGCAGCATGCTCGCGATCAGAATCATGGAGACGACATTTCTTAACATTTCTTCAACTCACTTTCCTGTATTTATTCGGAATGAGATCGACTTCTGCAGCAAACACTACTCTTGAATTCAACACTTAAAGGAGGTTGGTGTAATGAAGGCGTCATCCTTTTTCTGGGGTATTGTTGTTGGTGCAGCCGCCAGTTCTTGGTTAGCTAAAGGCAGGCTTCCTATGATGTCATCAAGTTCATCACGAAACGTCGTCAACCAGGCCAAGCACAAAATGATGGAGATGACTTTCCCGGGCATGGATGGTTTCAGCAGTAAACCGGACCAACATGGGGAAACGCACAAAGCTGCAGCGAAAATTAGCAGACCAGTCACACCAAAAGAAAAAGAAGAAAACATGAACATGCTGAAAGACTTTATTCGTACCAACCCGGATGTTAAACATGAGGTGGAGCAGATTTTAAGTCAGACAAATACAACTGTACCGGGTTTATAACCCTCAGCATCCATTAAGAATCATCCACAGTCTTGATTTGATGTGGATTGATTCTTTTTTTGTTGATTTTACTTCGTGCATTTACAGGTATAAAATGATAACATAACTACATAGATTTATTTTCAGCACATATTGTTTTGTGCTTCATAATCTGTTATAAGACTTGCTTATAAAGGGGAGATCCTGTATGAAAATAGAACGACTAAGTCACGATAAGATACGGATTTTCCTGACCTTTGACGATCTGAGCGAGCGCGGAATACAAAAAGAAGATATGTGGCAGGAACTACCGAAGGTACATGAACTGTTCACTGAAATGATGGACCAGGCTTACTCTGAACTTGGTTTTGATGCTACAGGTCCGCTGGCTGTTGAAGTATTCGCACTTCCCGCTCAAGGGATGGTTGTCATTGTTACTCGTGGAAAATATGATCCGCAACAATATGGTTCAGGTCATGAAGATGATCTTCCTGAAGAGGTATACGAAATGGAAGTTACATTGGAGCAAAGTGATTCCATCGTATACGCTTTTAAGGATTTTGAAGTGCTGATTGAAGCTGCCCATATGTTACATCAACACGTTACGGATGCGGGCAAACTGTATTCTTATAAAAATAAATGGTTCTTGCATTTTGAACCGGATGATGTGGACACGACCAAACACGCTGCCCTGATCGCTTTGCTGGCTGAGTTTGGAGAAGGTTCCTCTGTTACTCCGGCTGTTATGGAAGAGTACGGCAAGTTGGTTATTCCTGAACAAGCGATTGAGGTCATCTGCACCCACTTCAAACGTCAGGATTAAAATCCGGTTCTAAACGCGTCAATAGTCAGAGGAGGGAATTTCGGTGCTATTGTTTTCGCTTCTAGCTGCAGCAGTTGCTCCGGGTCTCGCCTTGTTAACATACTTTTATCTGAAAGACCGGTATGATTATGAGCCGCTTCACATGATTCTGAGAGTGTTTGTGATGGGTATTTTAATCGTTCTGCCCGTCATGATTATTCAGCGAGGTATGATGATGTGGCTTGGTGATAACCCCCTGATCGAATCCATCCTGATCTCGGGCGGGGTTGAGGAGTTTGTCAAATTTTTTGTGATTTATCACATCATTTATAATCACACCGAATTTGACGAGCCTTATGACGGGATATTATATTCGGTTGCCGTTTCATTGGGTTTCGCTACTGTGGAGAATGTGCTGTATGCTTTCGCAGGCAATGCCTCGGTTTCAGGAATGTTCCTTCGGGCTCTTCTTCCCGTATCCGGACATGCGATGTTCGCGGTTATTATGGGATATTACATGGGTAAGGCTAAATTTATTGACGATACGAAGAAGAAACGATGGTATCTCTGCTTATCTCTAATGCTGCCATTTTTCTGGCATGCCTTATACGATGTCATTATGAATATGATGGTGAATCACTGGTTATGGTTCATTGCGCCTCTTATGGCGGGTCTGTGGTATGGAGCAATTGGCAAGATTACACGGGCTAATAACCGTTCTCCTTTTCGTTTTGTGAAACGTGAGGAAGAGATTAAATTATAAAAATACGGACACACTGGTGGACATAAAGCGTCTAAGAACGCATTGACCCGGTGTGTCTTTTTTATGTGTTTGATGCCCGGGAAACGACGAAATGAAACGGGGATAGAACATGACGAGAATTAAGATCAAAATTAGATGCAAACAGTGCGGTGAACGATTTACGTTAAGAGGCAGAAAAGAACGGGGGAGGATTGAAACGGGTTTTAAACAGTGTCTTTGCGATAACAAAGATCAATTTGATATTGAGGAAGATGGGATGGCCACGAGTTTTCAGCTGTATTAAACGAAAAACAGCATTACTGTCATATCGTGAAAAGACTTCTAAATTGAAGGCAAAAATCGTCCTGAATGGAAATCGCATGCATAAGAGGTCTTTCTTCGATCCACAATAAAGGCAGTGGTTTAGAAGAAAGGAGAATCTACCGTGTATAAACGATTAAGTTCAGTCATGTTTCCGATATTTGCAGTTCTCCTGATCGGTGCGCTTGTTTGGGGTTATCAGGAGAATCAGGAGAAAAATGCGATCCTGATCAAAGCAGAGAATCAATATCAGCGTGCTTTTCACGACCTCTCATTTCATATGGACAAATTGCATTCAGAGATAGGCAGCACACTCGCTGTCCATACAAGCTCACAAGGCATGCACCGCAAAGGGTTGATGAATGTGTGGAGGCTTACAAGCGAAGCGCAGAATGAAATCAATCAGCTTCCGCTCGGCATGCTTCCCTTCAATGAGACGGAGGAGTTCCTTTCACGCATTTCAAAATTTGCGTACCATGCTTCAATGCGTGACTTGACGAACGAACCGCTTAGTGAGAAAGAAATGGGCAACCTGAAAACACTGTATCAAAATTCTTCGGAAATTACGAAAAATCTGAAGGAAGTGCAGCAAAAAGTGCTGTCGGATCGTCTGCGCTGGATGGATGCTGAAACCGTCATGGCGACTCAGGATCAGACGAATGATAATTCCATTGTGGACGGCTTCCGTACAGTCAACAAAAAGGTGCAGGAGTACCCTGAACTTGATTGGGGTCCTTCAGTGTCTAACATGTTTGCCAAACGTTCCGTGAAAAAGCTCGGCGGACTACCTGTGTCCAAAGAGCAGATTCAGGAAAAGGCAGCTGAATTCTCAAATATGGAGAGCAGCAAGATTCAAGTTCAGGAGAATGGTAAAGGAACAGATTGGGAATCGTTCACAGCAACTGCTCACCATGCCAGAAACGGAAAACTGATGATGGATTTCACCCGCAACGGTGGAATGCTTATCTCTTACAGTGATACCCGGCCGGTAGGAGCTAAAAAGGTGTCCCGTCAAGAGGCGATGAACCAGGCAGATCATTTTCTTGAAAATAAGGGTTACAAGGATATGAAAGCCGTCAACTACGATGAATTTGGCAATCTGGCTAACCTTACGTATGTGCGTAAACAAGGGGATACATTAATATATCCCGAGAAAATGTCTGTGCGTGTTGGTTTGGATACAGGAGAAGTTATCGGTTTTCAGGCAAGTGACTTCGTCTATGAGCATAATGACAAACGTCAAATCCCGAAAGCTAAGCTTACAGCTGAGCAGGCGCGCAAAAGACTCAATTCCGACTTCAAAGAAAATTATGTGCGTAAATCGTTGATCGAGAACGAATACAGTAAAGAAGTGCTTTGTTACGAATTCGGGGGACGAATTAATGGTTCGCGTTACCGGATTTACATTAATGCCAATACTGGAACGGAAGAAGCTGTCGAAGAGATCAAACCTGTCAATGCTGCATCCTAGAAATAGGCAGCAGCGCGCGCATTTGCATAAGTCATCTTGTGAGAACAGACCATAGTCATGGTCTGTTTTTTCTTGTTCCAAGTGAGAAAGGTCATGGTATAATAGTCCTTGCAATACGAAGATAAATACATAAGTGGCGGTGAACCGATTGTTTCCTAAAGTAAATGAAGTATTATATATCCAGATCGCATCGGCTGACGAAAAAGAGGAACACAAAGAATACAAATCGCGTATCGCAGATACAGATGATAACAGTTTCCTGATTGAGGTTCCGATGCAGCAGGGAAACAGCCGCCTGAAAAGACTTTTTTTTGGCGAAGAACTGTCCATCTCCTATATAAACGAGAGTGGAGTCCGTCATTATTTTAACACCTATGTGACCGGTTTTGAGGAAGATGTCATTCGCCTGGTACGCATTCGAAAACCGCTTCCTGATGAGATTTCCAAAATTCAGCGCCGCAGTTTCCTTCGTGTTCATGCCAGCCTCGAACTGGCACTCCAGTGTGAAGATCTCACTCGTGCAGTGGTTCTGACTGAAGACATTGGTGGCGGTGGAATGTCCATTTACATTGAGCCCGAATTGAAAATTCAGGAAGGACAAAAGCTAAAATGCTGGCTGCTCGTCCCTTATCGCAATGGCGCAATCGATCATGTGCAATTTGAGGCCGAGGTGGTGCGCATCAAAAAGCTGGAATCAGGGCGTGAGCTGGGAATGCTGAAATTTTCGCAGATTACGGATTCAGAGCGCCAAAAAGTGATTAAATTCTGTTTTGAGCGGCAGCTGGATTACCGTATGAAGTAAAGAAATGAACTCGCATAAATTAATCCGGTGTTGGGCAACGTAAGGCAAAAACGGAGATCGCGGCCATGAGTAAACGTCTGAATTCACGCAGGTATGAACGTATTTATCATGTAGTCTCAAAACGAATAGAGCGGAGAGTAATGCTTATTATCGCAGTTCTCTTGATTCTTGTTATCCTCTGTCAGCTATTACTGCTTGTTCCTGATCTGAAGAAAATGATGACAACGATTGATCGGCTTGAAGGTACCCCGATTCGTATGCAGGGCACAAACAAAGACCCCACTGGCTGATTTGTCTGTTTTTGCATCCATGTGTAGAGTGTGGTATAATTTTCACGATGACAGGCAATGCCTGTTTTTTTATTGAGGTTTATCGTTTGAGGAGGAATGCCCCGTTGGCAAGCCAGAACACATCAGATAACGGGAAGATGAACGTTGCAATTGACGGACCTGCTGGTGCCGGAAAAAGCACGGTGGCCCGATTGGTTGCAGAGGAACTCGGATACATTTACGTTGATACCGGCGCAATGTACCGTGCAGTATCCTTACATATGATTCGGAAAGATATTTCTCCGGATGATATGAGTCAGGTACTTCTGGAAGCTCAGGATTTGGTTATTGATTTACAACCGGATCGGGGTGGACAGAAAGTGTTCTGTAATGGGGAGGATGTAACTTCTGAAATCCGCTCCCGTGAAGTGACGGGGATCGTGTCTCGATATGCGCAAATCGAGGGGCTGCGTACGCAATTAGTGGATATTCAGCGGCAAATGGCTTTGCGCAAGGGCGTCGTAATGGATGGGCGCGATATCGGAACAACAGTACTGCCCGATGCAGAAGTGAAAATTTTCATGACTGCCAGTGTACAGGAGCGTGCTCTTCGCCGCTTCAAAGAACTGGAACCATCCGAAGGTCTGACGTTGGAACAACTGGAGCGAGATATTGCCACCCGTGATAAACTGGATGAGAATCGGGAAGTTTCCCCGCTGCGCTGTGCAGAGGACGCGATCGTCCTGGATACAACAAAGATGAACATCCATGAAGTGGTTGACAAAATCGTATCTTATTGCACAATGGTCAGAGGAGAGAGCGGTCTATGATTTACACCTTTTGTAAGACAGTACTGCGGATCATGTATACCATTCTTTTTCGCCTGGAGGCAGTTGGACGGGAAAATATCCCGAAAGACGGCGGCGTACTTCTATGCTCCAATCATATCAGCAACTTTGATCCGCCAACCGTTGGCATTAAAATTCGCCGTCAAGTGAGATTTATGGCTAAAAGCGAATTGTTTAATGTTCCGGTATTAGGGCCAATCATCAAAGCAGTTGGTGCCTTCCCCGTGAAACGTGGAGGCGTCAGCAAAGAATCCATCAAAACCTCACTCAATATTTTGCGTGGTGGTGAAGTGCTTGGTATTTTCCCAACCGGAAGCCGTCACAATGATGGAGGAATTGGTAAAAAAGGAGCGGCAAGTTTTGCTCTCCGCAGCGGTGCCACTGTAATTCCTACTGCTATTATCGGCAACTACAAGTTGTTTCGTAAGATGAAAGTAGTATACGGCGCACCGGTCAATTTGGACGAGTTCAAGGATGACACCTCTGGAGATGCTCTGGAGAGAGCGACCGAGAAAATTATGTCCAAAATTAATGAAATGACGAAAACAGGCGTGCCCAGCAAATAAGGCAGTCTGCCAAGAGTGCATGTTTCCATATTTTTGAGGAAAGCTATATCAAGTGCATTCGCATGAAAGTGTTTTGAACTCTGCCAAGGCAGGTTTGAATATAATGGGGTTTTTGAATTGAGGAGGGTATTTGACATGTCGGAAGAAATGAAAAATCAAGAAGCAACCCAAGATGAGTTGGATCAATTCGTTTCCTTGAAAAAAGGAGATACTGTAAAAGGAACCATCGTCAAATTGGAAGATAACCAGGCTTATGTAAGCATTGGATATAAATATGACGGTGTTATTCCAATTCGTGAACTGTCTTCGCTCCACGTAGACAGCGCTTCTGATGCGGTAGAAGTAGGACAAGAAGTTGAAGCTAAAGTACTCAGCATCGATGACGAGAAAGAAAAACTCGTTCTGTCCAAACGTGCTATTGACAGCGAGAACGCTTGGGAGCAATTGCAAAAGCATTTTGAAGACCAAGACGTGTTCGAAGTTGTTGTAGGTGATGTTGTTAAAGGCGGTCTGGTAGCAGACGTGGGCGTGCGTGGATTTATCCCGGCTTCCATGGTTGAGCGCCATTTCGTTGAAGACTTCAGCGACTACAAAGGACGCACACTGCGTGTTAAAGTGAAAGAGATCGACCGTGAGAACAACAAAGTGATCCTTTCTCAAAAAGATGTACTGGAGCAGGAATTCGAAGCGAACAAAGCACAAGTTATGGCTGGTTTGCAAGAAGGTCAAGTCATCGAAGGTACAGTACAGCGTTTGACTCAATTTGGCGCGTTCGTTGATGTGGGCGGAGTTGACGGTTTGGTCCACGTATCCGAGCTGGCTTGGACGCACGTTGACAAACCATCCGATGTATTGTCCGAAGGCGACAAAGTCAATGTTAAAGTGCTGAAAGTTGATCCTGACAAAGGCAAAATCAGCCTGAGCATGAAAGCAGTTCAACCAGGCCCTTGGGAAACAGCTGGTGACAAATTCAACACTAGCGATATCGTAACAGGTGTTGTAAAACGTCTGGTTGATTTCGGTGCATTCGTTGAAATCGCTCCTGGTGTAGAGGGACTTGTGCACATCTCACAAATCTCCCACAAACACATCGGCACTCCTCATGAAGTGTTGAAAGAAGGACAAGAAGTTCAAGTTAAAATCTTGGACATGAACCCGTCTGAGCAGCGTGTAAGCTTGAGCATCAAAGAAACGGAAGAAGCTCCTGCTCAACCACAAAAATCAGAGCGTCCAGCAAGAAACAATGCTCCACGTGAAGAGATCAACAATCCTAACGTGTCCTTGAACAATCAAGGTATGAGCACTACGCTCGGCGAACTGTTTGGCGATAAACTCAGCAAATTCAAATAAGTTATACATGCATGGTTCTAGGTTATATACTGCATATTTTGCTGAACAATAAAAGCAAGATCGGCGAGCCCCCGCGGGTTCGCCGATTGTTGTTATTGCGAGAATTCCGTTATGAAACGTTAGCCAAGACATAGCTTTTTTGCTATGATGATTAACGTAAGTATGGACAGGAGGAGTGGAATGTATGGCAAGACCAGTTGTGGCAATTGTCGGCCGACCGAACGTGGGTAAATCCACCATTTTCAATCGGATTATTGGCGACAGACTGGCCATTGTGGAAGACAAACCGGGCATAACCCGCGACCGGATCTACGGAATCGGTGAATGGAACGGTAAAGCATTCAGTATTATTGATACAGGTGGTATCGAAATTGACGGCGAGGACGTCATTATGAAATCCATCCGCATGCAGGCAGAACTTGCGATTGAAGAGGCAGATGTTATTGTATTTATGTGTGACGCCAAAGCAGGTATTACACAGTCTGACGAAGAAGTCGCAGAGATGCTGTACCGCTCAGGCAAACCAATCGTTGTGGCTGTCAATAAAGTGGATAACATTGGACGCAGTGAGCTGATTTATGAGTTTTACGGCTTCGGTTTTGGTGATCCAATCGGGGTATCTGGCAGTCATGGTACAGGGATTGGCGATCTGCTCGATGCCATTGTGGAGAAATTACCTGAACTTGAGGAAGAGACATACGATGAAGATGTGATTCGTGTAGCTCTGATCGGACGCCCTAATGTAGGTAAATCTTCACTTGTAAACGCAATTCTGGGCGAGGAACGTGTTATTGTCAGTGACGTAGCTGGAACAACCCGTGATGCAATTGACACTCCTTTCGAAAAAGACGGGCAGCGCTATGTGCTGATTGACACAGCCGGTATGCGAAAGCGCGGTAAAGTATATGAAACAACAGAAAAATACAGCGTGATGCGTGCAATGCGTGCAATTGAGCGTGCCGATGTAGTCCTGATTGTCATTAACGGCGAAGAAGGCATCATTGAGCAGGACAAGCACATTGCAGGTTATGCGTTTGAAGCAGGTAAAGCTTCATTGTTTGTAGTGAATAAATGGGATATCGTGGATAAAACGGATAAAACAATGAAGGAATTTGAGACGAAAATTCGAGACCACTTCCTCTTCATGACGTATGCTCCGGTTGTATTCTTGTCCGCGCTCACAAAACAACGCTTACAAAAATTGCTGCCTGTGGTACAGCGCGTAGCAGAACAGCACTCGCTGCGGGTGCAGACACATCTGCTTAACGATGTAGTATCCGATGCGGTAGCCATTAATCCGCCGCCAACCGATAAAGGGCGGAGAATGAGAATTAACTATGTGACTCAGGTAGCGGTCAAACCGCCAACCATGGTCATTTTTGTAAACGACCCTGAATTGATGCACTTCTCGTATGAGCGCTACCTGGAGAATAAAATCCGTGCGGCGTTTGATTTTGAAGGCACACCAATTCGCATATTTACTCGGAGGAAGTCCGACGAAGGTTAGGGGAGAAGTTTGTGATTTTATCAATCGCAGCGATCGTACTGAGCTATCTGCTTGGTTCGATCAGCTTTAGTGTTCTTCTTGCAAAAGCAATACGGGGGATTGATATACGTCAGCATGGGAGCGGAAATGCAGGAGCAACGAATACCCTGCGTATACTGGGTAAAGGGCCGGCTGCTGCCGTTCTGCTGCTTGATGTAATCAAAGGTGTTGCTGCAGTATGGATTGGCATATGGTTAAGTGACGGGTCTCCGTGGATTGCTGCATTCAGTGGTATCGCTGCCATAGCAGGTCATAACTGGCCGCTCTATTTCCATTTCCGGGGAGGAAAAGGTATTGCGACCGCGATTGGTGTAATGGCAAGCCTGGCTTTCCTACCTGCGCTGTGTGCCGGAGTTTTGGCGATACTGTCCATCGTTCTGACACGTTATGTTTCGCTTGGTTCTTTAATTTTTGTCGCTTTGACTCCTGTTTTCATTCTGATCCTGCCTGGATATTCGATGAGTATTTTCTGGGGCAGTCTGATTATTTGTCTGTTTGCATTCTGGAGACATCGCACGAACATTGTGAAGCTCGCCAAAGGACAGGAAAATAAATTGGGATCGAAGAACCCTGGAGGGGGGAAACGCGTTGTCTAAAAAAGTTGCTGTACTGGTTGCAGGCAGCTGGGGAACAGCACTCGCCAGTGTACTCGCCGCAAACGAACTGGATGTAGTAATGTGGACACGTAGTGAAGAACAGGCCGCTGAGATTAATACACAGCATACCAATGCACGTTACCTTCCTGGTGCAGAGCTGTCTTCCCGTATTCGGGCAACGAGTGATATGGAAGCGGCAGTTGCAGGTGCAGCCGCTGTTTTAATTGTCGCGCCTTCGTCTGCGATGCGTGCGGTCACGCACCAGTTCAAACCTTTTTATACACCCGATATGCTGATTATTCATGCTACCAAAGGTTTCGAGACGGAAAGTCTGAAACGGATGTCTACGGTGATCGCTGAAGAGCTTGAATGCGAAGAAGGACGGATCGTGGTGCTGTCGGGTCCAAGTCATGCCGAAGAAGTAGTGAAGCGCTGTCCAACAACTGTAGTTGTGGCCTCACTGGATAAATCTACCGCCGAGGCCGTTCAGGGATTGTTTATGAATGCCTATTTTCGTGTGTATACCAATCGGGATATGCTTGGAGTTGAGTTGGCCGGAGCTTTCAAAAATATCATTGCGCTAGGGGCGGGGATGTCAGATGGTCTTCAATTTGGAGACAACGCCAAAGCAGCTCTGTTAACTCGTGGACTTGCCGAGATTACACGTATCGGTGTAGAAATGGGGGCCAATCCGTTAACATTTTCCGGACTGGCGGGGATCGGTGATCTGGTTGTAACAGCGACAAGTCAGCACAGCCGGAACTGGAGAGCAGGTTCCATGCTGGGACAGGGACAGAAGCTGGACGATGTGCTTCAATCCATGGGCATGGTTGTTGAAGGGATTCGCACCACACAGGCTGCCTATTTTATTTCTCAGAAAACCGGTGTTCAAATGCCGATCGCAGATCAACTGTATCATGTATTATTCCTGAACAGAGAGCCGCGAGCCGCGGTTGAAGCTTTAATGGGGCGCGACCCCAAAACCGAGATGGAAGTGATGAAGCTCGAAACATGGGAGCAGTGGCACTCCTGAACGGATTGTTCCGATGGCCTGTCTTAAAATGATGAAGCTTATTCACCTTTTCCGCAGCAGACTCATATGATACACATGAGCATTGCCGGAGGAGGGGAGACGAATGGGCAGCAACATTTCGAAAGATGCGCTGAAAGCAATTAACAAAAAAACGGGCAAAACGATCACTGAAGGTGCAGTCAAGAAACTGGCCAGCACCGTGAAACCAACAACGATGCAGAATGAGGCTCAGCTTCGCCAGTTGATCAAACAAGTATCCGCTATGGCAAAAATACCGGTATCTGAGGATACGGTTCAGGATATTGTGAGTGCAGTCAAGAAAAGCGGACTGAATCCAAGCAATATGGAGTCGTTAATGAAGATGATGATGAAAAAATAATAGAGATCCCACCTGTTTACACGAGGATCGAGCTTAAACAAAGAGCAAGCCAGCAGATGCTGGCTTGCTTTTTTGTCGTTTTACTGGAAAAATGCGCCCGATTTCATGTTATAATGATTGCAATTGTCACAAAGTCAGTGATGAATATCGGACCGAAAGGGAGACTGTTGGTTTATGAGCGCGATGGACAAGATGTGGCTGTCATTGGTGGCCATCCTCATTATGGGATTATCTGTATTTTTAATTACATTTGCCCGTGCCAAGACAAAGGGGTTGGTACGGGGCATTCTTTCCATTATTGCATTTTTAATTATGCTCATCGGCTTTTTCGGTGGAATTGCTTCTCTGACTTAGATTTCCAACCGAGAGAGAACATCCGCATAAGCGCATCATAAGAACGGACACAATGAAAAGACGGATGGGAGGAGTGTATGCCTATGGGATCGCATGAGACGGAGGGCTGGACGGCGCGTTATCCTGAATTAGAAGCGGCACTGCTGGAAACGGCCAGAGCGTGGAGCAATCAACCGTACACCTGGCTGTTGGGAGGAAGCTGCGGCCTTCTGCTTCAAGGTGTGGAATTGCAGCAAGCGCCGCGGGATATCGATGTGTATGCAGATATTGCAGCAGCCGAAAGCGCTGCATCGCTGTGCTCCCGGAAGGAAGCTGGACGAGCCTGCGGTAGACAAAACAGGACCTTATGCTTCTCTGCTCAGTCATTACCAGGTAGGTGAATGTTCACTGGAACTGGTTGGCGGTTTTGAAGTATGGGCGCGGCAAAGCTGGTATCGTACACAGATTGAACAGGTGCTTGCTCCCTATGCATATGAAGCTCAAGTGGATTCATATCGACTGCGGTTGATGCCGCTTGGGCATGAATTGTTATTTAACCTACTGCGTGGACGCGAAGATCGATATGTACCCATATCGCTTCGAATACGTCAAGAGCCGGAACTTCACCAGCCTGTAATGGCTGCAATGAGCCAGCATAACATATGGACTTCCCGCTTCAGATCAGAAGTTGAAGAGCTGGTGGGTTTTACGTGGTCTGAGGAAATCAGGGAGGATCGATGATGCAGGAAGTAGTTACATTTTTACCCATGAACAAATCTGTCAAAGTGCAGTCAGGAACGACCATTCTGCAAGCTGCACGGCGGGCCGGGATTCGAATACCTACCCGATGTGATGGTAAGGCAGCATGTCTGATGTGCAAAGTGAACGTGGGGCAGGACGAGATGCATGCACTGCTCCCTCCTTCAGAACCTGAAAAGAGAAAGCTGGGACATCTGATTGAAGCGGGAACAAGACTATCGTGTCAGGCTAAAGTGCGTGGAGAGTTAAAGGTACATATTCCGGAAGATCCGCTTAAAGCGGCCATTCGGAAACAGCTTGAGCGTCAGCAGCAGGATGAAGACGACTGGTTTTCATAATGTCCGGGAGCTGACCGGGGCCTCTAATTCATGTTTGTTCATTTCAAGGAGGACGCGAATGATTAACAAGATTAGAAAAAAGGTTGAATTAAAACTCCGAACACGTTTGATGCACCGGGTGCAGTGCGTGATTATAATGCTGCTGTTGAGCATTACAACAAGCGGCTGTCTGTACCCCGATCAGGGCGGTACCAATCCCAAAACGGCCTATCGCGAAAGTGTGAACCGAATACAGAGTGCGATGGAAGCATTCCAAAAGGATGAAGGTATTCTGCCTATTCTGAATGCAGACGCAGATACGCCGAAGTATGAAAAGTTCAGAATTGATCTTCCTAAATTGAAGCAGCGGGGGTATCTCGATGAAATACCGGGAACCGCTTTTGAAAGTGGTGGGAGCGCTTACTTCCTCGTGCAAAATGAAGAAATTAAGCCAACCGTGAAAGTAATGGATCTCCCGACTGTACAGAAGGTAAATGACGTGCAACGCATGGTTAATCAATACAAGTCCGCACATAATCAGAAGCTTCCTGCAGGCGAAGAGCTGTACCCTGGACTATATGCAGTGGATATGAATTTGGCTGCGCAGGCCGGTTCTCCACCGATTACCCTGAACAGTGTCTATTCAGGCCAGGAGCTGCCTTTTATGATGGATGCACAGGGAACCGTTTATGTAGATTATGCTTTTGATATTATGCAGGCACTGGAAAAAACCGATGGCTCATCGGATGCACAGACTGTACAAGATGAACAAGATCGCGGAGATTTACGCAGCCATTTGGCTGCACAGTCGTATTTTGTGCCTGTCAAATCGGTGCCTTATAGGTTGGAGAATAATACACCCACTGCCCAAGCTGTTCAGAACTAAATTATGCAGATGAGACATTCCGTGATCCGCGGGATGTCCTTTTTATGTTGAAGAAGAAAAAGGAGTAAGAGAATGAAGAGGATAAGGAAAGTAGAGAGTGTGTGTCATAAACAGAGGATCGTGCACATAAAGTAGAATGAAATAAAGACGCGCAGTCCGGGATCGGGGGATGCACCTAATGTCACCATCATGAGATAAAAAAACAAAAAAACACGTCATATTGCCGCATACGGATACATAAGATGATACTAGTCCAATTGCATGTACGAGTTAACGCCGCTCTCGCCGGTTTCATCAGAATGCAACGTTCGGCGGCGGACGACTTCCGGGCACTCACAAAGGCGGCTCTACCGTTGCAGGGATTTCAGTCTTCTGATTGAAAAAACGAAGCGGATGCTCTTTAGCATTTTTCCTTCGGAGTAATTTAAGGAGGGGATTTCATTGGAGAAAGTGGACATTTTTAAGGACATAGCTGAGCGGACCGGAGGGGATATCTATCTCGGGGTTGTCGGCGCAGTCCGGACGGGGAAATCAACATTTATTAAACGATTCATGGAAACGATCGTACTTCCGAACATCACCAGCGAAGCAGATCGTGCCCGTGCAGTGGATGAACTTCCACAGAGTGCAGCAGGTAAAACGATCATGACAACCGAGCCCAAATTCGTACCGAACAACGCAGTCCAGATCAAAGTGGCTGAAGGGCTGGATGTTAATGTTCGTTTGGTCGATTGTGTAGGTTACGCGGTGGAAGGTGCCAAGGGATACGAGGATGAAAATGGTCCGCGTATGATCTCCACACCTTGGTTCGAAGAGCCGATTCCTTTTCAGGAAGCGGCCGAGATTGGTACACGCAAAGTGATACAGGAGCATTCCACGCTTGGCGTTGTCGTTACAACAGACGGCACAATCGCCGAGATCGCCCGCAGTTCCTATGTAGAGTCCGAAGAGCGAGTAATTGCAGAGTTGAAAGAAGTGGGCAAACCGTTTGTCCTCGTAATCAACTCTACACGCCCTCGCAGTGAAGAAGCACTGCAGCTTCGGAGTGAACTCGCAGCCAAATACGACATCCCGGTAATGACTCTCAGTGCGGCCACGATGACCGAAGATGATGTCACAGGTGTACTTCGTGAGGTATTGTATGAGTTCCCTGTACATGAAGTGAATGTGAACCTGCCGAGCTGGGTTATGGTGCTGAATGATACGCACTGGCTTCGCAGCAACTATGAAAATTCGGTGCGGGACACGGTAAAAGATATTCGCAGACTGCGCGACGTGGATCGTGTCGTGTCACAATTCATGGAATATGAATTCATAGATCGCGCGGGTCTGAGCGGCATGAATATGGGCCAGGGTGTAGCGGAGATTGATCTCTATGCACCGGATGAGCTGTATGACCAGATTCTCGTGGAAGTTGTCGGCATCGAAATCAGGGGCAAGGATCATCTGCTGCAGCTTATGCAGGAGTTCTCACATGCGAAGAGAGAGTATGACCGCTTTGCCGAGGCGCTGGAGATGGTCAAAACGACGGGATACGGCATAGCTGCACCATCCCTTGCCGAGATGGCACTCGATGAACCGGAACTGATTCGTCAAGGCACGAAATTCGGTGTCCGCCTGAAAGCGACCGCACCGTCCATCCACATGATTCGTGTCGATGTGGAGTCGGAATTTGCGCCGATTATCGGTACGGAGAAGCAGAGCGAGGAACTGGTCAGATATCTGATGCAGGACTTCGAGAACGATCCAATCAAGGTATGGGATTCAGATATGTTTGGCCGCTCGTTACACTCCATTGTGCGTGAAGGTATTCAAGGTAAAATTGCCATGATGCCGGACAATGCCAGGTATAAACTGCAGGAGACGCTGGGACGAATTATCAACGAAGGATCAGGCGGTTTAATCGCCATCATACTTTAATCTTTCAAAAGACCGTGAGACATGATCTCATGGTCTTTTTCTTTGCCGTTATTGCTTGAATATGGATGAAATGGATGGAGAGATGAAATGTTTTTAAGAAATGTAGTGTGTTTCAGCTTTAAATCACTAAAACCTATTTACATACTTGGGATTAGCCGTTATATTAATATTCAACTATTGTGATTGAACTCACAGCGAGGGAAGCAGGGGGAGAATGAGATGAAGAAAACAAGTTCAAAATGGGTGTGGATGAGCGTATTACTGATACTTACACTGGCACTGTCAGCCTGCGGAATTAAAAAAGAACCCGCTCCATCAGCTGCTTCAGGATCTGTAGGTGAAACTCCGAAGACGGAGGCGGTCACAGGGCCTTTGAGTGGTAAACGGGTTGCACTGATTATGGAATTCAATACAGGAACCTTTTCCCAGCAGTATGTACAGGGGGTAAAAGAGGAGATTGCCAAATTCGGCGGTGAACTTACTACCTTTGTTGCGGATAATGATAAAGCGAAAATGGTCTCTCTGCTCGACAGTGCCATTAACCAGAAATTTGATGTGATTCTGACCGACCACGGTGACTCGCTTCTGGAGCCTGGAGTGAAAAAAGCGGTTGAGCAGAAGATTCCAGTGGTTGTATTTGATGCAGCCATCAGTGTGCCCGGAGCTACAGTGCTGTCGCAAGACGACCAGAAAATGGCCGAGCTGACGCTTGAACAAATGAAAAAAGATATTAATGGCAAAGGAAATATTGTGAAAGTGTGGGTCGCGGGATTTGCCCCGATGGAGCGTCGTCAGATTGCATATGGTGCATTCCTGAAAGCCAATCCGGATATTAAGGAAATTGCTTCATTCGGTTCTGCTCAGAATCCAGCGCTGGACACGCAGGCGAAAATGGAGGCGATTCTTAAACAATATCCGAAAGGTGAAATTACTGCGGTCTGGGCTGCATGGGACGAGTTTGCCAAAGGTGCAGCGCGTGCGATTCAGCAAGCCGGGCGTGATGAGATCAAGGTATATGGTATCGATATGAGTGACGAAGATCTGCAAATGATTCAGGACCCGAACAATCCTTGGACAGCTTCCGCGGCTGTTGATCCAACAGATATTGGTCGTGTTCAAGTACGATATGCATACCAGAAACTGAACGGAGATCAAACCGAAGACGCGGTTGTCCTTGAGCCTGTATATGTGCAGCGTGAGGCGCTGCCAGACAAACAAATCTCTACGTCAGAGCTGTCCGAGTATGTCCAGGGGTGGGGAGGCAGTACACAGGGGATTAAAGACTGGATGAGCGCATACGGAATTACGGCAAAGTAAGCAGCGCTGCAGGCACGCCGCAAGGCGTGCTTTTTTATAAGAAAGCAGGCAGTACAGCTGATTGGAGGCAACCCTATGAAGGACCCGATTACACTGGATATGGAGCATATTCATAAACAGTTCTCAGGCATAGCCGCTCTGAAGGACGTACATTTTTCAGTAAAAGGTGGAGAGATCCATGCGCTCCTTGGGGCTAACGGAGCTGGTAAAAGTACATTGATGAAAATCTTATCAGGCGCATATCAGCTGGATAAAGGTACCGTTCAACTCAATGGTTACAAGCTCAACCTTAGTTCTCCCAGAGAAGCAAAGGAAAGCGGTATCCATTGTGTATATCAGGAGGTGGATGCTGCACTTGTACCGCAGCTTACAGCTGCCGAGAATATTATGCTTGATCAGTTAGCATCATCTGACGGCGGGTGGTGGAAAAGTCCAAAAGCGCTGCAGCAGCGTGCGAAGGAAGCCTTAGCACAGCTGGGGGCGGACAGCATTTCAGTTCACCGTAAAGTCGCCGATCTGACACTGGCAGAGAAGCAGATGATTCTGCTTGCACGTATCCTGATTCAGGATGCCAAAGTGATTATATTTGATGAGCCGACGGCACCTTTGAGCCAGGAGGAGACAGACGCGTTCTTTCGAATCGTACATCTTCTTAAGGAGCGCGGAGCTGCCTGTATTTTCATTACCCATCGTCTTGCAGAAGTGACAAGTCACTGTGACAGGGTTACGGTCATGAGAGACGGCCGTCATGTGTTTACAGGTGAAACAAGTGGACTTTCACTGAATGATCTGGTTACACAGATGCTGGGCAAACCGTTTGAAGAAGAGTTTCCGAAGATTGAAGCCTCCGTGGGTGACCTGCTGCTGGAGGCACGAGGCCTTCGACGAGGAGTTAAGGTAAAGGGTATTGATCTTGAAGTTCACCGCGGTGAGGTGCTTGCAGTGGTAGGACTGGTAGGTGCTGGGAAAACGGAATGTTCCCGCCTTCTGATTGGTGCTGACCCTATGGAGGCAGGCGAAATTCGGCTGCACGGCCGTCATATCCGTCTAAACCAGCCTGCCGATGCAGCGGTTTTGGGTATCGTTTCTGTGCCAGAGGAGCGGCGTAAACAAGGGATTTTTATTCATGAAAATGTCGAACGTAATTTGAGTTTGCCCCTGCTCTCGCGTCTTAGTAGATTTGGATTTGTTAACCGTAAGCGTGAGCGGCAGCATGCAGATTCACTCGTAAAGCAGCTGGGCATCAAAACCTCGTCTGTGAAGCAGGAAGTGAAATATTTGAGCGGCGGAAACCAGCAGAAAGTTGCGATTGGCAAATGGCTGGACACTGGAGCGGATGTATTTATTTTTGACGAGCCTACGAAAGGTGTAGATATCGGGGCGAAAAGTGACATTTTCCGCATCATCAATGAGCTGGCACTGGCAGGTAAAGCGGTCATCTATTTCACTTGTGAGCTGGATGAAGGGATGGGGATCGGAGACCGGATTGCGGTCATGTGTGAAGGAGTTATTGCAAAAGAATTCAAGCGAGGCGAGACGAACCAAGAACAGCTGCTTTACTATGCAAGCGGTGGACGAGAGGTGGAAGCATGAAGGATAAATCACTGGATTTTGCGTTCCGCTACGGAGCCATTATTGTCATCATAGGTGTTATAGCTTTTTTCGGTATAAGACTGCCCTATTTTTTCACGTACAGCAATTTGACTGATATTTTAGGTTCAATCTCGATTGTAACATTCGTAGCGATCGGTGTTACGTTATCTCTCATAGTGGATGGGTTTGATCTTTCAGTAGGTGCAACCGTCTCCCTGACAACCGTGGTTACGGCATCGCTTATGATCTGGTATCAGCAGCCTTTGGCCGTCGTGATCATTGTGCCGTTAATTATCGGGGCTGTCATTGGTTTGCTGAATGCCCTTCTCATCGTTAAACTACGTATCCCTGATCTGCTGGCTACGCTTGCAACGATGTACATCATCGGAGGCATTCATAAAACCTATGCTCAGGGCTATACGATATACAACCATATGCAGTTTCCGGACGGGAGCAAGGCTGCTGGTGAGATGGACCCGACTTTTTTGCAGCTGGGACAGGGGAAGTGGCTTGGCATGCCGATCTCGGTAATTCTGCTGCTTGCTGCTGTCATTGGTGTTCATATCTTTTTGACATACACGAAATATGGACGGCAGATGTATATTACAGGGGGAAATGAAGAAGCTGCCCGGCTTTCCGGAATCAAGGTGAAAAAGGTACGTACGCTTGCTTATGTGGCAGCGGGAGTGTTCGCAGCGATCGGAGGAATCATCTATGCTTCCAAAGTTGGATCTGGACAGATCGATGCTGGATCTCCGTTGTTAATGGAGTCAGTAGCCGCAGTATTTGTGGGTTTCTCCGTCTTTGGTGCGGGAAAACCGAATGTCATCGGTACCTTTATTGGTTCTGTGCTGATCGGTGTACTGGTCAATGGTTTGACCATGATGAATGTCCAGTATTTTACACATGATATAGTCAAAGGTGGAGTGCTTGTGCTGGCTTTGGCGGTCACATTTTATGTTTTAAACCGCAACCGCACTTGAAATTGTGTGCTGTCTGTATTAGTATAAAATTTGTTCGGCGTCAGAAACACCCGTGGTTTCTGGCGGTATTTGCCGGAAATGACTGTTAACCGCGGATGGAGATGGATGTTCATCGCTCAAAATGTTCAACGTTTTTTTGTGTATGAACGTATATTTCCTTATAAAACGGAAACACAGTATAACATTCAGGACATTGATTCAGGAGGTGAAAACAAATGAACAAATCAGACTTGATTACTCACGTATCCGAAGCTACTGAATTGTCCAAAAAGGATGTAACGAAAGCGGTTGATGCCGTATTCGAAGCAATCTCTGAGGCTCTTCAAAACGGAGACAAAGTGCAATTGGTTGGTTTTGGGAACTTCGAAGTTCGCGAGCGCTCTGCACGTAAAGGACGCAACCCGCAAACAGGTGAAGAAATCGAAATTCCTGCGAGCAAAATTCCTGCGTTCAAACCAGGTAAAGCGCTCAAAGACGGAATTAAATAAGATTTCTACATATTCCATATGTCAACAAAAAGACCGTGACTTGTTCACGGCCTTTTCTTTTGCATACAAACAGGTAATGCTTCGCTTTAATGCTCAGATTCAGGCTCTCCATTTCTTCCCGATCGTTCCGACTGTTCACTGTAGGCAATCAAGATTAGTTCTTTGCCTGTAACGTCAGACAGATGCTGTTCAATCTTCTGCAACTGGTAAATATGCTCGTCTGTGAGTGCAGCGGGGAGGTATTTCATGCAGGTGCTCCTTTCCTTGGTCTGTCCTGTTCTAGTATGACCTGTGAATCCTCTTTTCTTGCGGTCTGCTGCCTGCTGGACGCTGGTTGACAAATAGGACAATCTTGATCATCATTAATGCTAAGCAATCTAGAAAAGGGGACGTGCGCGATGGATCAATCAACGGGCAGTGACTATATCGTAATTAAAGCAGAAGAAAATGGTGTTCAGGTGATCGGTTTAACCCGAGGACAGGACACTCGCTTTCACCATACCGAAAAGCTCGATAAAGGCGAGGTGATGATTGCCCAGTTTACAACACACACCTCTGCCATTAAAATTCGTGGGAAAGCAACACTGATCACGAAGCATGGAGAGATTGAATCGGACTAGTCCAAGATCGGTGAATCAAGTATTAATGCAGGTAAACGGTAAATGAAAGAGCTTGACTAGGTATAGTCAAGCCTGGGAACGGAGTAAATAAAAATTGCAGGCATAGCCTGCTTTTTTTCATTGTACAATGAGGTATGAGCCTTTACCGGACAGACTACACTAACAGGTAAAGGCAGGGAGGCGCATATGAAACCCGGAATGATTGTGACTGCATCGATGCTGACAACGATTGCGGCAGTGGTCCTGCTTGTGGTTTTTCAGAGCTTGCATACACGTACATGGGGCGGAGATCGTGCAGAGCCGGTCACGGCTTCCCATCAGCCAATTCAGTTGACAAACGATAATCTGGTTGATGTGCTGAGTTCTCTTCATATGTCAACGCCGATCGCCAGAGTAGAATGGAAACAGTCCATCTTGACACTGGACCTCAAAGTAAAAGGAACGAATACCAGCTACACTGAAATATATGAAAATATGGCTGCTGTCGTTGATCTCAGTTTTCGGAGTGTAGACAATGTGGAACAGGTGCTGCTTCGAGTCATGGCTGAAGATGAATGGATGCATAAGCGTCATCTGCTTCTTGCAGCAGATATTCGGCGAGGTGAGTGGCCCATGTATGCTGTCGACATGCTCCGCACCTGGAAAAGCGCTGCTTTTTCAGAGGAATTAAAGGACTGGTTTCATCTGATGCAGACGGAACTGTGGAAGAAGCAGTTCGAAATGACAAGTTAGGGGTAATCAAATAGCAGGATTCAGTGCGTGTCCGGGAAACATATGCTATAATATATAAGATTGTAGTGCAGGAAATGGTTTAACAAAGCAAAGCCTCGGAGGATGAGAATGAATTCATATCGCGTACCCCAACTAGCAAAGAAATATACGGATTACGACATGATTCGACAACATACGGAAATCCCGTCATTTCCGGATAGCCGGGCGCGTCTGTTACAGGTATTTGTGGGCCGTACAGACGAAAAGGGGCATCAGGAGCTGTACGCTTTAGCGACCTCGCTCGTTCAGTTGGCTATGGATACGCATGATCGAATCGATACGATATCCGGTGATCGGGGAGAACAAGAGATGCGCTCACGCCAGTTGAATGTTCTCGCTGGAGATTATCTGAGCAGCCGCTTCTACCAATTGCTCGCTCACGCAGGCAAAATTGAGATGATCGGCAAGCTCAGCGGTGCTGTTTCTGAAGTGAACGCACGCAAGATGACGCTGTATGAACGGATGAAAAAGCTTCTCGTTTCGGCTGATGAATATTTGCGTGAAACGGTACAGCTGAGAATGCAGCTGTTTCTTTCATTTACAGACATGATCCCTGATAAGGATAAGCCGCTGTGGAACAGTTTGTTGACCGAATTCAGCACTTGCGAAACGATCGCAGCAGAGTTGAATCGAATGCGTGACGAGCAGCAGCTCCTTCACAGCTATGCGTTCTGGCATATTTATGAGTACGGCAATGATGAGGAACGCAGTCACCTGCATCAAATGAAGATTGAATTGCGTGCGTGGAATGCTGTGGTGCTGAAGTACAGTGTGAACGAAGTGCTGCTGGACAAGCTGCGCGAGAGTATACACCGCATTCAGCTTATGCTGCATGAGGGAGGTCATCAAGACGTGCAGGAGATGGATGCAATTCTTGAGCCTTACCTGACCTATGTGCAGCCTTCACATGCGGTAGTAAGGGAAGATTGAGGGGGAGACAGACGAATGGGTAGCGGAGAGACCAAACCGAAAGAAGAATTTGTCCATTCGGTTTTTCAGAGTATAGCCGGCAAGTATGACGTCATGAATGATATTCTGAGTTTCCGCAGGCATAAGGCATGGCGCAAATTCACGATGAAAAAGATGAATATGTCCAAGGGTGATACGGGACTGGATTTGTGCTGCGGCACATGTGACTGGACACTCGCTATGGCCGAAGCAAGTGAAACGGGGCACATGCACGGACTGGATTTCAGCAGCAATATGCTGGAAGTAGGTCAGAACAAAATTGATGCGGTGAATCGTTCAAAGCAGATTACTCTTGTTCAAGGCAACGCGATGTCACTGCCTTTCGAAGACAATTCGTTTGATTATGTCACGATTGGATTCGGATTACGCAATGTACCGGATCTCAGACAGGTATTATCTGAAATGAAACGTGTTGTGAAACCCGGCGGTATGGTGGTCTGCCTGGAATTATCGAAACCGACCTGGCAGCCGTTTAAAGGGATTTATTATTTTTATTTTGAGCATATGCTGCCGAATATGGCCAAATTGTTTGCCAAACGTTATGAGCAGTACAAGTGGCTGCCGGACTCTCTGGCACTTTTCCCGGGGAGAAAGGAACTGGCGGACATATTTGTTGAAACCGGATTGCAGCAGGTGCAGGCCTATCCTCTAACCGGAGGCATCGCGGCACTGCATATTGGAACCAAGGAGAATCAGAATGTTTAGGAAAATTCGCATCTTTTTAGAAATGATCAAGATTGAACATACGCTTTTCGCGTTACCTTTTGCATTTATGGGCGCTATTTTGGGGTCCATGGTGGTGAACAATACCTTCCCGAGCTGGATGCAGATTATGTGGGTGCTGCTTGCCATGGTTGGGGCACGAAGTGCAGCTTTTGGTCTGAACCGGATTATCGACCAAGCAATTGATGCTAAAAATCCGCGTACTGCCATGAGAGCTATTCCGGCAGGTTTGTTGAAGAATGGCGAGGTTATTATTTTCATCATCGTTTCGTTTATTTTACTATTCTGGGCATCATCCAATCTTAATGTATTATCGATGCAGCTGCTGCCGATTGCGGTCTTCATGCTGGTGCTTTATTCCTACACCAAACGTTTCACATGGCTCTGTCACGTCGTGCTGGGGATGACGATTGGTCTTGCTCCACTTGGAGGATGGGTAGCCGTAACCGGAACGATGGATTGGACAGCGATCGTGCTGTACGTTACGATTGTATTCTGGACAGCAGGTTTTGATATTATTTATGCTTGTCAGGATCTGGAGTTTGATCAGGGGGAGGGTCTGCACTCCATTCCATCCCGTTTCGGGCTTGTGAAGTCACTGCAGATCGCCAAGTTTTTCCACATCATCACCGCTGTTGGTTTTCTTGCATTGTTGTTAATGACGGATCTGAGCTGGTGGTACGGTGCCGGGATGCTCATTACGTACGGCATTTTGCTTTACGAACACTATATTGTATCTCCTAACGATATGAGCCGTGTACAGACGGCATTCTTTACGATGAACAGCGTTCTGAGTCTGGTCGTATTTACGTTTACACTTATTGATCTGGCGGTGAAATAAAGATGCAGCAGCCGGAAAATAAACGACTTGTTGTCGGAATTACCGGAGCGAGCGGCAGCATATACGGCATCCGATTGATTGAAACGCTGCTTGATCTGGAATACAGCGTTCATTTGGTTATCTCTAATGCAGGCTGGCGTGTGCTTAAAGAGGAAATGGACTGGGATGTGACAAATCGGGAGAGCATACTTCAAGAGAAATTTGGTCACCGCGCCGGCTCTTTAATTTATCATCCCGTTAGTGATATAGGTGCTTCAATTGCAAGCGGATCTTACTTGGCTGAAGGCATGATTATCATGCCGTGCTCCATGGGCACGCTTTCTTCCATTGCTAACGGATCTTCAGACAATCTGATGTCACGTGCGGCGGATGTCATGATGAAAGAGGGCAGGACGTTAATTCTCGTGCCGCGTGAGACGCCACTGCATGCGATTCATCTGGAAAACATGCTGAAGCTCTCGCGACTGGGTGTGCGAATGATTCCGGCCATGCCTGCTTTTTATTACAAACCTCAGAGTATGGAAGATTTAATTTTGTTTTTGGTAGGTAAAGTGCTGGATAGTTTGCGCATCCCGCACCAATTGTTTACAAGATGGGGAGAACCGGATCAACGGGGATAACGCCAAGCGTTATTCCCCGATTACCGGGGTGTCGGTGAGAACTGATGGCAGGCTAAGGCTGTCCACGGTCTTGACCCATGCTCCGGCAGCTTCTGTACTTTTTGATTCAGAACTGGTCGCAGCGTTTAAATCTCGAGTGTCGGCGCTGGCATTCGGAAGAATAATATGATGGACGCTGGAGAAGAACACAAGCAGGAACGGCAGGCCGGGGGCGAACGTTTTTGCCTGCAGGCTCGGGCTTGCTGGAGGGGAAGGTAAGCATGGGATTTAGGACTGACAATACGCTGACACGGGTGAACGAATGAAACTATTGGACATTTTCGGGTTGTTAAAAAAGGACATGGATTACATTGAAAAAGAACTGTATCGCAGTGTTCAAGGCGAACAAAAACTGCTGAGTGAAACTTCACTTCATCTGCTCAAGGCTGGGGGGAAACGACTGCGGCCTGTTTTTGTGCTTTTAGGCGGAAAATTTGGTACATACGATATTGAGCGGCTTAAACTTGTAGCTGTTCCTCTGGAACTTATTCATTCTGCATCGCTCGTTCATGATGATGTTATTGATAATGCCGAGACTCGCCGGGGCAAACCTACCGTCAAGTCAAAATGGGACAATCGGATCGCGATGTATACAGGAGACTACATTTACGGCAAAGCCTTGGAGATGACTTCCGGGTTGTCTGAACCGGCGATTCACCGTATTCTTGCCAAAGCGATGGTGCAGATGTCCATCGGAGAGATGGAGCAGATTCGGGACTTTTTTAATACAGGACAGAGTGTGCGCAATTATTTGCTGCGCATCAGGCGCAAAACTGCGCTTCTGATTGCGGTAAGCTGTCAGTTGGGAGCGCTGGCTACACGTGCGCCTGAGCATATCTCATCTCTGCTCTACACGTATGGATATAACGTTGGAATGGCTTTTCAGATTCAGGATGATGTGCTCGATTTGGTAGGTACCGAGAAACAGCTGGGCAAGCCTCCCGGCAGTGATATGAAACAGGGCAACATTACACTTCCTGTGCTGTACGCGCTTAGAGAAGAACATCTGCGTGAGCCGCTGCTCAAGGAAATTTCCCGTGTGCATCATGAAGAGGGACGGGCGAGTGCATCGGATGCGATTGGAATGATTCGCCAAAGTCAAGGAATTGCTAAAGCGGAAGCCCTGGCTGACCGATATATGAAGAAAGCGCTCGATGCTCTCGATCAGCTGCCAAACATCAAGACAACCAAAAATCTGCGAGACATTGCCCATTTTGTCGTTAAACGTACCCATTAGAGGCGCGGTTTGACGTTCACAACTTAGCTGAACAGTAAAATTTGCTGTCCGACTAAGCTCATGGCTCTATCTCTCTGATGTGAGATACGGATGTGAAAATCCTCATTGGGAGGATTTGGACTTGTATGTTACAATCAAAGGGATTGCGTTTACATAGTGACTAACTTTGAACCGTGAGTGAGGAGTGAACTGGTAATGGATCGTACATTTTTGATGGTGAAACCGGATGGTGTGCAGCGTGGTTTGATCGGCCGTATTATCAGCCGTCTGGAGGACAAAGGATTTAAGCTGGTGGCAGGGAAATTGGTGCAGATGTCACAAGAACAGGCCAAACGCCATTATGCCGAACATGAGGGCAAGCCTTTCTTTGATGAACTCGTTCGTTTTATCACATCTGGACCGGTATTTGCTATGGTGTGGGAAGGTGACGATATTGTAACGCTTGCACGTATGGTCATTGGCAAAACAAATGTGAAGGAAGCAGCTCCGGGAACCATTCGCGGAGACTTCGCCAGCCATACGCCGCATAATCTCATTCACGGGGCGGATTCGCCGGAAAGCGCGGCTCGTGAAGCAGCCAATTTCTTTAGTCCTGACGAACTGGTAAGTTACGAGAAGAGCATCGCAGCCTGGTTGTAATTATTAGCCAAAGGGTGATATACGATGCTGGAGCAAGAACAACTAGACCCGGACTATGCCGGATTCATTCGTAAAATTAAAGAGAGCACAGGCATTGATCTTGCTCAGTACAAGGAAGGCCAGATGAAAAGAAGGCTGACCACGCTTCGTAACAAAAACGGGTTTAATACGTTTTCCATTTTTTTCGATGCTATGCAGAAGGACAAGGCTTTATTTTACGAGTTTCTTGACCGCATGACGATTAACGTATCTGAATTTTGGCGTAATCCGAATCGCTGGGAAGTGCTGCGCGATCAGATTCTGCCTGAATTGGTGGGTTCCAAGCGCCGTGCGAAAGTGTGGAGTGCTGCCTGTTCGACAGGCGAGGAGCCATACACCATTGCGATGATTCTGGATACAATGGGCATTCTGAAAGAAAGTTCCATTACGGCAAGCGACCTGGATGAAGGCGCGCTCGCCAAAGCCAAGGAAGGCCGTTATATGGAACGATCTCTGAAGGATGTACCACCGGAAACGGCAAGCCGATACTTTAAGCAGGATGGCCTGATGTATCGTATCGATGACAAATTAAAAAGTGCAATAAGCTTTAAGAAACAGAACTTGCTGGTAGACCGTTTTGATGACGGGTATGATTTGATCGTCTGCCGCAATGTTATGATTTATTTTACCGAGGATGCGAAGAATCTGTTGTATCACAAATTCGCCGCCAGCCTGCGTCCTGGTGGGATGCTGTTTGTAGGCAGCACAGAGCAGATTTTCTCCCCTGGACAATACGGGCTGGAGACAGCAGAGACATTTTTCTATCGGAAAAAATAAATCAGTATAAGGTCAACCGCCTGAGGCGCATGAAGATGTGCTCAGGCGGTTGTTTGCATAAGAAAAAGCGGATTTCTTGTCAAAGCGGATCAGCTATACTATAATAAGCAAAGAAATTATGGGATTTTAGCAATGTGAAGTTTAACAGTTTAAAGGGGGAACGTATTATGAGTTTACGTTATTTAACTGCAGGGGAAACGCACGGACCCCAATTGACCGCAATTATCGAAGGACTGCCAAGTAATCTGAATATTGATTTTGAAGAATTGAATTTCCAGCTTCATCGCCGCCAGAAAGGATATGGCCGTGGTCGCCGGATGCAGATTGAGAAGGATCAAGCCAATTTTGTTGGCGGAATTCGTCACGGGTATACGACAGGTGCTCCAGTAGCACTGGTTGTTCAAAATAATGACTGGAAGCATTGGCAGAATATTATGAATATTGAGCCGATTGAAGGCAGTGACGAGGAGAAACGCCGGATGCATCGTCCGCGTCCTGGACATGCCGACCTGAACGGCGGTTTGAAATACAATCTCAAAGACCTGCGCAACGTTCTGGAACGGTCCAGTGCTCGTGAGACAACGGTACGTGTAGCTTGCGGTGCGATTGCTCGTCAATTCTTGGCTGAGTTTGGCATTAAGGTGGCTGGGCGTGTTATCCGGATCGGAGAGATTGAAGCCCCGTATCAGGAGCTTCCAATTGACGAACTGATTGCGGTAACCGAAGCTTCATCGGTTCGTGTGACCGATGCTGAAACGGAGAAAAAGATGGAAGCGTACATCGATCAGATCAAGCAGGAAGGTGACTCTATCGGTGGAATCGTGGAATGCATCGTTGAAGGGGTTCCTGTCGGTCTGGGAAGCCACGTTCAGTACGATCGTAAGCTGGATGCGCGCATTGCTCAAGGTGTAATGTCCATCAATGCATTCAAAGGCGTGGAGATCGGCATTGGGTTTGAAGCAGGAACGATTCGCGGCTCACAGGTTCACGATGAGATTCTGTATAACGAAGAGCTCGGTTATCACCGTGCATCGAACCGTCTGGGCGGATTCGAGGGTGGTATGACGAACGGTATGCCGGTTGTTGTACGCGGTGTAATGAAGCCTATTCCAACGCTGTACAAACCGCTGCAAAGCGTAGATATTGATACAAAGGAAGCCTTTACAGCACAGGTTGAACGTTCTGATGCATGTGCAGTTCCGGCAGCCAGCGTGGTGATGGAACATGTCGTTGCATGGGAAATAGCCAAGGCTTTCCTGGAGAAGTTCGGCGGGGATTCCATGGAGGAGATCCGGGCGAACTATGCAAGCTACCAGGCGCAGCTGGAGAACTACTAATATGCGGCAGTTGACAGTGCAGCTCGGGGAACGTTCTTATCCCATCTTGATCGGCAGCGGTCTGCTTGCTCAGGCTCCGCAGTATTTTGAACAGGCGGGTTTGACCAAAAAAAGCCCGCTTCTGATCATTACAGATGATCATGTGGCTCCGAAATACCTGCCAGGACTGGAGCAGACACTGCGTGCGGCTGGATATTCTGTCGTATCTGCAGTGGTGCCTTCAGGTGAGACTTCTAAATCCCTTGCCGTATATCAGGACATGATGACAGCAGCCATTGAAGGCAAATTGGACCGAAGCTCGGCAATCCTCGCTCTCGGGGGAGGAGTTGTCGGCGATCTGGCTGGATTCGTAGCTGCTACCTATATGCGGGGCATCAAGTTTGTACAGATACCGACAACTATTCTTGCTCATGACAGCAGCGTTGGTGGTAAAGTGGCGGTCAACCATCCGCTGGCGAAAAATATGATTGGTGCTTTTCATCAGCCAGAGCTTGTGCTCTATGATGTGGATACGCTGCAGTCCCTGCCGCCGAGAGATGTGTCAGCTGGTCTATCCGAAATGCTGAAGCATGGGCTGATCCGTGATGAAGCATTCGCCCGTTGGTGTGAAGAACATGCTGAGGCGCTGCTTGCTCTTGATCCCGATAAACTCGGACACGGTCTGGAACGCGGGTGCAGTATCAAAGCCGAGATTGTCTCTAACGATGAGCGTGAAAATGGAGAACGTGCACTCCTGAACCTGGGGCATACGATTGGTCATGCCATCGAAGCTATTGCCGGATACGGCGAGTATCTGCATGGAGAAGCGATTTCAATCGGCATGGCGGGTTCAGCACTGCTCGGTGAGAAGCTTGGAGCGCCGGCAGGACTGTACGACGACACGGTGCGTATGCTTCGTTCGCTTCGACTTCCGGTAACGCTGCCTGCACATCTTAGTACGGATGCTTTAATAGAAGCGATGATGCACGACAAGAAATTCCGTGAAGGTCATATGGTCTTTATTGTTCCTGATCGGATTGGAGCTGCCAGAATCGTGAAGGATGTGCCGGTGTCGGCTGTTCGCGAAGTTATCGAGCTGCTCAGGAAGGGAGAATGACAGAAATGGTTACACGGGGAATCCGCGGGGCAACCACAGTCACGCAGAACAATGAAGAAGAGATTTTGAAAGAAACAGCGGTGCTGCTTCAAGAGATTGTTGACCGGAACAAGATTGTCCCGGAGGATATCTGCAGCGTGTGGATTACGATGACTGGGGATCTGGATGCAGCATTTCCTGCGAAGGTTATCCGCCAATTGGATGGCTGGGAGCTTGTGCCCCTGATGTGTGCACTGGAGGTGCCTGTAAAGGGAGCTTTGGCCAACTGCATACGTTTCATGGTGCATGTGAATACAACCAAAGCGCAAGATGAAATCCATCATGTGTACCTTAACGGCGCACAGGCATTACGTCCCGATCTGGCTGGACGTTAAGTTTCTTGAACTGTGATGGTTGTCAAATCAATGATTATCATGTATAGTGAGAAACAGTTGAGTAGAGCTTGAGATTGAGCTGAGAGCAGCTGAGTATAGTCTAGTATATAGCAGAGTCCAGTGTTAGGTAGCCGATGCGTCTGAAATCGGTCAACGCTTTCACGGTACGTCATGCTAAGGAACACTACAGGAAGAGAGAGTAGACATGTCAGAGGACATCGTTTATTCGCATATCACAGAAGGAGCATTTCACATTTTTAACTTGGGAGTTTATTGGATCATTGCCAAGTGACAAGATGCTGCAAACGAGATGTTTCCAAGTATATGATCTCTCTGAATACAACTGATACCATGAGTAATCATGGCACAGGAACCTGTAATTTTCCGACAGCATATGTATAGGGACTTGTTATTTATGAAGCAGCATGCCTGAATACAGCTTATAACCAAACCTCTACCTGATGGTAGAGGTTTTTTGTCGTCATAACCTTCTTCAACCTATATCTGAAAGGACGTGATCTGATGATAACGCCAAATGTTAACCAAGTACTGAAAATGTCAAGTGAGTATAATCTGATTCCGGTTGTCAAACGAATTCTAGCTGACATGGAGACGCCGATTCGTATCTTCCGTCGTTATGCGGATAATGACCGTGCATTCCTGCTCGAAAGTGTAGAGGGCGGCATTCAATGGGCGAGATACTCCTTCATTGGTACCGATCCGTTCTTGATGATTTCAGCGAAGAAAGGCCGCATTGTCGTGGAGGAAGCCGGGAAGACTCGTGAACTGCCCGGTAAACCGATTGAAGAACTTAAAGCACTGCTTCGCAAATACCGAAGCCCGAAGCTGGATGAACTTCCTCCGTTCACGGGTGGGGCGATCGGATTTTTCGGATATGACCTGCTGCAGTATTATGAGAAGCTTCCAGCTCATGCGCTGGATGATCTGAATATGGATGACATTCGGTTTATGTTCTGTGATCAGATCGTCGTGTTTGACCATGTAAAGCAGCATATGCTGCTTGTCGGTAATGTACATGTCAAGGAGGGTGCGACGGACGAAGAGATTCGACAGGCGTATGCAGCCACATCCGAGAAGCTGGAACAAGCGGCTGAGCGTTTGCAGCAGCAGGGACCGGGCGAGAACCTGAACCCGCGTTCGATTCCGGGGGATGTGGATCTGGGAGATGTTCGTTCGAACCTGACGAAAGAACAATTCATTGGCAATGTGGAGCAGGCTAAAGAGTACATTCGTTCAGGGGATATTTTCCAGGTGGTGCTGTCCCAGCGTTTTCATATTAATACGGAAGTTTCACCCCTTCATGTGTACCGCGTACTGCGGACACTGAATCCGTCGCCATATATGTACTATCTGAAAATGGACGATGAAATCATCGTAGGAACCTCGCCTGAAGCACTGGTTAAGGTTGACGGCAATCGCGTAGAAACGCGCCCGATTGCAGGCACACGTCCCAGAGGAGCAACGGAAGCAGAGGATCGCGCACTTGCGGCGGATTTGCTTCAGGACGAGAAGGAGCGCGCTGAACATCTGATGCTGGTGGATCTGGGAAGAAATGATTTGGGCCGTGTATCTACGTTCGGCAGTGTGAAGTGTGACATGTTTATGGAGATCGAACGATACTCCCACGTGATGCATATGGTGTCGAACGTTACGGGCGAGCTGAGAGAGGATAAAGATTTCTTCGATGCTTTCCTTTCATGTTTACCTGCTGGAACGGTATCCGGTGCTCCGAAACTGCGTGCGATGGAGATTATTGCAGAATTGGAAAAGGAAGCGCGAGGTGCCTACGCCGGAGCGATTGGTTATCTCGGATTCTCCGGAAACATGGATGCATGTATTACCATCCGCACGATTATTTTCAAAAAAGGAAAAGCATATGTGCAGGCCGGGGCCGGTATTGTATGGGATTCAGTACCTGAGAAGGAATATGAAGAGACTGTGAACAAAGCGAAGGCATTATTAAAGGCGATTCGAACAGCGGAAGCGATGTTTCCTGTAAAAGCTGAAGATCGCAAATTAAATCTGGCTAACGCGGATTATTTTGTTACACCAACTTCGGCAGCGAACTGAGAGAGGAGAGACTCGTAATGAACTTAAACCCAATCATGGATGACAGCCGGGTGCTGTCAAAAGCAGCCGTTTCACAGGAAGAAGGAGTGAAGCAGGTGCTCGCAAAAATTTTGGATGGCTGCCATCTGGAACAGCACGAGGCTCGTGAGCTGATGAACTGCATCATGAAAGGTGAAGCCACTCCCGCTCAAATCGGCGGACTGCTGATGGCGCTTCGCATGAAGGGGGAAACAGTGGATGAGATCACTGGTTTTGCTCAAGCCATGCGGGGACAGGGTGGACGCATTCTGACAGACGGTAGAGGACTGCTGGACACATGCGGCACAGGCGGATCGGGTATTCATAAATTCAATATTTCTACAGCCTCAGCGATTATCGCTTCTGCAGTATCGGTTCGCGTAGCCAAACACGGCAATCGTTCTGCCTCTGGCAAAGCAGGAAGCGCGGATGTACTAGAGGCACTCGGTGTTAATATTCATCTTAACGGAGAGCAGGCCAGACAGTGCCTGGATGAGATCGGAATCTGCTTCTGTTTTGCACAGGTGTACCATCCATCCATGCGCCATGCAGCGGCCCCGAGGAAAGAGCTGGGTGTGCGGACCATTTTCAACATGCTGGGGCCTTTAACGAATCCTGCTGGAGCTGATCGACAACTGCTCGGTCTGTATGATCGATCCCGAACGCCGATGATTGCTGAAGTTCTTAACCGCCTTGGTTTGAAAAGAGCGCTGGTTGTTGCCAGTCATGATGGACTGGATGAAATTAGTATCTCTGCGCCTACGCAGGTATCAGAACTGCGTAATGGGGAAGTGCACACCTATGACATCGATCCACGTGATATGGGGCTGTCCATGCACCCGCTTGACGCGGTGCTTGGAGGAGATGCGGCACAGAACGCCGAAATTATACATCGGATCTTCCAGGGTGAACGCAGTGCTTACCGGGATGTTGTGCTGCTGAACGCAGGAGCGTGTATTTATGTATCTGGCCTTGCGGACAGTATTGCAGACGGGGTTAAAATCGCTGCAGAGGCAGTGGATTCGGGTAAAGCGGCCAGTAAGCTGGGACAGTTAATTCATACAACGGAGGCGTACAATCATGTATCTTGATCGAATTGTTGCGACAAAACATAAAGAAGTGCAGGCACTTGCACAGACTTTTAACATGGATGAGGCGATGCAGAAGATTGAGCAGCTGCCTGCTGCACGCGGATTTGAACAGGCGCTTTCAAGCAACCGCAACCGCAAGCTGGGACTTATTGCCGAAGTGAAGAAGGCCTCGCCATCCAAAGGTTTGATCCGTCCGGATTTTCATCCGGTAGACATTGCTTCTGCCTATGAACGCGCGGGGGCTGATTGCATCTCTGTGCTGACGGACGTTTCCTATTTCCAAGGCAGTAACGAGTACCTGCAGGCAATCCACCGAGCAGTGAACATTCCGCTGTTACGCAAGGACTTTATTATTGACGAGAAACAGATTGCTGAAGCTAGACTTCTTGGAGCAGATGCCATTTTGCTAATTGCAAGCATCCTCACACCCCAGCAGATTCGTCAATATTTGACGTTTGCGAAAAGTCTCGGACTGGACGCTTTGATTGAAGTTCATGACCGGGCAGAGCTGGAGACGGTGTTAGAGATTCCTGAGGCAACACTTGTCGGCATAAATAACCGGAATCTGAAAACATTCGAAACCAGTTTAAACACTACGCTGGAGTTGATGGAATTAATTCCACCCGGTGTGACGCTGATTAGCGAAAGCGGGATCGACGGTGCGGAATCAACGAAACCCCTGATCGAAGCTGGCGTGCATGGTATACTGGTTGGAGAGCATCTCATGCGCAAAGAGAATGTTGAAGCCGCTGTTTACGATCTGATGGGACCAAAATGATGGATAACTCGACAGATAACCTTAGAGGCAGCAGTTCTCCCGAACAAGGACACTCGCTGTCAACGGCCGTAAAAATATGTGGACTTCAGGACGTTGAAGTGCTAAAATCGATGATAAACTTGCCTGTGGATTATATCGGCGTTGTGTTTGCCAAGTCCCGCCGCCAAATTACTCCTGAACAGGCAGCAGTGTTGAGAACGGTTTTGAATGAGTGGTCCGTAACTGAGCGTCCGCGGCTTGCAGGTGTTTTTGTGAATCCAACGCTTCAAGAACTGGAACATGTGATGCAGACCGTGTCTCTGGATGTGATCCAGCTGCATGGACAGGAAAGTGCTGCATTTTGCAAACAAGTGAAGGAGCACTGGAATGTGCAGGTGTTCAAGGCAATTTCTTTTTCCGAAGATGATACAGGACAGAACGCGGACCACACGGCGATGCAGAAGTTACATGCCTATGTGGAGTATATAGATGCAGTACTGCTTGATACCTTTGACCCTTTATATGGCGGGGGCTCCGGCAAAACATTTGCCTGGGAGCGTATACCTGCATATGCGGATTGGGCTGCTGAACATCGGATCGCCATGTTTGCTGCAGGTGGGCTTCATGCGGACAACGTGCAGCAATTAATTTTAATGTACAGACCTGATGGCGTAGACGTATCAAGCGGTGTGGAGACGGAAGGTCTTAAAGATATAACTAAAATCAAAGCATTTGTAGAAAGGGTGAAGCAGGCATGACGCATCAATTGCCGGATGAGCATGGGCGTTTCGGTCTCTTCGGAGGCCGTTTCGTACCCGAGACACTAATGAACGCACTAATTGAACTTGAGGAAGCATACAGCCGCTTCTCTGAAGATGAAGAGTTTAACAAAGAACTGAACTATCTGCTGAGTGAATACTCCGGGCGGGAGACACCGCTGTATCACGCGGAGCAGTTGTCCCGTCATCTGGGCGGACCAAAAATTTATCTTAAGCGTGAAGACTTGAATCATACAGGTGCACATAAAATCAACAATGCGATTGGACAAGGACTGCTTGCCAAACGTATGGGCAAAAAGAAAGTTATTGCCGAAACCGGCGCGGGCCAGCATGGCGTTGCAACAGCAACTGTCGCTGCACTGCTCGGACTGGAGTGTAAAGTATTCATGGGTGAGGAAGATACGCAGCGCCAGCAGCTTAACGTATTCCGCATGAAACTGCTCGGAGCAGAGGTGATCCCGGTGACATCGGGCACACGCACACTAAAGGATGCAGGGAACGAAGCGCTTCGTTATTGGGTCAGCAATGTGGAAGATACCTTCTATGTATTAGGTTCTGTTGTTGGGCCTCACCCGTATCCGATGATGGTTCGAAATTTCCAACGTGTAATCGGGGATGAGACACGTCGTCAGATTCAGGAGATTGAAGGACGCCTTCCGGACGTTATCGTAGCGGCTGTGGGCGGCGGGAGTAACGCGATTGGCATGTTCTATCCTTTTATCGGAGATCAGGATGTGAAATTGGTCGGTGTTGAAGCAGCAGGTAAAGGTGTGGATACCGAGTACCACGCGGCGACGATGAGTAAAGGTACACATGGTGTATTCCAAGGCTCGATGAGTTATCTGCTGCAGGATGAGTATGGACAGGTACAGCCTGCACACTCCATCTCAGCGGGTCTGGATTATCCGGGTGTTGGACCGGAGCACTCGTACTTAAAGGATATTGAACGGGCACAATATGTTCCGATTACGGATCAGGAAGCCCTGGATGCACTGCAGCTGTTAAGCCGTACAGAAGGTATTATTCCTGCGCTGGAGTCGGCCCACGCGGTTGCTCAGGTTGTAAAGCTGGCGCCTGAACGGACAGCTGATGATATCGTTGTTATCTGTTTGTCTGGTCGCGGAGATAAAGACGTAGAATCCATTATGAAGTATACGGGAGGTAACTTGTAATGAATCTGATGGATCAAACCTTCCAGCAATTAAAAGAACAAAATCGTACAGCACTTATCCCGTTTCTTACCGTTGGTGATCCTGATGTGAACACTACCATTGATATTATCAAAGAGCTGGAACACGCTGGAGCAGACATATTGGAACTTGGTGTGCCGTATTCCGACCCACTCGCAGACGGTCCTGTCATTCAGCGTGCTTCCGAGCGCGCATTGAAAAGCCAAATTACGATTCGTACGGTGATGGAAACTGCAGCCAAAGCTCGTGAAGCAGGCGTGAAGCTGCCATTCGTCCTGTTCACGTATTACAATCCAGTGCTGCAAACGGGGCTGGATGTATTTTTTGACGAGTTAAT
The DNA here is from genome assembly GCF_040702995.1 of Paenibacillus sp. AN1007. Lineage (NCBI taxonomy): Bacteria > Bacillati > Bacillota > Bacilli > Caryophanales > Paenibacillaceae > Paenibacillus > Paenibacillus sp. AN1007. Next base: position 1,769,677 of record NZ_CP159992.1, read on the forward strand.
TAAACACGATATCAGCGGAATGATTATTCCGGACTTACCGATTGAGGAGGCAGAAGATATGCGCCGCCGTGCCGATCAGGCGGGTGTTCATCTGGTTCCACTTGTAGCTCCTACGTCGAATGCCCGAATTGAGCGAATTGTTACCGGGGCACGTGGGTTCATCTATTGTGTATCTTCCCTCGGCGTTACAGGTGAACGTGCATCCTTCTTCAATGGGGTAGAGAGTTTTATTGAAACAGTGAAGAGTTTAACGGACCTTCCTGTTGCCGTGGGCTTCGGAATCTCCAGTCATGAGCAGGTAGCTCACTTCTCTCGTATCTGTGACGGTGTCGTGGTTGGAAGTGCTATTGTGCGCCAGGTGGAAGAGGCGATTCCGCTGCTTGAAAAACCGGATACTCGTGAAGCAGGACTGTTGCAAATTCGCAGCTTTGTGGCACAATTAAAAGGATAACGATATGTGTTGAACGATTTATGTACACGTTACTCTAATTTTTTGAATAACAGGAGGCGGTCAAGTTGAAACCGAAATCCCAGATTGTCAATCTGCCTGTCTATAAGCCGGGCAAACCGATTGAAGAAGTCAAACGTGAGCTGGGGCTGGAGCAAGTCATTAAGCTGGCCTCCAATGAGAATCCGTATGGCAGCTCTCCCGCTGTACTGGATGCCATTACAAGAGAAATGGCTAACGTAAGCATCTATCCTGACGGCAGCTCTGCTGAACTGACCGAGGTGCTTGCCAAGCACCTCGGGGTGGAGCGAGATCATTTGATATTCGGATGTGGATCGGATGAAATCATTGCGCTGATCACGCGGGCGTTTTTTCTCCCTGGAGATGAAACGATTATGGCGGACCAGACCTTCTCCGTATATAAAAGCAATGCGGATATCGAAGGCGCCGTAACGATTGAAGTGCCTTTGAAGGATGGCACTCATGACCTGCCGGCAATGCTCGCCCGGATTAACGAGAAAACCAAAGCCGTGTGGGTGTGCAATCCAAATAATCCAACCGGCACGATTATTTCTGAACAAGAGCTCATCGGCTTTATGGATCAGGTACCGTCAAGTGTAATGGTTGTGCTGGATGAGGCTTATTATGAATTCGTAACCGATGAAGCTTATCCGCAAAGTATTCCGCTGATTGATCGTTATCCGAATCTGGTTGTCCTGCGGACCTTCTCCAAAATCTATGGCTTGGCATCGCTCCGTATAGGCTACGGGGTCGCACGTCCGGAGATCATCGATCTGATTAACCGTGTACGCGAACCGTTCAATACCTCCCGCTTTGGACAGGTCGCAGCAAAGGCTGCACTTCAGGATCAGAATTTTGTCCAAGAATGTGCGAAGCGCAATGCATCAGATCGGGCTTGGCTGCAAAATGAATTTTCTCGCCTTGGACTACCTTACTTCCCATCACAAGGGAATTTTATTTTGGTCGATGTGAACATGCCATCCGTTACAGCGTTTCAGTCTTTGTTAAAACAGGGCATTATCGTTCGTTCGGGCTTTCACGTCTATCCAACGTACATTCGTGTGTCTGTAGGAACAGCGGAGCAGAATCGTGCTTTTGTAACAGCGCTGGAGAACACACTGGCGGAGAACACGGCAGCACGCCCTTAATACTGGCGACGAAAAGAGTGAGGACCGATGACAATAAAAATTGCAATGATTGGTGTCGGGCTCATCGGTGGTTCACTAGCGCTTTGCTTCAAAGGCAAGCCGGGGATTACCGTGATGGGTTACGCACATTTAGAGGAATTAAAAGACAAGTACATAGCGAGCGGAGTAGTGGATGCTGCAACGCTCTCTCTGGAGGAAGCGGTGCAGGATGCCGACTTCATTTTTTTGTGTGTGCCTGTTGGCCTATTGGAAGCTTATTTTGAAGAACTATCCAGACTACCGCTGAAAAAGGGCTGCATCATTACAGATGTTGGCAGCACCAAAGCTTCCATCGCCGCTTGTGCAGAACATGTCCGATTGAAGGATGCGTACTTTATCGGGGGGCACCCGATGGCGGGTTCCGAACGAGCAGGCGTGGATGCGGCCTCAGCCGTATTATTCGAGAACGCCTATTATGTGCTGACTCCTTCCGTGCATGTGCCTGAGGAGGCGTACAGCCGTTTGTCCGAGCTGTTAGCGTATACCCGGGCCCAGATTGTTCGGGTAGAGCCGCTGCTGCATGATGATATTGTTGGGGCCATCAGTCATCTGCCTCATGTTATTGCTGTTGCCTTGGTCAATCAGGTGCGTGAGTACAATGAATCCAATCCATTGTATAAAATGCTGGCTGCAGGCGGTTTTAGGGATATTACACGGATTGCGTCCAGTGACGCCATTGTTTGGAGGGATATCCTGTTAAGCAATCGGGAGGTGCTGCTGGACCTGCTTAAGGATTGGAACAGTCAGATGACGGCTTTTACAACGATGCTGGAACAGCAGAACGGGGAAGGCATTGAAGATGCATTCCGTCAGGCACGTGAATTCCGCAGTGTACTGCCTGAGCGGCGCAAAGGCATGATCTCGCCTTTGTTTGATCTGTATACAGACGTACAGGATGCACCGGGGATGATCGGTAAAATTGCAACAGAGCTCGGGGCAAATGATATCAACTTGAGCAACCTTGAAATTATTGAAAACCGCGTGGATGTGCCGGGGATTATGCGGCTGTCTTTTCGCCAAGAAGAGGACATGGAAAAGGCGAAGGCATTGCTGGATTCTCTGGGATATCAGGTTTGGGTTTAGGCGGCAGAGGGAGGGCGAAAGCCCTCTTTTTTGTAATTGAAAGAGGATTTAGCATTTAAGGACAAAAAAAAGACCGCTTACATAAGCGGCCATTGCTCACGTGGAGCAATACAGTTATTGGATAGGAGTGGAGAGAAACCATACTGTACTTTTATTATATGTATACGTTTTCATTTTGTCAACACTTTGAACAAAAATATTTGTATAAAGTTAGATTTGGCGGAAATTTAGGGAAATGAATCTCTACTACAGCTGAATTCCGGAGATGAAGCAAGCAGCTGACGGCATAAACAATACAGTTAACAGCATCATAAAATTTTTTTGAAAAAAATATTTCATTTTTGTAACCTTTTTAGAACTTAACACGTCTATATTATGCAAGGCTTCCAAGAAGCCTTGAAACGAAGTCATGACGACGAATTAAGCGGCATATGAATGTCAAGTCGGGCTAAAGCGGAATCCAACGGATTTGCCAGGATGATGCAGACCGTTGTACAATGTTACTGTTATGTAGAAACGTTGGGGAAATTGCCATTACATAGGGGAATTTGGCGGAAGGGCCGTGAATGGCGCTTGACGCTTTTTTTATGCGGTTGAAACCGCAACTTTTTTACGCCTGTTCGGTAATACATGGATAGAGTCGAACGGGGAGAAGCACATGGATGGGCGAGGAGGGGTCGCACTCAAATGACGGATTCCCAGTTGATTCGAGAGATCAAGGAAGGTAACGTGGAGTTATATTCCGAGCTGATGAGTCGTTATCAGCGTAAAATACTGGCTTTCGTATATCATATGTTGAAAAGTTCCAATATGGAGCTGCTGGCGGAAGATCTCTGTTCTGAGACATTCTACAAGGCGTTCCGCAGTTTACACTCTTTCCGTGAGGTGGACGCTTCATTCTCCACCTGGCTGTATACCATTGCCAGAAATACGGTATTGAGTGAGCTTCGCAAACAGCGTAGTGGAAACGTTCCGCTCGAAGAGAGCGGTGTAGTTCCTGTTGCTCCGATGGAGAATGCTCCAGAGCATGCTGTGCTGCGCAGCGAGCGGGTTATGCTGGTTAGGGATGCGATTAACAATCTGCCAGAGAAGCAGCGCTCTGCGATTATACTTCGAGAGTATGATCAGCTGGACTACCAGGAAATTGCGGGTATTTTGGGACAGAGCGTCAGTTCTGTGAAATCGCTGCTGTTTAGGGCAAGATCAAGCGTAAAAACACAGTTGGAACCTTATTTCTTCGAGCCGATGTACGAGCCATATGAAGGGATGAAGAACCGATGAATTGCAATGAAGCCCAGGAACTGTTTGCACTGGTCTGGGACTTGCCGAAATCTCATCCACAGCGAATTGCATTTCAAGCACATCTCGCTGGTTGTGAAGAGTGTTCGGAGCAGTTTGAAGTCTGGGAGGAAGCCCAGATGCTCCTGCACAGTATTCCGGCACCCGTAACAGAGCAGCAGGCAGAGAGAGTTAACCGTAATGTTATGGACCGGATTTATGCGGAGTCTCCATGGCTGCTGCCGGAAGAGGCAAAGGTGAATCGTTTCTCTGCGGCGATCCGTAAACATATGTCTTTATGGATTGCAGCGTTCCTGGCTATTTTTTTATGCAGCTTCCCTGTACATGGCGATGTTTAAGCCAGCAGTATCAGAGGCTGAGAAGTCCAATGTTATCACTACAGGTATTCTTGAGACAGGAGTTGCCGGAAGTGCATCTTCATCCTCGGAATTATACCAGTACAGCATTCCGCAAGCGGATAAGGGGAGCATTATTGAACCTTTTGTTGTGAGTATGGGCCCTGCCTATCCACAGTACTGGATGGCGTTATCCCTGCTGGCAATCGGGATGGCTTTGTTTTCACTTGGGCGTATGCATCGATCGACGACTAAACGCAAACAAGGTGTGGGTGTGTAGGTAACCAACCTGGATGTCAACGGGTGAAGAAATGAGGGATGAGTGTGCGGATCGGACTTGTTCGTCATGGTCTCACAGATTGGAATGCAGCTGGCCGTATACAAGGACAGACAGATATTCCGTTGAACGAGGAAGGACGCAGGCAGGCAGAACGTCTCGGTAGACGTCTGCAGTCTGAAAAGTATCACTGGGATTATATTGTAACCAGCGGCTTATCAAGGGCGCAGGAGACAGGCGAAATCCTTTCACAAATGCTTCAGGTACCGATGCTTGAACCGGATGCACGATTGAAGGAAAGAGGTTTTGGCCAAGTGGAGGGCCTTACTTCGGATGAGAGAGTTGCGAGATGGGGAGAATCCTGGGATACACTTGACCTAGGACAAGAGAACATCGCGGATATTCAGGTACGTGCGGTGGCATTTCTAGAGGATTTATGGTCTTCTCACTCGCAGGAAAATGTATTGATTGTAACGCATGGTGCTTTCCTTGCCAACCTGTTAACAGCGTTATTTCAAGATAAATACAAAGAGCGAATTGGTAACTTGTCCCTGACCATTCTTGAAAAAGAACGTGAGGACTGGATTCCGCTTTTATACAATTGCACACAACATCTGTCGATGGACACTGCCGAACAATCTGAGTGATACAGCTCAGGTTGTTTTTTTTATCTATGTAATATTGATTTGAGAGAATGGATGGAAATACCGAGTGTACTCTATTGTTTTTCTTCTGATTGCACAATTTCAGGCATAAGATGGTGAAAAACAAAAAAAGTTTACAAAAAGAGGTTTAGATTATGGAGAATCCGTCAACCATGTTTACAAAACCACACTGTTTCAGGTCTTAATCAGCAGCCGAAAACAGTGAGCGGGCGAGGCGATGGACCCATGAATCTAGCAGATATGCTGACTTTTGCTGATATTGGCCAGCTTAATCGAATAGCAGATTACTATCAATGCGAATGCAAGCCCAATTCCAAACATGAACTCATCCAGAGCATCCTCTCGACATTGGGCAGCAAACCTTTCTTTGAGCAGCAGGTACGTCAATTGAATCAGGCTGACCAACGGTTTTTAAATAACCTGTTATTTGATCCCCGCCAGTATTATGGTATGGAAGAGCTCATCGCCATAGCCCGTCAATCGATGGACAAAAAGGAGAGTGAGGCAGGTTCGAGTCCCCGAGATCTTATCATTCGCTTTACCCAAAGCGGATGGCTCTTCAACGGGACTACGCAGCAGACCAGGTATCTCTATCAAGTGCCTCAAGATTTGAAACTCAGGTTCAGAGATGTGTTAGCTGCACATTTAAGAGCGGGTATCGTCAAGACATCCGAACCGTCTATGTATCGCGAGGAATACCATCTGATGGCAGAAGACCTGAAGCTTTTCCTAAAGTTTGTGAAGCAGCATGAGATCGCTGTTAATGCGGAAGGGATGATGTATCGCCGTTCACAGCAGCAGCTTATGGAGCATCTGCATATCTCTGAAGAACTGGTGGGCAGATCCGGATGGCGCTTCGGATACGGCCGTTCGTTCAAAGATTACCCTGACCGCTTCGCACTGGTGTATGATTACGCCTTTCATAACCGGTTGATCCGTGAAGAACATTGTGCTTTGAAACTGACAGTGGCTGGTGAAGAAAAGCTGGGGGCCGAGAACGCTGCGGAGATGATACAGCTGTTTCGGTTTTGGTTAAGACTTTATAAAGGTGCTGTTCCTAATCTGTCCTCAATTGTGTACTGGACAGGTGAATGTGCAGGTGATTGGTCTACGACGGAATCGCTTTTTAAGCAAATCGGACCCTTCATTCAGCCGTTCTATTACGATACTGCAGAAGACATATATGAAAAGAGAATCATCAGAATGATGCAGCACCTCGGGTTGATTCGCGCAGGTGTGCATGAACAGGGTAGAACAGTGCAGATGACTGCCTGGGGATCAAGACTTGCAGCCTCCTGCCGCTCAATCTCGGCTGATGTTAAGCAGATCGAGTTTGACAAGTGAAGGACAAGTTGCTACAATCACTCCCAAATTAAGGAGTGATACGAATGATAATTCCATACCAAGGTATACAACCACAGCTGCACCCTTCGATATACATGGCTGAAGGTTCGAAATTGATAGGTGATCTGCATATGGGAGAAGAATCTTCTGTGTGGTTTAATGCGGTCCTGCGGGCTGACTTGGCGCCTATCAAGATTGGAAAGCGCTGCAATATTCAAGATAATGCTGTCGGACATGTGAACACCAATCAGCCCCTAATTCTGGGGGATGATGTCTCTGTAGGACATGCTGCAATCATACATGGTTGTACCATTGGAACAGGGACATTGATTGGCATGGGGGCCATTGTGCTTAATGGTGCTGATATCGGTGAGTATTCGTTGATTGGAGCCGGTTCTGTGGTGACTGAGAATAGTAAAATTCCGCCCTATACTCTCGCTTTGGGCACGCCGGCCAGAGTGATTCGTGAATTGACCGAAGCTGATCTGCAGCGGATGTCGAAAACTTCACTGGGTTATGTGATCAAAGGAAGAGAATATAGGAGCTCTTAAATCCGTTTTGGAGGTGCATCCTATTGGATAAAATGAAAGTTACGTATGAAGTCATGTTGGGGCTGGCAGCTGAGATGGTCTGGGACGAGGCGCTTCGCAAACAGCGGAGTGAGAAGCTTTATTTGGAAATCGACAAGGCGTTGGCTGCCGGAGACGAAGTAGCTTTCCGGAATCTGACGGATGAACTGAGAACGATCAATTAACAGATCAACGACGGATCATATAGAATAAGAGTAAACTGACTACAGAGGAATGCGCAGCTGCGCATTCCTTTTTTTGATATATACATCTAAATGAAATGAATATCTGGCTTTATAACATATGCTCATATATAATATGGGAATAAAATGGATAGGAAGGGGATATAGGGAATTGAAATTCAGCGAGATGAATCAAGACAGCTGGGCTGAACTGCAGCTCTATTTGGACACATGCCTTGTTCCGTTCACAGCTATGAACGGTAAACAGTCTCCGGTTCAAGCAACTGAAGCGCTGGAACGGCTTAGAGATTTTATGGACATGGTTGAAATTCCATTTAAAGGTCGAATTATGACGTATCCGGCCTATCATTACACGAGTACGGAAATGTCAATGACATTAAATACCTTGTCCTCGGAACTAAAAGCTTCTGGTTTCAAATATGTGGTTATTATGTCAGCAGATGGATCTTTTTTGAATATGGAAATTCCGCATGCAGACTTGCTTTTAAGTCAAAGGGATCTCGTTCAAGAAATGGGAAGTGAAGCAATAGCAGGGTATGTTGGGGAATGTATTCGAGATTTATGGAAAAAGTGACGTCTTGATGACAAATGTGACAAATTTCCAACAGTTTTTTAATAACGCTTACAAATGAAGCTTAAAAATGTGTGACAAATTCTTGACGGTGTTCTGGGGCTACTATATGATTATGTATGTTCTAGTAAGTCGTGGAATTTATGATAATGAAAACGGTTGAGAGAGTTGGCTGAAAAAGGGGGTTGGAGACAGTATGAGCAGTGAGCATGACCAGCACGAAGCCTCGATTAAACCGCCAAGCAGAATGGAAATGTCGCGCAGGCAGTTTTTGACGTACACGCTTGGTGGAGCTACAGCCTACATGGCCGCCGGTGCAATTCTTCCTATGGTCCGTTTTGCGGTGGACCCGATTTTGCAGCACAAGGGAGAAGGAACCTCTGTCAAAGTGGCTGAGATCAGCAAAATTACAAATGAACCTCAAGAATTTACGTTTGAACTGAAACAGCAGGATGGCTGGTATTTGAGTAATGCCTCGTTGGTGGCATGGATTCGCAAGGATGAACAAGGAAAAATTTACGCACTTTCACCTATCTGCAAACATCTGGGCTGTACAGTAGGCTGGAACAGTGACAAAAATTATCCGAATGAGTACCATTGCCCATGTCACGGTGCGCACTATGACAAGGAAGGGAAGAATCTTGCCGTTGCCCCGAAACCACTGGATGAATACGTGGTTAAGGAGGAACAAGGCTGGGTTTATCTGGGCGAGATTGTTCCGAACACCCGAGTGAAATAGGAGGCGTGAACGCAGATGTTTAAAAATGTCTATGACTGGATTGATGAGCGTCTTGACATCACGCCAATCTGGCGGGACGTTGCGGATCATGAAGTGCCAGAGCATGTAAACCCGGCGCATCACTTTTCCGCATTCGTATACTGTTTTGGCGGATTGACGTTTTTTATTACAGTTATTCAGATTCTGTCAGGCATGTTCCTGACAATGTACTACGTACCGGATATTATTAATGCATACGCAAGTGTAGAGTATTTGCAGACGAAAGTAGCTTTTGGCCAGATTGTACGCGGTATGCACCATTGGGGAGCCAGTTTGGTTATCGTCATGATGTTCTTACATACGATGCGTGTATTCTTCACAGGCTCTTACAAGGCTCCGCGTGAAATGAACTGGGTTGTAGGCATGTTGATATTCTTCGTCATGCTGGGTCTGGGTTTGACCGGATATTTGCTCCCTTGGGACAACAAAGCTTATTTCGCAACAAAAGTAACGCTGGAGATCGCGAACACTGTACCTTGGCTTGGACCGATCATCAAGGAGTTCCTGCAGGGAGGAACGATCGTTGGTGCACAGACACTGACACGGTTCTTCGCACTGCATGTCTTCTTCCTCCCTGCGGTGCTGCTGGTGCTGCTGGTCGGACACTTTATTATGATCCGAAGACAGGGCATTTCGGGACCACTATAAACGAGAGAAGGGAGGAAAGGTAATGGCTCACGGGCACAAGAACAAGGATGAAGAAAAGGTTATCTTTGTCGGTGATTCACGCGTCCGCAAAGGCTCGGGGTTTATTACTCCGCCGGATTACACCGCATACCCTGGCAAATCGGAAGCATTTATTCCTAACTTTTTGCTGAAGGAATGGATGGTAGGGGTTGTTGTCCTGGTTGGTATTCTGGTGCTGACCATCTCGGAACCAGCACCTCTCGGGTATCCGGCTAATCCAAGTGCATCGGTTATTCCGATGCCCGACTGGTACTTTCTTTTTCTGTATCAGTATCTGAAGTATCCTTACGCATCGGGAGACTACGTTCTGCTCGGCGTGCTGGGTGTCAGTGGTGTTGCTTTCGGAGCGCTGCTTCTGGCCCCCTTCCTGGATACAGGGAAAGAACGTCGTTTTTACAAACGTCCAATTGCATCGTCTTTAATGCTGCTGTCTGTTATTTCGGTGTTCTATCTCACGAATGTAGCGTGGACACATTACAAACATGAGCTTGAAGCGACAGGACAGAAACCGGAGCATATTCAGCGGGAGGAAGAGGCCCTGGAGAAACATGAACAGGGACTGCCTACTTCCAACGCGCCAGGTCAGCAGCAGGAAGAGATCGCGATTGTGGACAAAGACGATCCTGCGATGGAAACGTACAAAAAAGCCGGATGTATTGGCTGCCACGCAGCTGATATGAAAGGCCAAGGCAATGCGCCTTCTCTCCGGGGTGTTGGCGACAAACACAGCCAGGAAGAGATTGTAACGATTATTAAAGATGGCTACAATGGTATGCCTCAAATGTATGACAACGCTATAGCCCAAGGGGTTACCGATGAGGAAATCACTCACCTAGCCGAATGGCTTGCGAAACAGAAGGCAGAACAGTAAAATCGAATTAATGAAAAAACCTGATCGTTATTCGATCAGGTTTTTTTGAAGTCTTTTGGAGGAAACACGGTATTCAGCTGCCGGAATGGAGATCAATAAAAGAATAGAGAAAGAAGGTGCAGTGCACGTGGCTTTATCGTTTTTCTGGAGCAGGGAGTTTCTGACCCATCGGTATTTCCTGTGGCTTTTGTTCTGGTGTAATGCGCTCGGCACGGTTTATGGCTATATCTGGTATGGCGAGCAGATGAAGCTGACACTGGCACAGCAGCCGGTGTGGCAGATCGTATTTGTCCCGGACAGCCCGACAGCGAGCTTGTTTTTTACATTAGCCTTGTTGTGGATACTGTATCCGGTGAAGTCGGCAGTTCTGCGGCGCATCGGGCATGTTATTCAGGCTCTGGCAGTCGTCACTTCTGTAAAATATGGTGTGTGGGCTGTATCCATTATTTTCGCAGGTTGGGCTCAAGGAGGTGCACAGCATTGGCAGGATTGGATGCTGATTGCTTCCCACAGTGCGATGGCCATTGAGGCACTGATCTATGTACGTTTCTTTGGCTTCCGCTGGTTGTCGTTGATTGTGGCAGGTCTCTGGACGCTGCTGAACGATACGATGGATTATACATATGACATTTATCCTTGGCTTCCTGCGGCGCTGTATCAGCATGTACAAGCTGTTCGCAATTTTACGTTCACTTTGACCATTGTAAGTATTCTCGCCGCGTGGCTTGCCTTAAGGCAGGCCAAAAGAGCCTGAACGTACTTGCCAGGTTTGTTCTAACCGGACATTCCTCACCATACATTGATGATGGGAGGGATGTCCATGAAGAGAACATTCAGGAGTATGACGGGCTGGTTGTCGGTATCACTCATGGCTCTGCTGCTTTGGACACATGGTTCGTACCTGGTATCCGCGCAAAGTGATGAATCCAATCCAAATGGTAACCAGGAAGTATCCTCTAATTCCTCGATTGCACAATTAAACGAAGAAGCGGCTGTATTATACCGTCAAGCGCTCGAAAATAATATGGAGGAGGTACGCGCGAGTATTGTGCGTATCAGTAATAGTCTGGAGCATGTTTCGTTCGAGGGGAAAACTTCAGTTGAGGGCATTCATGCCTTGTCCGAGACGGTGGTAGAGGTTAAAGAGGCTGCGGCCAAATTCAAAGGCGATAAGCCTTTGCTGCAGCAGGCCTCGGCCAAACTCAGACTTGCAGCGGACAGTCTGGCCAATCCGGCCAAACCGCTCTGGCTTCAATATTACAAGATCGTGAAGAATGATCTGGATGCGCTGTCACTGGCAGCGAATCAGAACGAGACGGCAGCGGTTCTGGCTAATCGTTACAGCGTTCTTGAGGATCACTACGAAACGATCCGTCCCGCAGCGATGATTCGTCTTGAACCGTATCAGATTGCACAGATCGATGCGTGGTTATCCCATCTTAAAGGACTGACACAAGCCAAGCAGTCTGATACTTCGCAGATTCGGAGCATGGCCGCTCATGGAGAAGAATTGGTAAACGGATTGTTTGGACGTGAGAAGGACGAGAGTGCCTTTGTGCCTTTTGTACAGGGTGCCGACCGCCGGGCAGCCGGCCTGGTCATCAGTTCAGCTATCGCTGCGGCACTTTGTTATGCGGGATACCGCAAATATCGTGCACAGCAGCAGGATATCTTTACATATCGCCGTTAGTGAACCTGCTTCCTAATCATTTATCAGAAAATAAAAAAACCTCCTGCCGCAGCAGGCCAATCTCCTGGCTGTTAGAACGGAAGAGGTTTTTTGTATTCCCTAAAGGTTAATGAAGTTAGCTTTCTTTGAAGCCTTCTCCATGCACATCATGCACGTCACTGATAATGACAAAAGCTCTCGGGTCGATGGAACGAACAATCGTCTGCAGTCTGCGGAATTCCTGTCTGGAAATAACACAGTAGGCCATATGTTTGGCTTGTTTTGAGTATGCGCCAATGGCCGGAATAAGTGTTACTCCGCGATCCATGTCTTTGGTAATCTGTTCTGCAATCTGGGGAGCGTGGTCGCTGATAATCATAAACGCGCGAGCGGAATACGCCCCTTCCTGAATGAAGTCAATCACTTTTGAGGCGATAAACACGGCAACTAACGTATACAGAATTTTTTCCTTAGGAATGTAGATGAGTGACAGTCCAATGATGACAAAATCGATGCCCAGCAGCACACGACCCATACTCCATCCATATTTTCGGTTCAGAATCCGGGCGATAATGTCAGATCCGCCGGTTGTCCCGCCCCAGCGAAAAACAATGCCTAGGCCGGCTCCCAAGGTAACTCCTGCATATAAGGCAGCTAAGAGCAGATCGTTCTCGGTATGTAACGGTTCAATCCAGCCCCGATGAATCAACTTCTCGAACAGCCAGAGGAAAGCAGTCAGAGCCCCGATTCCGATTCCGGTATACACCATTTGTCTACTGCCAAGCACCTTAAGACCGATGAGAAACAGCGGAACGTTTAAAATCAGAGTGGTCAGTGATGGGGAAACACCGAAGGCGTAGTTAATCAGCACAGTAACTCCGGTAAGTCCGCCCTCCATCAGCTGATTGGGGATAATAAAATAAAGCAGCCCGAAAGCATACAAGGCTGTACCCAGCAAAATGGGCAGTACAAGCTTTAATTGAACCCACGTTTTGGCAGTACTCATAGGATCCCTCTCTATACTTGAATTAGAATGGGGAAGCAATCATTCCCATCTTAGTATACCTGTTTCTATATCCTTTAAAAACGGATTTGTGCCAGACATTAAAAATGATTTGTGCAGGATTCTGGTGGAAGTGAGCCTCAATAACTGATATTATTAGGAACAAACACGACATCAGAATAGAAGGAGAACCTGCTCTCATGGAGAAAAGTCTGGCAGAAATGCAGCGTGAGGTTGACCTCTATATTTCCCAGTTCAAAGAGGGATACTTCAGTCCTCTGGCCATGCTGGCCCGGATGTCTGAAGAGGTTGGAGAACTTGCCCGTGAAGTGAATCACGAGTTCGGAGAGAAACCGAAGAAAGCTTCCGAAGCTGCCAATTCTATTGAACTTGAACTTGGAGATATTTTATTTATCACCATATGTTTTGCAAACTCGCTTGGTATTGATTTGGCTGAGGCACATGACAAAGTCATGCATAAATTTAATACCCGAGACGCAAATCGGTGGACTCCAAAAAACACCGATTAGGCGTAGATTACATATGCTGTACCATCACCCGCACGGGGAGGGTCAGCTTGATGATGAAACCGGAAGATTATATGCAGCAGGCTTATCGCTGTATATTACAAAATGATTTTGAGCAGGCCATTCGCTGGTTCGAAGCGGCCATCCATGCTCACCCGGAACATGCCGAATTGTACTATCGCTGTTCCATTACACATGCACGAAGCAAACATCTGCTTCCTGCGCTGGAATATGCTCGCAAGGCGGTGGAATTGTCCGAGGGCGCCGAAGAATACGTGCTGCATATGCAGACACTTGAGGCGAAGCAGCTGACGATCAAAGCTAAGATGCTGCTTGAACAGACCGTTCAAACAAACACCAAGCCCGTTGTCGAAGCTTCTCTTCTTCTCAAAGAAGCTGTTAGGCTGGACCCGCTGTCTGTGGAAGCCCATGTCATGCTGGCGCTGGCATACAGTGATCTGAATGAATACGAAAGTGCTCTGCAGACACTACAGGATGCAATCCTGCTTGATCCGCAGAATGGGCAGCTGTATCAGATGTTACAGGAAACGAAGCAGCGTATGAAATCCATGCAGTAAGTAATCATTACAGTTAAACAGTGAACTGAATGAAAAAGCTGGGTTAATACGATTTAGATGATCTAACAAGTGAAGGAGATGCAGCCAAGATGAGTGAAGTGATAAGAGTTGCCGTGATCGGAGCGGCTGGCCGGATGGGCCGTGAAGTGGTGAAGCTGGTACTGCAGGATCCGGATTTGGAGCTTGCCGCCGCTGTCAACCGCTCCGGAGCAGGCACAGATGCTGGAACACTGGTAGGTTTACCTGAGTGTGGTGTGTTGGTAACAGACGATATCGAGATGGCTTTTGCCGAAACCAAGCCGCAGGTCATGGTTGATTTTACAGTGCCGCAGTTTGCCTTTGCTCATACAGAGATTGCAATCCGCCATGGCGTAAGACCTGTCATGGGTGTTACCGGCTTTACGCCGGAGCAGATCGAACAGTTGGACAAGCAGTGCCAGGAGAAAGGCATTGGCGGACTAATTGCACCTAACTTCTCCATAGGAGCAATCCTGATGATGCGTTTTGCAGCACAGGCTGCCAAACATATGCCTAACGTGGAAATTATTGAATATCACGGCGATCAGAAGCTGGATGCACCATCAGGAACGGCGATCAAAACAGCGGAACTGATTGCAGCTAATCGTGAGGAGATTCGTCAAGGCAATCCGAATGAAGAAGAGACAATTGAGGGAGCACGCGGTGGATACTACAATGGCTTCCGCATTCACTCCGTACGTTTGCCAGGTGTATTCGCACAGCAGGAAGTGGTATTCGGTGATTATGGACAATCGCTGAAGATTCGTCATGATTCCTACGAGCGTGCTGGTTATATGCCAGGAGTCAAGATTGGTGTACAAAAGGTAATGGAATATACAGGACTCGTATACGGCTTTGACCACTTTATCGACTAAAGGAGATTGAAGATTGTCATGTTGAAAATCGCATTTATTGCCCATGATCGTAAAAAAGAAGAAATGGTAAACTTTGTTACCGCTTATGAGCCTGTGTTTACAGATCATCAATTGTATTCGACAGGTACAACAGGTCTTCGTATTATGGAAGGCACATCCCTGCAGATTCATCGTTTCGAATCGGGGCCGCTTGGAGGCGACCAGCAGATCGGTGCTTTGGTAGCGCAAAACGAGATGGACCTGATCATTTTCCTGCGTGACCCGCTGATGGCACAGCCGCATGAGCCTGACATCAATGCGCTGCTTCGTCTATGTGACGTTCAGGGGATTCCGCTTGCGACTAATATTGCAACCGCCGAGATTTTAGTTAAAGCGCTGGATCGCGGTGACTTTGCTTGGAGAGAACTGGTACATAAGTACAAGCCGGAGGCAGGAATGAATACGGGTGACTCACAATGAGCCTGGATATTCTCATCTTCGGTGCACATGCAGATGACGCCGAGATTGGAATGGCTGGAACGATTGCAAAACATACAGCTGCCGGATTCAAGGTAGGCGTATGTGACCTGACTCGTGCGGAGATGTCTTCCAACGGCACCGTGGAGCGCAGAACCGAGGAAGCGGAGCAAGCCTCACGCGTCCTCGGTCTTTCGTGTCGGACCAATCTCGGGCTGCCTGACCGTGGACTCCATATTACACCGGAACAAGTACAAGCAGTTACAGCGGAAATACGCAGGCATGCACCGCACATCGTTTTTGCACCTTATTGGGAGGATCGGCATCCCGATCATATCATGTGCAGTAAACTTGTGCAGGAGGCTGTATTTAATGCGAAGCTTCGGAATTATATGCCGGACATGCCTGCTGTGCAGGTGAAGCAGATGTATTTTTATTTTATTAACGATATCGGTCCTACGGATTTGATTGTGGATATTACGGAACACTACGAACAGAAAGAAGCGTCGCTGCGCTGCTACCGATCCCAATTTGAACAGGGCGAAGGGATCGTTTCAACTCCGCTGAATCAGGGTTACATTGAGCGGGTGAGGGCACGTGATTCCCTGCTAGGACAGCGCAGTCTTATTCCATATGCGGAAGGCTTTGCGACGGTAACACCTTATGTGGTGAAGCAGTTTGGCGTCTAAACTAAATAAGTATCGGTATATATAGATGGAACAATGACTTTACACTTCAACGAATCATGCCAACTATCAATTTCCGCTGCATGATATCAACCTGCACATTGCGGGAGATCAAAGGAGCGTCCAACCGGATGGATCGTAAGCTAAAAATCGGAATTACCTGTTATCCGTCCCTCGGAGGATCTGGGGTTGTTGCAACGGAACTCGGCAAATTGCTGGCCGAACAGGGGCATCAGGTTCATTTTATTGCGAACAGTATTCCTTTCAGATTAGGAAAATTTCAGAAAAATATTTTTTATCATGAAGTCGAGGTTAATGATTACTACGTGTTCCGTTATCCTCCGTATGACTTGTCTTTGGCGACCAAGATGGCACAGGTGGCGAAAGCACAGCAGCTTGACCTGCTTCATGTACATTACGCGGTACCCCATGCAGTGTGTGCTTTTCTAGCCAAACAGATGGTCGGGGACAACCTTAAAGTGGTGACAACGCTCCACGGAACAGATATTACGGTACTGGCTCAGGATGAATCTTTGAAAGACTTGATTCGGCTCGCAATCAATGAAAGCGATGCGGTTACCGCTGTGTCCCAGGATTTGATTCGTGAAACGGTCGAACTGCTGGACATCCAGCGTCCGATCGATCTGACCTACAACTTTATAGATAAACGTGTGTATTATCCAAGAGATGCGGTAAGTCTGCGTCGGGATATAGCTGCTCCTCATGAAAAGATACTTATGCATATTTCCAACTTTCGACCGGTCAAACGGACGCAGGATGTAGTGGAAGTATTTCGTCAGGTTCAGGAAAAAGTGCCTGCGAAGCTGCTGTTTGTGGGTGAGGGCCCTGATCTGCCCAAGATTCAATGTAAAATCAAAGAGCTGGGCTTGGATGACAAGGTTCATTTCCTCGGCAGACAGGATGATATCGCGCAGGTAATATCGATGGCCGACATCCTGATGCTGCCGTCAGAGAAAGAAAGCTTTGGTCTTGTTGCACTTGAGGCGATGGCTTGTGGTGTACCGACGATCGGTTCTGAGGCTGGCGGAATTCCCGAGCTTGTTATACATGGGAAAACAGGGTTCCTCTCGCCAATCGGCGATACCGCGTCCATGGCTGAGAACGCGATTCGTCTGCTGACCGACGAAAAATTGACTGCGGATATTCGGGAAGCTTGTCTTCAGCGTGCACATCATGATTTCTGTAATGACTCCATCCGCCTGAAATACGAACAGATATATTATCGTGTCCTTGGAAGAGAAATCCCTAGTCTGAATCCGGTGTGCGGTTAAAGTTGGGGGACCACAACAGGCAGGAAAAGAGGTGAGATGTGGTGGTTCAATGGACTCAAGCAGATGCCGAAATGGCAAAACAAAGTGAGCGCGTACTCACTCAATTGAATACACACGGTTTCGAGGCTTATTGGGTTGGCGGCTGTGTCCGTGATGAATTACTGGGGTGGGCTGTCGATGATATGGATATTACAACCTCTGCTTCACCCGAGCAGGTCATGGCACTATTTGAAGATTGTATTCCTACGGGACTGCAGCATGGAACGGTAACAGTTCGTGCAGGCGGTTATTATTTTGAAGTGACTACCTTTCGGACGGAATCGGATTACCGGGATAATCGCAGGCCGGCAGCAGTGCAGTTTGTACAGGACATCAAAGAGGATCTGCAGCGGCGTGATTTCACAATGAATGCGCTGGCGATGGATGTTAACGGAACGTTGGTTGACCCATTCGGGGGGCAAACCGATATCAAGCAGGAGCTTGTACGTTGTGTGGGCCTTGCGGTTGAACGCTTTGGTGAAGATGCGCTGCGTATGCTGCGCTGTGTAAGGTTCGCTTCTGTGTTCAATTTCAGAATTGCATACAATACCTGGAAAGGGTTTGTTCATCAGCGTGAACTGCTTCAGCATATCGCTATGGAACGGGTTCGAACCGAGATGGTGAAAATGATGGCGGGCCCTCACCCACTGAAGGGCTTGGAATTGTTATTTCGCAGTCGTGCCCTGGAGTATGTCAAAGCCCCGGTGGATTCCTCCAGATTCAACAAAGACTTGTTAGCTGGTCTGGAGCATTTGTCCGGGGATCATGTGCTGCTGCGTTGGACATGCCTATTACTGGCAGGTGGTTATAACCGCGAAGAAGCCGACAAGCTGCTGCGGAACTGGACCTTTTCTAATGAACAGCGCAGTCGTATTACAGGTGTGCTTCAGGTGGAACAGCTGGTGACCGCTTTTGTTGAGCAGGATGAGGAGGACAACAAGCTTCGGGAGAGCTGGATTGAAAGTGAGCTTGCTTGTGGTGCTCAGGCCGCTGACGACTGGCTTATGCTGCAGGAGGAGCTTCCAAAACGGTGGCGTGACCTTTCCGAACAGGTAGAAGCACGGCTGGCAAAAGTTCAGGCTTTCGCTGCAGGCTGGAGTCGATCCATACCCGTTCACGAAATAAAGGAGCTTGAAATCACTGGTGAACAGGTACTGCAGCTGGTGGACCGCAAGGGCGGACCTTGGCTTGGACAGCTGATGAAACATCTGCTCAGGGAAACGGCAGTTGGCAATATAACGAATCAGCATGAGGCATTAAGAGCTGAAGTGAGACGGGTGGCTGCAGATGACCAAGCATGAGGATCTGTTACATATGCTGCTTCAAGCTGACGGACAATTTGTGTCGGGCGAGGAGATCAGCCGGCATCTGTCGATCAGCCGAACCGCGGTGTGGAAGCATGTGAATAAATTGCGAGATATGGGCTACGAATTCGAAGCTGTCTCACGCAAAGGGTACCGTCTAGTCACGAAACCTCAAACGATCGATGCGGCTGCGCTCCAGTTGGCACTCAAAACGGCTGTATTTGGCCGTAAAGCCGTTATGCTCCCCTCAACCTTGTCAACTCAAGGCGATGTCTTGAAGCTGGCTGAAGAGGGAGAGGGTGAAGGAGCGGTAGTCTTTTCCGAAGAACAGACCGGAGGCCGAGGGCGGTTCGGCAGAAAGTGGTTCTCTCCTCCTGGAAAAGGGATCTGGATGAGTGTGCTGCTGCGGCCGGAAGTTCCGCTGCACCATACACCCCAGCTTACACTTTTGACCGGAGTGGCTGTATGCCGGGCCGTTCGCGCCTGTACAGGCGCGGAGGCTGGGATCAAATGGCCGAATGACCTGCTGATTAATGGCCGCAAGATGTGCGGCATACTGCTGGAATCTGCGGTGGAGGATCATCAGGTCCGTTACTGTATTGCAGGCATTGGTGTTGATGCGAATTTTGGCCGCGAGGATTATCCTGAAGACTTGAAGCAGATTGCAACTTCTATCCAGATTGAAACAGGACAGAGGGTTGACCGGACAGAGCTGGCAGCCGCTATCTTGACGGAACTGGAGAGTCTCTATTTTTTATACCAAAAAGAAGGGTTCGGCGTAATCGCCTCATTATGGGAGGCGCTGTCTGTATCGTTGAACCGTAAGATTATAGTCACGAATCCCCACGGCGTAGTGGAAGGAAAGGCTGTTGGGCTGGATCCTTCTGGGGCGCTGATCGTGGAAACACCGAATGGAGAACGGGAACTTATCGTATCCGGTGAAGTGACTTGGAAAAGCTGATATTTGCCGAATATGTCGAATATGACTAGGGCGTGTCTTGAAACCGACTGAAGTGTATTTTTTACCCCTTTTCGCCCCCAGCTGCGTCAATTTCCCTTGACGTGCCCCGGCACGCCTGCGGTAAACTTCCTGGCTGGGAACGAAAATTTGGCAAAATCTACTTCCTTCAACAATTTCAGACACACCCTGACAAATTGAACATAAGACGTGAAGTTTGAGCAGAACTTTGGTATACTGATTTCGTGAGGCGGTATCGGGTATGTACAGACCGAGCTGCACTCCGGAGCAGTAAACCTTTGTTCTGCTTGATGCGTTTTATGCAGGCGGCAAGGGCAAGAAACAATGGAATATTGGTACAAATGTGTTGTTGGATTCTGCTCTGAGCCGAAGAGGACCGAGACAGAAGGGACGATCGCAAGTGACTCTTTTTTGACTTTTCGGGACTTTTTAGTGGAAAAACTAAAAGGTTTTTTTTGTTGTGTTTATTTGAAAAGGGAAAGGGGTACAAACGAATGGCTAGGAAACAAGCTTTGAATATCGTGAAAATGAAAAAATACAAACAGGACGGCACTCCGCTCAGCATGATTACGGCTTATGACTATCCAACGGCTCTGCTCGCTGAAGAAGCTGGCATTGACATTATTCTGGTAGGCGACTCTTTGGGTAATGTTGTCCTCGGTTACAATTCAACTCTGCCAGTTACGATTGACGATATGGTGTACCACACTCGTTCGGTTGTGAGAGGTGCGGAACATACGTTTATCGTTGCAGACATGCCTTTTATGACCTATCACGGAAGTATTGATGAGACACTCAAAGGTGTGCGTCGTCTTATGCAGGAAGGTCATGCCCATGCCGTGAAAATGGAGGGTGGCGTTGAAATTGCAGATACAGTCAAAGCGGTTGTTCAGGCGGGTGTACCTGTGCTGGGACATATTGGGCTGACTCCGCAATCCGTGAATCAGATTGGAGGCTACCGAATTCAAGGCAAGGATGCAGCGGATGCAAAACGTCTGATGGATGAAGCCAAAGCACTTGAAGCCGCAGGGGCTTTTGGCATCGTGCTCGAACTCGTGACGGAAGAAGTGGCCGAAGCAATCTCAAAGGAATTGTCGATCCCGACCATTGGCATTGGAGCAGGGCGGGGATGTGACGGTCAAGTACTCGTTTTTCATGATGTGGTTCAATATGCTTCACCATACACGCCTAAACGATTTGTCAAAACTTATGGTGATGTAGGAAGTGTGATTCGCAGCAGTATTGAAACGTATGTAAAAGAGGTGAAGGATCGCTCCTTCCCGGCTGAAGAGCATGTCTTCAGTGCAGCAGATGGTGTGCTGGATGGATTGTACGGACAACGCAAAGAAAAGGTGGAAACGCGCTGATGAAAGTCATACGCACGATCGCAGAGTTAAGACAGGAACTGAGCTTGATGCGTAAAAATCAAGCCATCCGTTCTGGAGAAGCCGTGGTAGGACTTGTGCCGACCATGGGATATCTTCACCAAGGCCATGCCAGTCTGATGCAGGCGGCCAGACAGCAAAGCGATATCGTAGTATTGAGCATTTTTGTCAATCCGATTCAATTTGGACCGAATGAAGACTTCGACAGTTATCCGCGAGATGAGGAACGGGATGTTGAAACAGCTCGTACAGAAGGTGTGGATATCGTATTTATTCCCTCGGTGCAGGAGATGTATCCGCAGCCGACGCAAACTACGATTGCAGTATCCGGCATTACAGAACGCTTGTGCGGTGCATCCCGTCCGGGACATTTTAACGGAGTAACTACCGTGGTCTCCAAGCTGTTCAACATTGTACAGCCGCAGAAAGCCTTTTTTGGCATGAAGGATGCGCAGCAGGTGGCAGTCATTCAACAAATGGTACATGATTTGAACATGCCGATTGACATTGTGCCTTGTCCCATCGTTCGTGAAGAGGACGGTTTGGCACTCAGCTCACGTAATGTCTATCTGAGTACAGAACTGCGTGAGGAGGCATTAGTGCTGTCTCAGGCACTGCGTGCGGCACAAGAAGCTGTAGATTCCGGGGCAGCTGTTACAGCGGATGACATTCGTCGTTTGCTCCGTGAACACATTGGTACCGCTGCGCATGCTGTCATTGATTATGCGGAGATTCAGGCATTTCCAAGTCTTGAACCTCTTGCGGGTGACGAACCGTTACAGGCATATGAAGATCTGCTGATTGCACTGGCTGTGAAATTCGGGAAAACAAGATTAATAGATAACATGCGTATCCAAAAAATGGAGGTGCTGTCCCTTGTTTAGAACATTAATGAAATCGAAGATTCACCGTGCTACCGTAACGGAAGCCAATTTGAACTATGTGGGAAGCATTACCATTGATGAAGACCTGATGGAAACATCTGACTTGATGGAAAATGAAAAAGTGCAAATTGTAAACAATAACAACGGTGCACGGCTTGAAACTTATGTAATCCCGGGTCCGCGCGGCAGTGGCGTGATTTGTCTGAACGGAGCCGCAGCGCGTCTTGTGCAGCCTGGAGATACTGTCATTATCATTTCCTATGCGATGATGTCCCAGGAAGAAGCGAATGCGCATCAACCAACCGTGGTGTTCGTGGACGGTCAGAACAAGCCGGTGCAGACGATGAAAAAGGAAGTTCACGCCACGATTCTGTAATCCGCTGGGAAGGAGAATGAAATCGGCCCATCCAGCAAAAAATGAGTACAGGTCACACTGCACTAATCCATTTTTCCAAGGGTGGGGATGCATCGATGTTCCAGCATGTTTTCGCCGAAATGAACGACATGTTAGATGAAATTATCAAGGGCTATCCTTCCGCTGAGGGTCTGGACAAACAGGAGCTGCAGCACAAATGGAATCTGCTCAAACGCATGAGTGACGGGATGCTGGATGAATGGCTGATGTTTGAAGAGAAAATGAGCCAGCTTCGGGAGCAGGAGCTTGAAAAGCCGGCTTCACTTGAGCCGGAGCAGCAGGCCGTCACGTCGCTGCCTGAGCTTCATCTGGAATGTTTCAGCCGTGGACAGGGGTATTTCAAGCTGCAGATGTATCCGCAGGCGATCGACCAATTTTCACAGGTCGTGGATGATTATCCGGATAGTGCCCTAGCCCGGTTTTATCTCGCGCTCGCTTACTTAAGTCTGGAGCAGATGTCCGAATCTGAAGCTCATTTAGAGCAGATTATGCTGCTGAACGGATCAGCAAGGCTAAAGGGTCTTGTCTGTAATGTCCTCGGCTGTATTCAAGCCAAGCGGTACAATCTGGACGCAGCATGGTCGCTGTTTGCTCAAGCCCTTCAGTATGACCCGACGTTGACCGAACCTCTGTACAACATGGAAGTATGCAGGCTGAACAGAGGTAAACTGCAATATGCAAATCAGCTGACTGCCCTCAATTAAGAGTGTGGCATTTGGCGGCAAAAGAACGGTGTTTCCTCCTTTGGCATAGCGGCGGAAACACCGCTTTTTTGTCAGTTAATTTTCAAATGCCCTTTTTTTTGCTATGCTGTAACATAGACTGGAATGGAAGGGACCGTATATTGCAATGAAATTTGCCGTTTTGGATTTCGAAACAACCGGCACGCAGTCCGACGGTGAGATTATACAGGCCGGACTTGCCATCATAGATCATGACTACAGCATAACTCAAATATATAGTTCTTATGTAAATCCGGGTGTGCCTATTCCGCCGTTCATTACAGGGCTGACCGGAATTACAGAAGAAGATGTAGCGGATGCTCCATCCCTCGAAGAGATGATGATGGAGATGGTACCGCTTCTTGACGATGTGGTTTTGGTAGGCCATAACGTTGCATTTGATTTTCATTTTTTGCAGAATGCGCTGGACCGCTGCGGGTATTTACCGTTTACGGGTCGTATTCTGGATACCATTGATTTCTTGAAAATAACATTTCCTTCGCTGGGTTCCTATCAGCTCGGGTATGTATCAGCCGAATTCGGATTTGAGCATGACCGTCCTCATCAGGCGGATAGTGATGCCTTGGCAACCGCTCATGTGCTTCTCAAATGTCTGGATGAGCTGCGGGAGCTTCCGCTGATTACCATTCAGCGGCTTAGCGATCTGTTTGCGCCGGAAGACAGCGACCTTGGCTGGTTTTTTGACGGGCTTCGTGCCGAGAAGGAAGCAGACCCGATACAGGACCTCGATGGACATACGTATTATCGTCAACTCGCGCTTAATGTTAGCGACTGGACGGAGATCGGAGCGCCACGTGATGAGAGAGAAGCGAATCCGCTGGAAGGTGTCAGCTTTGATCAGTTTATGGATCAGGTAAGAGACAACCTCAAAGAGACGCTGGATCATTACGAAGAACGTGAAGCTCAGACACAGATGTTCAGCAGCGTACGACAGGCGCTGGACGAAGAGAAACATTTATTGCTGGAAGCCGGAACAGGAACCGGAAAATCACTGGGATACCTTTTGCCTGCCATTTATGAAAGTGTCAAACAGGAGCAGAAGGTGATGGTAAGCACCCACACCATTAACCTGCAGGAGCAGCTGCGCGAACGGGATATTCCGATGCTGACGCAGGTGGTTCCGTTTCCGTTTAAAGCATCGGTGTTCAAGGGCAGAGGTCATTACCTGTGTCTGCGTAAATTCGAGCACAAGATTAATAAACGGGAATTTGCCACGCCTAAAGAGGACTACTTCACCGCAGCCCAAATGATTGTATGGCTCACACAGACCGAGACGGGTGATGATGAAGAATTAAACCTCAGTGCACGCGGAGGCGATTTCTGGGAGACGGTACAGAGTGAATCCGAGTCCTGTCTCGGCAGATCCTGTCCGTGGTTCCGCAAGTGCTTCTATCATCGTGCCAAACATGAAGCAGGACTTTCTGACATCGTGATTACCAATCACTCGAAGCTGTTTACTGACGTGAAGGCTGCCCATCAGCTGCTGCCCGCGTATGAAAGTCTGGTTATTGATGAGGCGCATCATCTGGAAGATGTAGCAGGTAAACATCTGGGTCTTCATATGAAGTACTTCACCCTTGTTCACACGCTGACCCGCTTGTTCAAAGACAGCCGCAACGGTCAGCTGCCGATGCTGCGTTCTCAGCTGTCCGGACATGAAAATGCGGTGCAGTGGGGTT
Source organism: Paenibacillus sp. AN1007 (assembly GCF_040702995.1). Taxonomy (NCBI): domain Bacteria; kingdom Bacillati; phylum Bacillota; class Bacilli; order Caryophanales; family Paenibacillaceae; genus Paenibacillus; species Paenibacillus sp. AN1007. The sequence continues at coordinate 1,794,547 of NZ_CP159992.1, forward strand.
CTATGGTGGATCAAATGTTCCCGCTTGCCGTTGAGGTTAAGGAGATGTGGGACCGTCTGAGCGACGCTTTGTTTGGCCTGCTGCCGGAACGCAGTGATGCTTCACCAGGTGAAACCGGGCAGTTCTCCCTTCGTTTGAAGGCTTCGCAGAAACCTGCGAAATGGCAGGAGCTGCAGGAACTGGAGAACCAAATCTATGTGACCCTTGGTGACTTGGTGCGCAAAGGGGATAAGCTGCTGCTTGAAGTGAAAGAGGATCAGGACGATTATCAGTCTGACAGTTTAATTACGGATATCACCGGGCTGTTAAAGGATCTGACGACATTAAAGGAGAATTTAAGATTCTTCATGCGTATGGACGATGCCAAGACGGTGTATTGGATGGAGGCCAGCGGCCAGTTCCGCAGCAAATCACTGCAGCTGTATGCTGTTCCTGTAGATGTAAGTGCACAGCTGAAAGAGATGTTTTTTGATAAAAAGAAAAGCGTTGTGCTTACGTCGGCTACGCTGTCCGTGGATAAGTCATTCCAATTCATGATTGAACAGCTTGGCCTGCAGGAAGCTTCCGACAATAACCGCCTTCTTACATCCATGCTGCCTTCACCGTTCAATTATAGGGAACAGGCCTTGTTAGTCATTCCGCGTGATTTTCCAAGTCTGAAAGGCAGTGTAGGAGATGCTCACTTTGTACAGATGCTGGTACAGTCCCTTGCCGAGACGGCGATTGCGACACAGGGACGTATGATGGTGCTGTTCACCTCATACAAAATGCTGAGACAAGTGTATGAGCCGTTGAAGGAGGCTTTATCCGGGAATGATATCTCCCTATTGGGCCAAGGCGTTGACAGCGGTAACCGTTCCAAGCTCACACGAAGATTCCAGGATGCCAAAGCGGCAGTTCTGCTGGGTACGAGCAGCTTCTGGGAAGGGGTAGATATTCCAGGTGAAGCCCTCACTTGTCTCGCAATCGTAAGGCTGCCGTTTCAGCCGCCTAACCATCCGCTTCTGGAAGCAAAGAGTGAACTGCTGCAGGAGCAGAAAAAAAATCCGTTTATGAAAATGTCTGTCCCTCAGGCCGTCATCCGGTTCAAACAGGGATTTGGCCGGTTGGTTCGGACAGGCAAGGATCGGGGGATCGTTATCGTGTATGATACGCGAGTAATTGAAGCTTATTATGGCAAGTACTTCCTGTATTCCTTACCTGGACCCAAAATGGAGCATATGCTGACAGAACAGATGGTTCCGCGTATCGCCGAATGGCTGGATCGTCCCATCGTGAATGAAAATGATTCGATTTTGTAAGCTATAGCATTGCATTGTACTTCTGCATAGCGTTAAACTCGAAAGAGACTTCGAAAAGCAGCACATCATGAACTTATAATCCCAACAATACGGGCATTCTGTATGAGGAATGATGCATATTTTGCATGTATACAGAATGCTCCATTTTTCAATATTTATTATTTTATCGTGGCAATGGTAAGGGGGAGCAGGAATGAAATCGGATAAAATTTCGGAAGCGGTAGTACGGCGTCTGCCCGTATATTTGCGTTATCTTAACGAGTTGGTTCAGCGTGAGGTGACCACAGTTTCTTCACAGGAGCTTGGACAGCGATTGGATCTGAATCCGGCCCAGATTCGCAAGGACCTGGCTTATTTTGGTGATTTTGGCCGTAAAGGAATCGGGTATGACGTTTCTTATCTGATCGAGAAGATTCGTCACATTTTGAAGATTGACCAGCAGATTAATGTGGCTCTGGTTGGAGCGGGTAATCTAGGACAAGCGTTGTCCAACTACAATGCTTACTTGAAAGACAATATGAAGATTGTTGCTATTTTTGATGCGTTCGGACCGAAGATTGGCAGTAAGATTAACAGTCTGACTGTCCAGCCGATGGAAGAGCTTGCAGCAGCGGTACAAAAAGATAACATTCGCATCGGGATTATTACGGTTCCGGATACGGAAGCTCAGAACGTCGCGGATCAGCTGATTGAATCGGGAATCGAGGCAATTCTGAATTTTGCACCAACGATTCTAAAAACACCATCACATGTTCGTATCCATCACGCTGACTTTACAACAGATCTGCTCAGTTTGGCTTATTATTTAGAAAACGGGAAGGAAGAAGAGTCTGATGACAACAACGAATAGATGGGTAATTCAAAACGGTAAATTTGCCGTAAACGAAGGCGCAAACTGGACAATAGTTCAAGGGTATATGGTCATTCAGGATGACAAGATTGTGCATATTGGTGAGACGCTGCCGGATGGAGACGAGCAACTGGCGAAAGTGGATGGAAAAGGACTTCTCTTCCTGCCGGGTCTGATCAATACGCATGGTCATGCGGCCATGTCACTGCTTCGGGGTCATGGGGACGATCTGGCACTTCAGGTATGGCTCCAGGAAAAAATGTGGCCGATGGAAGCAAAAATGACTTCGGAAGACGTTTACTGGGGCGCATCGCTTTCGGTGCTTGAAATGCTAAAAGGCGGAACAACAGCGTTCCTGGACATGTATGATCATATGGATCAGGTGGCAAGAGTGGTTGAACAGTCCGGGGCAAGAGCTGCACTGGCTCGCGGTGTGATTGGACTTTGTTCCGAAGAAGAGCAGATGCGCAAGCTGGAAGAGTCCGCAGCATTTGCGCGTGAATGGAACGGACAGGCGGATGGACGGATCACAACGGTTATCTCCCCGCACGCACCTTACACATGCCCTCCAGATTACATAGAGAAGCTTGTACAGGCCGCGCATGACCTTAACCTGCCGCTGCACACGCATATGTCAGAGACATTACGTGAAGTAGAGCAGAACGTGACAGATTACGGCCTGCGCCCTGTAGCTCACCTAGAGAAGCATGGCTTTTTCTCACGTCCATCGCTTGTAGCCCATGCGGTTCATCTGAACGATGAAGAAATTGAGATTCTGGCCCGACATGATGTGGCAGTATCGCATAATCCGGGCAGCAATCTAAAGCTTGCTTCCGGAGTAGCCCGTGTGCCTGCTATGTTGAAAGCAGGGGTTACCGTGTCTCTGGGTACAGACGGACCCGCAAGCAACAACAACCTGGATATGTTTGAGGAAATGAGACTTGCCGCACTGATTCATAAAGGTGTATCTGGCGATCCAACTGCGGTTCCTGCGGGTGAAGCACTGCTGCTTGGAACAGGTTTCGGCGCGAAGTCTATTTTCCTGAACGACACGGGTGCGCTGCGAATGGGGATGAAGGCAGATTTTATTGCGCTGAATATTGAACAGGCTCATTTTTATCCGCATACGGATCTGATCTCTCATGCGATCTATTCTGCCTCGGCTAAAGATGTGGAACATGTATGGGTAGACGGAAAACAAGTGGTGAAACATGGCGAGTGTTTGACAATGGATGAGGAGCGCATTTTGCGGGAATCTCAATTGGCCTTTGATCAGCTTCTTGCCCGTTAAAAGACAAGCTGGCCATCAACGCGCAGTATTCAGAGAAAGGAAGTTCAGCTCTTGAAGAAGAAAAAGAAGTGGATCTGGATATCGCTGCTCATTCTGGTTCTGATCTTGTTTGGACTTCAAAGGTATTACGTCTATGTAACACAAGATCAGCGTAAAGAAGAGGCATTGGCTGTACAAGCCGCACAAGACCAGTTGGGGATTACATCGCCTGATGAGCTTCGAAAGTACGTCTGGGGCGAGAAGAATGGCTCTGACAACATCTATTGGACGATGACCGCCAAAAATAAAGATAATCAAAACGTAATGGTGTGGGTTAAATTTGATAACAACAACCAGCCAGTCCAGGGCGCTGCGGGAGTACACAGTGAATTGATCCAGAACGGGATGTCCGAAACGCAGATTCGCAGCCGATTTAGTTCCGAGGTGCCGGGTGGTGAGATCAAACGGATCATGCCAGGTGTCGTGAATAATATCTACGTATGGCAAGTGTACTACAAAGATGGTACGCATAATTATTATCGTTTTTATCGGTTTAGCAATGGAGAGCAGGTAGATTTGGTCTATACCGTACCGAACAGCTAGAATCGAAAAAGAGCAGGAAACCGGCAGTCAGCACATCGACTGAACCGGTTTTTTGGCTTTTCTATCAAATGATTGTGAATTAAATAGTTAAAATTAATAATTTATTCATATTTTCACCTTCGATATTGTATATACGATGTGATATACTCATTTATGTACTGAAGTTACAATAAAACGCAAAAAAATCTGCAGTTAACGATGCAGACATCAAGTTCACTCTTTGATTAATAATTATAAATATAAGCCTGTAGATCGAGAATAGGCTCATTTTGGGAGGGGTAATTCATTTGAAGCTGAAAGTATTGCCTATTGTTCTTACTGCTGTTATATCTGCCGTCCTGTTATTTGGAGGTTGGTTCGCATATCGTCAAGTAGCCGTACAAAGCCCGATTGAAAAAATGGTTACTCAATACGAGGGAGTCAATAGTGTTCAATTATCTATTAACCGCAATGATGTACAAATGAAACTTGATTTGAAACCAAATGTGGATTTGGGAAAACTGGTCCAGTATATTCACAAAGAAGGACAGAACCTGATTGGCTCACGTGCGCTTAAACTGGACGTTGTAGATCATTCCAATGAGGCGCTGGAGAACTGGTGGGGCGATGCGATGTTTACTGTAGCCCAAGCGATGGAAAACAAACAATACGCCGAGATTACACCGACTTTGTCGAAGATGGCAGTAGGAGGAATTCAAGTCAATACAGCGATGGATGACAACAATGTTTATGTAAGTCTGAGAGACGGAGATGCCAGCAAGTTCATTATACTGCCGCGTATACCCGGTCAGATAGGAGTGTGGCCTAATGCCTAAATGGACAAAAGAAGCAGCCGTTGGATTTGTTCCTGTTTTGATTATTTTTCTAGCCTTTATCGGTGTTAATATCGTGCCGATCTTGATTGCTCTGCTGCTCGTTGGAGGTTTACTGTTCATGATGCAGATGCGGGGCGGAATTACTGTAGGTGCCGCACAAGAACGCAAACGCAAGAAAAAAGGACCTTCCAAATTGACCTTTGAAGAAATTGGCGGCCAAGACAGTGCCAAGCAGGAGTTAAGAGAAGCGCTTGACTTTCTCATCCGACATGAAGAGATACAGAAGTTCGGGATTCGCCCGCTCAAAGGTATATTACTAACGGGGCCTCCGGGAACGGGAAAAACATTGATGGCCAAAGCGGCAGCACACTATACAGATTCTGTGTTTGTAGCTGCGTCAGGCAGTGAATTTGTCGAAATGTATGTCGGTGTAGGGGCCAGCCGTATCCGCGATTTATTTAAGGATGCCAGAGCGCGGGCTGCGAAGGAAAACAAAGAAAATGCAATCATTTTTATTGATGAGATAGATGTTATTGGTGGTAAACGTGAAGGCGGGCAGCAGCGCGAGTATGATCAGACATTGAACCAGCTGCTGACGGAGATGGATGGGATATATACTTCTGAAACACCTAGGATACTGTTGATCGCGGCGACGAACCGCAAGGAAATGCTGGATAGTGCCCTTACTCGTCCAGGGCGCTTTGACCGTCATATTCAGGTCGATTTGCCTGATAAAAAGGGAAGAAAACATATTCTGGAGCTTCATGCTGTAAACAAACCTCTGACGCAGGATGTTAGTTTGGAGAAAACGGCTGAAGAGTCCTACGGATTCTCGGGTGCCCAGCTGGAAAGTGTGATGAACGAAGCTGCGATTTATGCGATGCGCGAGGGCTTGCTGCATATAGAACAGCGTCATCTGTCTCTTGCGATCGATAAAGTGATGATGGGTGAGAAGACGGATCGTGAATCAAGCGTGGAAGAGAAGAAAAGAGTTGCTATTCACGAATTGGGCCATGCCATTATGGCAGAGCTTGTGCGCCCGGGAAGTGTAAGCCAGGTTGCCCTTAGTCCGCGTGGACAGGCTCTCGGTTATGTACGGCATAATCCGCAGCAGGAGCAGTTTCTGTACACCAAACGATTCCTGGAGGAGCAGATCATGATTGCGCTGGGCGGTGCGGCCGCTGAAGAGATGTACTATGGCGGACGCTCGACAGGTTCGCGTAATGACTTTGAGCAGGCGACAAACGTAGTCCAGACGATGATGGCATCGGGTCTGACCTCATTAGGAATTGTTAATATGGATATGGTGACTACTGAAGAGCTGATGCGGGAGAATAAAATGATTCTGCAGGAACTGATGGAGCAGACCAAACACCGGCTTGAGGAACAGCGGACAATATTCGACAATTCCCTCGACATTCTGATGCGTGAGGAAGTTTTGTCAGGGGAACAATTTCGTTGTCAATTTCGTGACAGTGCACGTTTACCAGCATAATTTCTTTATGCTGGTTATTTTTTTTTACATTTCACTCGTGCTAAGATATTATTAGTTGTTGGGTCGAAATTTGTAATTTTCGGCGAACAGGGTACAATAGAGAAATAGAGAACCGAAAGGATGGAGCAGAACCATGTTTTTCAAAAAAATAGGAGTTGTCGGCGGCGGCACGATGGGGCAAGGAATTTCCCAAATGCTCGCAGCCAAAGGACTTGATGTGCTTCTCGTGGAGCATACCACACAAAAGCTGGATCATGCGTATAACATGATTGAAACAAATCTCGATAAGCAGCTTGAGAAATGGGCAATTACCAAAGCGGAGAAAAAATTGATCCTTTCCCGGATTACCAAAGTAGGACACCTCGCTGAACTGGGCTCTTGTGATATGGTCATTGAGACAATCTCGGAGGATCTCGAAGCGAAAAAGGCGGTCTTTAACCAATTGGATCAAGTATGTCCAAGCAATGTTATTCTGGCAAGTAATACGTCCACGCTGAGTTTGACCGAGCTTGCAAGCTCGACCAAGTATCCAGAGCGTGTTATTGGTATGCACTTTATTCACCCGGTATCCCGGGTTGATCTTGTAGAGATTATTCGCGGATTGAAAACGTCGGATACTACATTCGAAGAAACTCGCCGCTTTGTTGAAGAAGTGGTAGACAAAAAAGGCGTTATGATCTATGAATCCCCTGGATTTGTGACTTCACGTCTGATCTGCCTGCTGATCAACGAGGCGCTTCACGTACTGCAAGAAGGTGTAGCTTCAGCTGAAGACATTGATGATGCAATGCGTATCGGATACAACTTCCAGCACGGGCCGCTTGAGATGGCTGATCGCTTCGGACTGGATTCCGTTGAAGCAGCTCTTGAAAGAATGTTCCGTGAATTCGGAGAATTGAAATATCGTCCTTCCATTGTCCTGAAGAAAATGGTGCGCGCAGGTCATCTGGGCGTGAAATCAGGAGAAGGATTCTTCAAGTACGACAAGGATGGTGACCGGCTGTGAAAGTACTCGTAATTAACGCGGGAAGTTCCTCGCTCAAATATCAATTGTATAATATGGAAGATGAATCTGTACTTGCAAAAGGTTTGGTTGAACGAATCGGGATGGATTCTTCCATTCTGACACATAAACCGACTGGCCGCGAAGAAGTCACGGAAGTTAGTGAAATTTTGGAGCATACGACTGCGATCCGCAAAGTCATCGATATTCTGACGCATAAAGAGAATGGTGTACTGGATTCCGTTAGCGAAATTCAAGCTGTCGGACACCGTGTGGTACATGGTGGTGAAGCATTTAAAGAGTCAGCGCTGGTGGATGACGCTGCCAAAGCTGAAATCCGTCGTTTGTTCGACCTGGCTCCGCTTCACAACCCCGCAGCGATGATGGGGATCCGTGCGGCCGAATTGAATATGCCGGGTGTGCCTCAGGTTATGGTATTTGATACTGCATTCCACCAAACGATGCCTGAGCATGCGTACCTGTATGCTATTCCACGCGTACTTTACAAAAAATATAAAGTCCGTCGTTATGGCGCGCATGGTACGTCCCATGACTACGTAAGCAAAACAGCTGCCGAGTACCTTGGTCGTCCGGTAGAAGACTTGAAAATCATCACTTGTCACGTCGGTAACGGCGGTAGTGTGACTGCAGTTAAAGGCGGCGTATCTGTGGATACATCGATGGGGATGACTCCGCTCGAAGGCCTGATGATGGGAACACGCAGCGGTGACCTTGATCCTGCTATCGTACCTTATGTGATGAACAAGGAAGAACTGAGCGTAAGCGAAGTGAATTCCATGCTGAACAAACACAGCGGGCTTCTGGCGATCTCCGGGATCAGCAGTGATATGCGAGAGATTACGGAAGGCATGGAAAAAGGCGAGCCGAACTCTACGCTTGCATTCGAAATGTATGAATACCGCCTGCGTAAATACATCGGTTCTTATGCTGCCGCAATGAACGGTGTAGACGTGATCGTATTCACAGCAGGTGTGGGTGAAAACTCCGTCGTTCTTCGCCAAAAAGTATGTGAGCAGCTGACATACCTTGGTGTAGAACTGGATGAGGCACTGAATGCCATTCGTTCCGGTGAACCGCGCCGCATTACAACTGAAAATTCAAAAGTGGACGTACTCGTAGTACCAACGAACGAAGAATTGGTCATTGCACGTGATACCCACCGAATCGTATTGAATTCTAAGTAATCTAACTGTAAAGTAAATACAGGATGACAAGGAAGTGCAGAGGACAGGGTCGAACCTGTCCGCTGCATTTTCAAATTTATGGAACCAAGGGGAGATATGGGCATGGATACGAATTGTGTAATTCGTAATGTGAATGAGCATGTGGGTGAAACCGTAACGATCGGCGCCTGGATTAACAACAAGCGTTCCAGCGGTAAAATTCAGTTTTTGCAGCTGCGGGATGGAACCGGATATATTCAGGGTGTTGTTGTAAAGAGTGAAGTTAGCGAAGACATCTGGAATGATGCCAAAAGCCTGACACAGGAAAGTTCTGTCTATGTGACAGGTATTATCCGTGAAGAGCCGCGCAGTGCTTCCGGATATGAGATGACGGTTACCGGCGTGCAAATCATTCACCTCACGGAAAACTATCCGATTACACCGAAAGAACACGGTGTTGATTTCTTGATGGATCATCGCCATCTGTGGCTTCGTTCTACCAAGCAGCGGGCCGTAATGGTGATACGTGCAGAGATTATCCGCGCGGTTCAGCAGTTTTTTGATGGTAACGGATTCACGCAGGTGGACCCGCCGATCTTGACACCTTCATCTGCTGAAGGAACGACCAACCTGTTCCATATTAAGTATTTTGATGAAGATGCGTATCTGACGCAAAGTGGACAGCTGTATATGGAAGCCGCAGCCATGGCTCTGGGTAAAGTCTACTCCTTCGGTCCAACATTCCGTGCAGAGAAATCCAAAACACGCCGTCACCTGATTGAGTTCTGGATGATCGAGCCGGAGATGGCATTTGTCGACCATGAAGAAAGTCTGCGCGTACAAGAGAAATTTATCGCACATGTCGTTCAATCTGTGGTGAAAAATTGCCGCGCCGAACTGGAATCCATCGGACGTGATGTTTCCAAACTGGAAGGCATCACGGCTCCGTTCCCGCGTATTACGTATGACGAAGCGATTGAGTTCCTGAATGGACAAGGTTTTGACATTCCTTGGGGAGAAGACTTTGGTGCGCCGCATGAAACAGCGATTGCCGAGAAATACAACACGCCTGTATTTATCACCCACTATCCGGCTGGAATCAAAGCATTTTATATGAAACCGGATCCGAATCGCCCTGAAGTTGTTCTGTGTGCCGACATGATTGCACCAGAAGGTTATGGTGAGATTATTGGTGGTTCACAGCGTATCGATGATCCGGAATTGATGCAGCAGCGTTTTGAAGAGCACAACCTTTCGGATGAAGCGTACCAGTGGTACTTGGATCTGCGTAAATACGGATCGGTTCCTCACTCCGGTTTCGGTCTGGGATTGGAGCGGACGGTAGCTTGGATCTGTGGACTTGACCATGTTCGTGAGACCATCGCATTCCCTCGTATGCTCTATCGCCTGTACCCTTAATGCTGAACGGCAAAGAGCATATGGAAGACATGTCCTCCAAAGCATGGTTAAGTGGTGCAGCCTATGGTATGGCCGCAGGCACAGCGTGGGTGCCGTATGCTTTATTACGTTTTTATCATCAGCTGGGTTTATCCGATACAGAGGTACTGCTTCTGATCCAGCTGCTGGGATTCCGTCAGGCAGAATTCAACGAATTTCCAACGCTTGAAGAGCTTGCGTTACGGATGGGACTTGCTCCCGAAGGCATTGCGAGAATGCTGCAGCGGCTGATGCGGGACGGTTATATTACCATCGATGAACATCGTGACGAAGAACGGGATATTCAGTATGAGCGGTATGACCTGAACGGTTTATATGCCAAGCTGGCTGTGTGTACTGCGGAAGAAGCAGCGCATATCCGGTCGGAGCAGCAGAAAAGGAATACTTCACGTCCAGATTCGAACAGTGTTCAAAAAGAAGAGGAAGAACGAAATATGTTCTCTATTTTTGAAAAAGAATTTGGCCGGCCTCTTTCGCCAATGGAATGTGAGACCATATCCAGCTGGCTGGATCAGGACCGTTATCAGGAAGAGCTGATTCTAATGGCTTTGAAGGAAGCTGTTTTTGCAGGAAAAGTGCACTTCCGGTATATTGATCGAATCCTGCTGGAGTGGAGCAGGAATCGGGTTAAAAATGTGCAGGATGCCAAAGCGTATACGCAGCGTTTCCGTAATGGGGGACGTTAATAAGAGAAACAGGCCAGAAATCATTCTGTGCCTGTTTTTTTGATGTCATCATTATCCTAATACAACCGGGTCCTTTCATGATGTATAGGTATGTTATTATAAAAAAATTAAACATTCGTGCAGGGGTCAGCTGACCAGCTGTCGTCTATTTAAGTGGAGAGGAGGGGAGAGTTATTGATGAAGCGCTAATAATTGAACAAATCCGTCAAGGAGATGCATCCAAGATGCGTGTTCTGATCGACAAATACAGTCAGCATGTTTATCATGTTGCGTATTCTGTACTGCGTAATGACCAGGATGCACAAGATGCTGCTCAGGAGGCGTTCATTCAGATCTACAAATCTCTCCCCGATTACCGGTCCGAAGGTTTCAAAACGTGGATAACCCGGATTGCCTTTCATAAGGCCATCGATGCCAAACGCAGGCTGGGCAGAAGAAGTGCTGAAGATTTGGGCGGAGAAGAAAAGATCGTGAACCTGCCTGGGCGGGATGAAGACGTTCTATCCCGTGTTATTCGCAAAGAACGGCAGGAGATTCTTCGCAAAAAAATCGACCAGCTGCCTCCCCAGCATCGGGATATCATCACCGCGTATTATCTGAGTGAGAAAAATTATGAACAAATTGCTCATGAGGCCCAGGTTGCTGTAAAAACGGTTGAGTCAAGGTTATACCGAGCCAGGCAGTGGATTCGAAATCATTGGAAGGAGGAGGAGTGGCGTGAGTACAAATGAGGTATACACTGTTCGGCAGTGGAGTGATTATATCGAGGGTCGACTCACTGAAAGAGAAGCCGTTCGGATGGAGCAGTTTCTTCTTCATGAACCCGATGCGATGCAGCACTATCTCGAAGCTTTGGGGTTGAAGCAGGACTACCCTGAATTAACGAATCCGGTTAACTTTACCGATACCGTGATGAACCGAATCGAGAATCTGCCTACTGCAGGCAAAGCACGTAAGTCCCGTGGTGGAAGAAACCGCCGATGGTTTGAGCACAGAACATTTCATTACGCCGTAGCAGCCTGTTTGACATTGATTTTTCTTTCTTCCGGACTGTTTGACAAGGTAGCTCCTTATCATAAATTCCAAGAAGGCGACGCAGCAGGCTCGTTTACTGAGAAATGGACCGAGGCAGCTGCCTCATGGCTCGATAACTTCAAGCCCAAACCTTGAATGGTTGTTTGTATAGGGCCTGATACAGAAAGGAATGACGACTGTGCATTCAGATCGTAATAAACTACTTGCATTTTTATTAAACCTGTTTCCCGGACTGGGATTTCTATATTGGCGGCGTACTGTCCGGGCTGTCGTTTACCCGTTGTTATTTTTCGGAACGGGCATTGGTTTTTTTATGCTGGCCTTTCTGACCCACGAGAAAGATTTATTAATTGTCGGCCTGTTAGGCGTCATCTTTTTCTGGTGTCTGAGTATGCTGGACATGATCATTGTGCTGCTTTCCGCCCAGCCAGTCCAAGAAACGTATTACAGCGCGCCGGGCATCTATTATGGTCCTCCCGATCCGCGGCAGGGACAGGTCAACCAGGGAGCTTATGATGTCAGGCAGTCACCGCTGGAATCGCGAACGGAGGAAGACATGCATCATCAGGATGGACAGGGTCAGCCTGGATATACCGGATATCCCCGCGATGCCTATACTCAGCCTCAGCCGATGTACCAAAAAGGCAGTGAAGGGGAACGATTCTTTACCATTTTGCTTTCTTTCGTACCCGGTCTTGGGCATATGCATCTTGGATTGCTTCACCGCGGTTTGTCCTTCCTGATCGCGTTTTTTGGATCATTTGCGATGATGGTTTTTGTATCCGCCATTACGAACGAATCTGTATTTTTAATGTTTCTTCTCATTCTGCCTGTGATCTGGGTATACTGCATGTTTGATGCGGTCCAGCATGTACATCGCAAGCAGGCAGGTGAAGTGCTGCAGGATCGAACGTTGTTCGAAGAGCTGGAAACAGGCAAAATCATGGGTCGGCGCAGCAAAGTGCTGGCGACACTGCTTTCCGCTTTTCCGGGAGCAGGACATATGTATCTCGGTCTGCAGAAGAGAGGCCTGCAGCTGATGTTTCTTTTCTTAGGGAGTATCTATATACTGGATCTGCTTCGCTTGTCTGTATTTCTGTTTATGATTCCGCTGATCTGGTTCTACAGCTTTTTCGATGGACTTCAGTGTTCCAGTCGTTATGGACGAGAACCGCTGAGTGATCAGCCTATATTCAAAGACTGGGTCCGTCACCAGCGTTTAATCGGATTCGGGATTGCAGCTCTCGGCCTGTACTATTTAACGATTCGCCTGATTATTCCGCAGCTGAATGAGCTGTTCCCGAACGTGTTCCTGACATATGAGATACGTTCCCATTTAAATACAGTGATTGTTTCACTGCTTCTGATCTTTGGTGGGGTGAAGCTGTTATTAGGGAATAAGCGTCAGACAGCAGCGGGTACCGGCTTGTCAAGTACCAGCGGCACGAAGGATGACGAATTGGAGAGTTTGTTCCTGTTCAAGGATCAGGATAAAAAATCGTAATGTTTATCATGGTTCCCAAAAATCATTTCCAAAGTTATTTCTAAATTAAAAACACACCGGGCTGACCAACAGCCATAGGTGTGTTTTTCTATATTTTTATTAAATTCACGCTGAATCATTGAAGTACGCAGTCTGATCCAACCGCAGCGTGTTACTTCGATGCACCTTTCAGCAGCAGCTGGCGGTACATCACCTCAAACAAAAATTCAAAGGCTTCCAGGTGACGTTTTGCTTCAAATGCATCCCTGCCCCATGCATAGATTCCATGGTTGCGGAGCAGAATTCCAGGAACACTTGCGTCCAGCGCACCTGGCACAAGTTCAGCGATGGAAGGAATATGTGCAAAGTTCGGCAGCACAGGTACACGAATGGCCGCATTTTCCTCCCAAATGTTAAAGGCCTTGATCAATTCGATTCCTTGAATCGGCACATGGCCCTGATCACCGAAAAATTCGCTGATCAGATTGTTATATACGGTATGCACATGAAACACTGCGCCGCAGCCGGTCAACCGATAAATTTCACAGTGAATCAGCGTTTCGGCGCTGGGTTTCAAGGTAGTGGCTTCAATCGCTTTGCCTTCTTTATCAACAAAAAGGAAATCTTCGGGCGTGCGAAGAGACTTGTCTTTGCCTGAGGCGGTAACTGCGAAATAAAACTGTTCCGGGTCAAACTCCCCCACCCGCATCGACAGATTGCCGCTTGTCCCCGGAAACCAGTTTCGGCTCGCGAACAATGCTTTGACATCAGCCAGTTCTTCAAGAACCTGGCGTTTATGTTCAAGTGTAATCTTTTCAAAACCCATGTCTACAGCACTCCTTGTGATTGCTTCTGCTTCATATCTTCGATGATGTCATAAAAGGTTGTGAAAGGTACATGATCCACACCGAGTTCCACGCACTTATCCGTCAGGATTGAGCGAGAATAGACCAGGTCCGCTATTTTAGCACCTTCAAAGTCTGTCAGACTGTCTCCGATGAGAATGCGGTTATATTCGTTTTCAGGGAATGTTCGAATTACGGTCGTCTTACACATCCCGCAGCCGTTCTCACAAGGTGGCTGACAGGGATGAGGCCATTCAATGCGAATGTATTCGCCTGAGAAGTCTGCGCCGTTGCAGTACACATGATCCTGGGGAATATCAAAAGGAGCGAGTAACGGCTCAATGAAAAAGTCCATGCCGCCGCTGGTTACATTAAATTCAATGCCTTCACTTCGAACATATTCCAAAAATGCAGCAAACCCTTCGCGAATACCCGCTTGTCCAAGTACAAATTCAACAATCTCGTCTTTTTGCGACGAGGCAGCAGCGCAAACATCGCGCCGACACCTTCACGCAGAGAAACCTTTTGTTCAATAGTATCTTTCATAATGGCATCAATGCCTTCAGGTTTAAAGTGTTTCATGATCGCAACGATGTTGTCGGAGAGTGTAATCGTTCCGTCAAAGTCACAAAAGATCGCTGTTTTTTTATGACTTCTCATCGCTCGCCACCCCATAGATCCAGTGCGCTTTTCAGTTCTGGATGATCGGCTGCGTATTGGGCGAGTGGAATGGAGCGTCCTGCGGCTTCAATCGCCTGCAGAAAAGCACGTCCGCCTGCCTCGGTTCCCATTGGATGTCCATGAATCCCGCCCCCGGCATTGACGATCACATCTTTGCCAAAGTCTCTTAGAATCATCGGCACAAGCCCTGGATGAATGCCGGCAGATGGTACAGGCATGCTTGTTCTTACCGTCAGGTGCGGTGTAAGCAGCTGCTCTGTGATCGCCATGTTTTCTTCCTTCGGCATAGTGACAGAGCCATAAGGTGAAGGGAAGAGCACAAGATCAGCACCAGCGAGGCGCATCAGCTGTCCCAATACCACGGAGGCAGCAATACCGTAATGCGGCGAAGGGTACAATGCACCAGCGAGTGCCGGGTGAGCCATAATCGGCACGTTGATATCGGGATCACTGCTTAGTTCATGCAGTACATCATAACCGTAGGACAGTACATTAAAGAGCAGTGCGTTAGCTCCTGCACCAATTGCGCGTTCAGCCTGCTGCTTTAATCGGGAGGTAGGACCCGTCAGATTGGCTGCATACAGAAGCTTTTTGCCTGTTTCCTGGCGAGCCTGCTCGGCTGCCTTCATACAGACCTCAACTCTTTTTTCGATCGGAGTCAGTTTGTTCTCAAACAAAATTTCATCATCCTTGATGAGATCAACTCCGCCAAGGGCCTGACGAATAAATTGTTCACGCAGTTCATCAGCATTAAGTCCGATGACGGATTTAAAAATACTCATGAGCAGCGGCCGGTCATGCACGCCAAGCAGGTCACGAACACCGTTCAGGCCAAACTTAGGTCCAGGGAATGCGCGCAGGAAGCTATCCGAGAAACCAAGATGCTGCAGTTTGATTCGTCCATCCATCGAGATTTTGCCGAAGACGGTCACCAGCAGCGCAGGGATATCCCGGCTAAAGTTGATATCCGGATAACCAATGGTAATGTCTGCGTAACGCTCGCCAGAAGGCGAGTCGTTGGCTTCCTTAACCTCAACCTTGAGTACTTCGCCCAAGTGCTTCTGCATCGCATCACGCTGCGCCTGAGGAAGCTCGGTCCAGCTGCCTACAGTCATGCCGATGGCGATGGATTGGGCCTTTTTGTGAAAATCAGCATGATCATCATGCAGACGATATGTGGCGGTACACATATTATTCATGTTTTAAATCTCCTTCCAATGCAGCTCCCATCTCACGCGAGCGCTCTGCACAGCGGTTCACGGCTGCAATCACATTTTCAAAGAAGTCACCTTCATCCAGCGTTTTGAGAGCAGCCTGCGTTGCACCTCCTGGGGAGGTGACATCACTGCGAAGTTTCATCGGTTCAAGACCAGTCTGCTGCACCATGCGTGCAGCACCGAGTACGGTCTGCACGGTTAGATCACGAGACTGCTGGCTGGACAAACCGCCGCGAATTCCGGCTGCAATCATGGCTTCCATCAGATAGTACACATAAGCTGGGCCGCTGCCGGATATCCCGGTAAGCACTTCGAGTTTATCTTCCGGTACGATGGTTACGATTCCTACAGCTTCAAAAAGTGTCATGACTGTACTGCGCTGTTCATCCGTAATCTCTGCAGAGAAAGCAAGTCCGGTTGCTCCAAGTCCGATCGTACTGGACGTATTAGGCATCGTTCTTGCAATCGGCTGTTTGCGTCCGAGCAGACTCTGCATCGTACGAATGGACAGTCCGGCAATAACGGATACGATCAGCTGGTCCTTAGACAACAGCGGCCCCAGTTCACGCAGCGCGGCTGCGGCATCTTTTGGTTTCATACACAGTACAATAACCGGGGATGCGGCAAGAAGATCCAGCGATTGTGAAGCCGTTCCGGTATGAACAGCGTAGCGGGTGCCGAGCTCCTCCTGCCGTTTCAGATTGCTGCGATTCAGCATGGTAATATCCTGAGGACGAACGACAAGACGGGAAATGAGTCCACGCACGATGGCTTCAGCCATCGCGCCTGCCCCGTGGAAAGTAATCTTTTGCTGTAATAATGTCTGCTGCTCTTGGCTCATAATTATCGTTCCTCCTAAATAACTGGTGTTTCTAATATTATTGACGAATCTGGCCGTTACCCGTAATCCGGTATTTACTGGAGGTTAACGCAGGCAGTCCCATCGGACCGCGTGCATGAAGTTTTTGTGTACTGATTCCGATCTCCGCACCGTACCCGAACTCAAATCCGTCAGTGAAACGAGTCGAGGCATTGTGATAGACAGCTGCTGCATCGACTTCATGCATAAAGCGTTCAGCATGAGCTGTGTCCCGGGTTACGATACATTCGGAGTGTTTGGTTCCATAGTGTGCAATATGCTGCAGTGCTTCATCCAGATCGTTCACAATGCGAATGTTCAAAATATAATCGTTATACTCGGTTGCATAATCTTCCTCTGATGCTTCAAGCGCTGTCGGAACAAGGCGGCGAACGTTTTCACAGCCTTTAAGAACCACATTTGCTTCACGGAAACGCTCGGCCAGTGATGGGAGATGTTTTGCCGCATACGCTTCATGCAGCAGCAGGGTTTCCATGGAATTACATACCGATGGGCGCTGTGCCTTGGCATTGATCGCGATGTCTGCGGCCATCACATCATCCGCCGACTCATCGACATACGTATGACAGATGCCAGCACCCGTTTCGATGACGGGTACCGTTGCGTTGGCGACGACAGTACGGATAAGAGATGCACCGCCGCGCGGAATGATGACATCCAGCAGACCGTTCAGTTTGAGCATTTCGTCAACAGATGCACGGTCTGCGTCTTCCACAAGCTGCAGTGCATCCGCAGGCATAGCGGTTGCTGCAAGTGCCTGATGCAGCACCTCGACAATTTTCCGATTGGAGGACAGCGCAGAAGAACCGCCGCGCAGCAGCACTGCATTGCCTGTTTTAAGGCAAAGTCCTGCTGCATCAACCGTTACATTAGGACGAGCTTCATAGATAATGCCGATTAGGCCGATAGGCACTCTTAATTTTTCGATATGCAGACCATTGGGACGTGTAAAAGTTTCGAGCACTTCGCCGACTGGATCAGGAAGTTCTGCAATTTGCCGCAGGCCTTCGGCAATACCTGCTATACGTTCTTTGTTCAATGCAAGCCGGTCGAGCATCGATTCGGGCGTCCCTTGTTCTCTGCCGCGATCCAAATCTTCTGCATTGGCGGAAATGATGGCATCAGAGGCTGCAATCAAGGCGTCAGCCATAACGCGCAGTGCAGCGTTTTTCTGTTCGGTAGTCAGTCGGTTCAGTTCGTTCACGACAGATTTGGCTCTGCCGGCTTTTTCTCGCACTTCACTCATTTTGAATTCCTCCTCTAAAATTAAATATAAAAGTTGTTATTTTAAGGTAATCCAT
The DNA here is from genome assembly GCF_040702995.1 of Paenibacillus sp. AN1007. Taxonomy (NCBI): domain Bacteria; kingdom Bacillati; phylum Bacillota; class Bacilli; order Caryophanales; family Paenibacillaceae; genus Paenibacillus; species Paenibacillus sp. AN1007. Next base: position 1,812,654 of record NZ_CP159992.1, read on the forward strand.
TCATCCCGATGAATCACTTCAAGCCTATGGATGCTGTTCAGCTGTTTCATAACCTCACCGCTCGGCAGGCCTGCGATCTGACGAAGCTGATCATCATCATAATTGACGATACCGCGACCCAGGAGCGTTTCATCTGGACCCTGTACTTCGACTACGTCTCCGGCATGGAAGGTTCCCAGTACACGCTTCACGCCTACAGGAAGCAGACTGTGACCGCCATGAACCAATGCTTCTTCGGCGCCCTGATCCACAACGACCGTACCGAGTGGAGTGGACATAAAGCCGAGCCACTGCTTTTTACGGGAGAGAGAAGCCAGTTTTGTTTCAAAATACGTGCCTTTGCCTGTTCCATCGACCGCCAGCTGCAGATCCCCAGGTTCTTTTACACTTCCGACAAATACGGGTACGCCTCCGCGTGTAGCCACTTTGGCTGCATCGACCTTGGAGCGCATCCCGCCTGTACCCACAGATGATCCCGAGCCCCCCGCATACGCGTATATCTCGGCTGTGATTTCAGGGATACGATCATAGCGTTTGGCCGCCGGATCTTTGCGTGGATCTGCTGTGTACAATCCATTGGTATCTGTGACAATAACAAGGTGCTGTGCCTTGACCAGGTTGGCGACCAATGCAGATAGCAGATCGTTATCGCCAAATTTCAATTCGTCAACAGACACGGTATCATTTTCGTTAAAAATCGGAATGACACGCTGTTTCAGCAGTTCTTCTACAGTCATGCCTGCATTTCCCATCCGCTTGCGGCTGTGAAAGTCAGTACGAGTTAATAGGATTTGTGCCGTAGTAACGCGGTGCGCTGCAAAAGCCTGTTGATATGCCTGCATCAGCAGAGCCTGACCGACAGCGGCAGCTGCTTGTTTCTCATGTAACGGTTTGGGACGCTGCGGGTATCCAATCTCCCGAAATCCGGCGGCAACTGCACCGGATGTAACGAGCAGCACTTCATGGCCCTGTGCTGACAGGGAGGCAATTTCATCTGCAAAAAATGAGATTGCCCGACGATCCAAACCGCCTTCTTCGGTTGTCAATGAGCTGCTCCCGATTTTAACGACAATACGTGAGGTCATGATTTCACTTCCTTAAACATAGTTAATCAGCGATGATGAAGCAGCCTATTCAGGTACAAAAAAAACTCTCATCCTTTGGTAAAAAAGGACGAAAGTTCGTTACTTCCGCGGTACCACCTTTATTGATGATCAGATCATCCGGCTTCATGCCCTGTAACAGAAGGCACTGTCCTGTTCACAACAGGCCGCTCAGGGGTAGGTTTCGGAGAGAAGCCGCGGTAAATTCTTGCAGCCAGATGGAATTTACTCTCTGTGCGCAGCTGGTTCTCTCTTACTGGTCCCGTCATCACGTTTCGTTCTCATTATTTCTTATAACATACCATGGAAACTTGGCATATGCAAAGGGATTGTATTCACGTGTTTGCCAGAAGAAACCTCGAGGCTTACTTGAACAGATGAAGCTTGCCTATTCGCTCTGCCGCTTCACGCAGCCGGTGCTCATCACTCAGAAGACCTACACGTACATAACCTTCCCCATGGGAGCCAAAACCGATCCCAGGCGCGACAGCAACCTTTGCTTCTCGCAGCAATATGTCCGTCAAACCAGCAGATGTATAACCGTCAGGCACAGGCAGCCAGCCAAAAAATGAACCTTCCGGCTTAGATGCTTTCCAACCGATGTCGGAAAGGGCATCATAGAACGCATTTCGGCGGGATTCATACCGCGCAACCAGCGAAGTCACGCAATCCTGCGGGCCGGTCAGAGCTTCTGCCGCGGCAGCTTGGATACCACCAAAAAGGCTGACATAAATATGATCCTGCAGCAGATTGATTTTAGAGATGATCTCAGCATTTCCCAGTGCGAATCCAACACGCCATCCGGCCATATTATATGTTTTGGATAATGTATAAAATTCGACGCCAACCTCTTTGGCTCCCGGGGCTTGCAAAAAGCTGACCGGACGATGCCCGTCATATCCGATGGCACCGTATGCAAAATCACTGGCAACGACAATCTTATGCTGCATTGCGAATTCTACAGTGTCCTCATAGAAGGATAGCGGAGCCGCAGCTGAAGTCGGATTATTTGGATAGTTCAGGAACATCAGCTTGGCCTTTTGCCGGTCATCGGCAGAGATCGCTTCGTAATCGGGCAGAAATGCGTTGCCTTGCAGTAGAGGCATAAAGCTCATACGCGCCTGTGCGAGAGCAACACCAGACCAATAATCGGGATACCCGGGATCGGGAACCAGACATACATCCCCGGGATTCAATAAGACTTGCGGTAATTGAACCAGACCGGTTTTACCACCAAAAAGAATCGCGATTTCGGTCTCGGGATCCAAGTCAACGTTGTAATCTTCTTTGTAGCGCTTGGCAGCAGCTTTCCTTTAGAAAGGCATACCCGCGAAACGGAGAGTATTTATGATAAAGCGGATTCTCAGCTGACTGCTGTAAGGATTGAATAATATGCGGTGGTGTAGGAGTATCGGGATTACCCTGCCCCAGATTGATGACATCATGACCGCTTGCAATCTCACGGTTCACATTTTGAACAAGGGTTGCAAAAAATTGCGTTGGCAGCTGAGACATGACATGTGCAGACGGGATTGGAAAGGCTGAAGAAGCAGGTCTATGTTCTGAATTCGTCATCGTATTTATCACTCCGGATATTCATTTATGGCAAAACGTTCTCATTAATTTATCACGCCAATCCCGAGCTGTATAGAGGGAGATAGAAGTGAGACAGGACATTTTGTACAAAAGAGAATTGGATCATTCAAGTTTGTCCATTGAGATCGGAAAAACGATAGTTTAAGATATTTTACGATAATGATAATCAATATCATTGTTATTCAAAAATCAGAAGCACATCTAACAGGGGGAGAAATAGAGATGCAAAGCAAGTTCCAAAACAAATTCCAAGACAAATTCCGAAATACGGCAGTTGTATTGACGGCCACAGCTTTATCTGTTCTGCTGCTCGCATGTGGAAATCAGACAACAGCACCAGCAGGGCCGGAAAATCAAACTGCTTCAGCGATAAACCAGGCAGGAGGAGGCACCGACAATGGGAAGCAGCTTGCGGCCGATGAGGGGAAAACAGTGCAGACAAAGCAGTTCAAAGATTGGACAGGTCATAATGTGACCGTGCCTGTCAATCCTGAACGTGTAATCTATCATGGAGAAGTGACCGGGGATTTGGTCGCGCTTGGCGTTATTCCGGTAGGCATACTCCGGCAGGAGGGTATGGTATTTGATGATCAGGTCGCTGATGCGACAGATGTAGGATTTCCTATAAGTGTAGAGAAAGTGCTCGGGCTGAACCCGGATTTGATTATTTTCTCGAATAGCGATGAGGCTCAGTACGATCAGATTTCGAAGATTGCACCTACGGTAACCTTTAATTCATTTGCACCACTGGAGGATCGGTTGAGAACTCTGGGCGATTTGTTAAACAAGAAACAAGAGGCTGAAGAATGGATTATTGCGAACAAAAAAGCTGCAGAGGACATGTGGAAGCAGCTTCATCAGAATGGTTTGAAAGAAGGAGAGACGGCATCGGTATTTACGATGTATCCGGGAAATCGTCTTTTTGTAATGGCTGGAGCGGGACTGCCTCAGCTGTTATATGGCAAAGATGGCCTGAAGCCTACACCTGAAGTTCAGAAGTTACTGGACGATGAGATGGGATTCGCCGAGATTTCTATGGAGAAGATGACAGAAATTGCAGGGGATCGGATATTCGTCCTTGACCCTGTAACGGATGACGCGAGAAAGTCGACCAGTGAATTACTAAACAGTTCCGTATGGAAAAACCTGCCTGCAGTTAAAGCTGGCAGAGTGTATCGCTTGGATATTGTCAAAGCTTCAGGTGATGCAATGTCGAGAGAATGGCTGCTGAAAGAGCTGCCAAAACAGATGATTTACTAAGGAATGATCATACGCGGCGGATACCAGGATAACGAATCTTCAGACTCCAATTGTACTGGACGAGATTTCAAATGAATGAAATATACAGAGAGCGTTCAACTTTTGTTGAGCGCTTTTATACTCTGTGGTCCCAGCTAAGCATGCGTCTTCCGGTCAGGGAGTTAACACAAATGGATCTGGAACAGTAAACAGCACTCGACTATAATAAATTCATAGAAGACTTTAGTGATAATAATTCTCATTGAATACCAGGCACCAAGAGGTGGATTTATATGAAGACAATAGATATGAATGGTGATGAGTTATTCTTCTCGGCTTTCATGTTTCGGCTGAATCATATACAGCAGCGAATCGAAATATCGGATCAGATTATGCTTGAGGTACAGTGTGATAAACATACATTTTTAATCTGTGAAGAAGGGGAAGCGTGCTTATTCATTGGAAAGGAACACTGGCCATTTGCTGCAGGATGTATCTATCCGATTTCCCCCGATGAGGCATACCAGCTTGAACACAGAAATTCAAAAGAATTAGCATATACGATTGTGAAATATGATGTGTTCCAATGGTTATCAACTCATATGCTGAAGTATGCAGGGCCCTTGTTCCCAAAACGGAATCAATTAAACGGTCCTGGGTCTCCCTCTTTCAACGGGGAACTTAAAGAATTATATGAGGCACGGAGTTATAGAAACGACGCTGAGTACAGTCACTTGAACACTTTGTTCCAACGCTGGATGGAACGGATTATTACACTTTACTCGTCAACGGATACAGAGCCGTCTCAGGAATCCGGATTAGCCAGTACCATTCAGTACATCGATGAGCATTACTCCGAAGAGATTTCCGTCCAGAAGCTTGCCGCTATGGCCGGCATTCGTTCTGCTGCATACACGACAATGTTCAGACGGCGAACAGGACATAAACCGCTTGATTATGTTAATCATGTGCGTATCCAGCATGCCAAAGAATGGCTGCGCACGACGGATGATCCTTTGCGTGATATTGCGGGTCGTGTCGGATTCAAAGATGAGTATTATTTCAGCAGACGTTTTCGCCAGATTACCGGATTATCCCCACGACAGTATGACCGATCGATTCAGCAGCAGACGCTGGTCCAGGATTGGCTCGGGCATGATGTACTTATTCCTTCAAATCCGGAACGAGTGATCTATTTGGGTCACACTTCGGGAGACTTGCAAGTATTGGGTATTCGTCTGCTTGAAGATCAGAGGGCTGAGGCAGTTACTACAATTAATGTCGAAAGAGCCGCTCGTCTGGAGCCGGATCTAATCATTGTGGATAGTGGAGATCAGCATCTGTATGAACAATTATCATGTATTGCACCTACACTGGCTTACAATTCTCATGCATCTCTTACGGAGCGTGTGACCAGAGCCGGAAGCTGGTTTGGCAGACAGTTACAGGTCAAACGATGGCTCAGCTTGTATGAGAAGCGTACAGTACGGATGTGGGAGAAGATTGGCCGGGTGATTCAACAGGGTGAAACAGCCTCTGTGCTCACATACCATCGCGGAGAACGATTGTTTGTGATGGGGAACATAGGACTTGCGCCTTTCCTATATCACCCGCTTGGCTTCAGACCGGTTCATAAAGTGCAGGAAGCACTCGAAGCGGGAAGAGCATATAAAGAAATTTCGGCCGAAACCGTTCAGGAGTATGCTGGAGACCATCTTTTCCTCATGCTGCCTCAGGAGCCAGCTGCGCGGCAGGCCACAGATACGTTGATACAAAGTCCAGCGTGGCGAACGCTTGCAGCTGTAAAAAGAGGTCGTGTGTACCATTTGGACGAATTGCTCTGGAATTCAGGGGATGCCCAGACGTGTGATCGGCTGTTGGACAGGCTGCCTGAATTGCTAGTTGGACATTTGCATTAATACAGGTTGCGAATTTTCAGGGGATCAAGCTATGATATCAAGTATTACGGTTCGGAGGAGTGTTGGGTCATGACTGGACAACAAGGAGAAATGCGGGTTGCCTTGATTCAAGGTGATATTAAGCTGGGAGATCCGGAAGCTAACCATAAACATATGCAGATGCTGCTGGAACGTGCAGTGCAGCAGTATCCGGATGTGAAGCTGGCTGTGCTTCCCGAGATGTGGAACACCGGATATGCATTGTCGCAAATTCATGAACTTGCTGACGTGGAAGGTGTCACATCTAGAAAGTGGCTGTCTGCTTTTGCCAAAAAACATCATATCTCGATCATTGGCGGCTCTATTGCCGAGAAGCGTGACGGACAGATTTACAATACAATGTATGTCTACAATGAGGAAGGTGAAGAGGTATCGCGTTACGATAAACTTCACTTGTTCCGACTGATGGATGAGGAGAAATATTTGGAGCCAGGTGTACAGCCTGAAATGTTTGAGCTTGGCAATGGTCTGACTGCCGGGGCATCGATCTGTTATGACATTCGTTTCCCGGAACTAGCGCGAACACTTGCTCTAAATGGTGCGCGTGCACTTATTGTGCCAGCTGAATGGCCAAATCCGCGTCTGCATCACTGGCGCACACTGCTGACCGCTCGGGCTATCGAAAACCAGATGTATGTCATTGCTTGTAACCGCGTTGGCACAGGGGGAGATACTGAATTTTTTGGTCACTCTCTGATTATCGACCCATGGGGCGAGATTGTGTCTGAAGGCGGCGAAGGAGAAGAAATTGTATCTGGAGTGATCCGTCCAGCGCTGGTGGATGAAGTCCGCGGCCGTATTCCCGTGTTTGAGGATCGCCGACCAAGTATTTATTTTAAATGAAATCTTTAAAAAGATAACAAAAAAGATAGAATTTTTGTATAAACTGTTTATCGCTCCAGGAGGCGGGTAATAATAACTATCCCGTCACCAAGGAGGATGATCAATCAATGGACAACCATGTGAAAGATACGCTCAGGAGACTGGAACAAGGTAACAGAAGGGTAGATCATTTGAGAGCATTCTTAGAGAATGGGACAGGAGGCTTATCACCCCCTGAAACGGTAGAGGATGAAGGCCGTACCATGGATCAACAGAACAGGCTGACAAGTGATCGGAATTTGCGAAGGTAAGGTTTAGAACGATATTTGTTCAAATCAGGATAGTGTAGGGAATACCACGAAGTGAAGCTGTAATCAAATTGAATGACAAAGTTTCTGTGCAGTATGCAGAGGTCGAATCAGACATTTTAAATAAGATGATGTTTTGCAAGTTGACGAAGTCAAAAGAATGATCCAAGCTAAAAATGGACAAGCAACAGTGTACTGGAACAAGAGACGCTGCACTGCTTCGAAAGATAAGTTTGACGTATGATCATGACTGGCGTGAACACTTTCAACGTAGAAGAAGTTCTATGAAGAGTGATGTTCCAGGCAAAGTTCTGGAATGCAGTCACGCGGTTAAGTATTTGTTGTTGCAATGCAGCATTCAGGTTAATCAAAGAGGCCAGTCGGAAACGACTGGCCTCTTTGATTGTTTATAGACTGACATCGATAAGCAGTTCTGAACCGCGAAAGGGGTGCGGACAGCTTTTTCGCATTGGTTGTGAAACTTCTATGACGCTGATTCATCGTTGAAGGGGTTATCCCGATACCATATCAGCCTTGGACAGTTCGGTCACGGTTTGTTGAAATGTTTTGATGAAGGCTTCTGCTGCTTTGGAAAGTACTCTCCCTTGACGGTAAGCAACAACGAGGGTACGGCTCGGAGCCGGATCGGCAAGGGGAACATAAACAGGAACGAATTCACTGCGCGGCGCACGGGCGATAAACCGGGGAACCAAGGTGATACCCATGCCTGTGGCTACCAGCGATTGCAGGGTTTCAATGTTGGTGCTCTCAAAAACAACCTGAGGGTCAAAGCCAGCCTGTTCGCAGAGATCAAATGTCAGCTTGCGGAAGCCCTGTCCTTTTTTTAGTACAACAAAGGGTTCATCGCGAAGTTCATCTATACGTACAGGTTCCAGATGACCTGGTGTTCCCCGCTGGGCCAAAGGGTGATTGGGCGGTACAGCCAAATCAATGCGCTCCTCGCCAATTTTAACGTAAGATAAACTGGGTTCCTGCAGAGGTAGAGAAAGCAGGCTGAGATCAGCTTTGCCGCTGGCGGTTAATTTTTCAAGTGTAATACCGGAGTCCTCAAGCAGTGTAACCTCAATATCAGGGTAGGCTTGCTGAAAGGCCGGGAGTACATGCGGCAGCAGATGAGAGCCGGTGATCGGCATACTGCCTACCACAACCTTGCCTTTTCGAAGCTGTGAAATATCCGACATCTCCTGGCGCAGCAGTTCCATGGCATCCACAATCTTCTGGGCCTGCTCCACAAAAGTAACGCCTGCGTGAGTCAGCTCAACCGTGCTCGTATTCCGTTGAAACAGCAGTACGCCCAGTTCCTTTTCCAACTTGGACAGCTGCTGACTGAGGGATGGCTGGGCAATGTGCAGTTTCTCCGCGGCCCGTGAAAAGTTCCGTTCGGCTGCAATCTGCAGCGTATATTGAAGTTGTCTGAATTCCATTTGTACATGTCATTCCTTTCATCGATAACATTATTATATCATTAAAGCGGAAAAAGTCGTGATTTAACCCGCAGAACCTACGTTTTCACTCCATATTTATAAAAGAATGGTTCAAAGCATTGACATGGCGGATGCATACATCTACTATAAGAATTATATGATAATGATAATTGTTATCAATCAAAACCTCTGTGTGCAGCAGTGGTTTATTGCTGTTTGTCTTATTATAGGTTTAACCTATTACATCTATAGATATTATATCTTGGAACAATGAAGGACGGGGTGATATATTAATGTCATTCAAGAGCTTCACTTTTTAGACGGATACACGAGGCTCTTCCAAGGACCGAACTTATGATGAGGTGAAAATGATGAGTAAAAAAACGATGTTTGAGAAAATTTGGGAAAACCATGTGATTCATCAGGAAGAAGGAAAACCAAGCATCCTGTATATTGATCTGCATCTGGTGCATGAAGTAACATCCCCGCAGGCGTTTGAAGGACTTCGTCTGAGCGGTCGTAAAGTACGCCGTCCAGAGCTGACATTTGCAACAATGGACCACAACGTGCCAACGAAGGATCGTTTCAACATTACAGATCCGATCTCCAAACAGCAAATTGACACCCTATCTCAGAACTGCCGTGATTTCGGTGTGAAACTGTATGATCTGGACACGATCGATCAAGGCGTTGTACACGTTATGGGACCTGAGCTGGGCCTGACTCATCCGGGTAAAACGATTGTATGCGGCGACAGCCACACATCCACGCACGGCGCGTTTGGTGCACTGGCATTTGGTATCGGAACAAGTGAAGTGGAACACGTAATGGCTACTCAATGTTTGCAGCAGGCGAAAGCCAAAACGATGGAAGTTCGCTTTGTCGGCAAACGCAATCCGGGGGTAACGGCAAAAGATATGATTCTTGCGGTTATTGCCAAGTATGGCACAGATTTTGCAACAGGTTATGTTATCGAGTACACAGGTGAGTCTATCCGTGAACTGAGCATGGAAGAGCGTATGACGGTATGCAACATGTCCATTGAAGGCGGAGCAAGAGCGGGTATGATCGCACCAGACGAAACGACGTTTGAATATTTGCGTGGACGCGAATACGTGCCAGCGGGTGCGAAGTTCGACGAAGCTGTTGCAGCTTGGAAAGAGCTTGTAACAGATGAAGGCGCGGAGTTTGATCGCGTCGTTGAGATTGATGTGGAGTCCTTGATTCCGCAAGTAACTTGGGGCACAAGCCCGGGGATGGGAACAGACATTTCTTCGAAAGTTCCTGTACCTGCAGAGCTGCCTACTGAAAATGAACGTAAAGCTGCTGAGAAGGCTCTAGAATATATGGGACTCACTCCAGGAACGCCAATCTCCGAAATTCCGGTGGATTATGTCTTTATCGGTTCCTGCACAAACGGGCGGATTGAGGATCTTCGTGCAGCAGCAAAAGTTGCTAAAGGGCACACGGTTTCAAGTAATGTCACTGCTATTGTCGTACCTGGCTCCGGGCGTGTTAAAATTCAGGCAGAAAAAGAAGGTTTGGACAAAATCTTCACGGAAGCCGGTTTTGAATGGCGTGACGCTGGATGCAGCATGTGTCTCGCGATGAATCCAGACGTACTGCAGCCAGGACAGCGCTGCGCATCGACTTCCAACCGTAACTTTGAAGGTCGTCAAGGCCGCGGTGGACGTACGCATCTGGTTTCGCCAGCAATGGCAGCGGCAGCAGCGGTTAAGGGACATTTTGTAGACGTACGTGACTGGAATTTCAAAACAGAAGCGGTTATCTAACTTGAGAACGGCCAGAAGGGAGAACAGATAATATGGAAGCATTTAAAACACTGCAGGGCATCGTTGCACCGGTAGACCGGGTCAATGTAGATACAGACGCAATTATCCCGAAACAATTTTTGAAACGGATTGAACGTACCGGATTTGGACAATTTTTGTTCTACGAATGGCGTTTTGATGAAGAGGGGAATAACAATCCTTCCTTCGAAATGAATAAACCTCGTTATCAAGGGGCTTCGGTTCTGATTTCTCGTGCTAACTTTGGCTGCGGTTCTTCACGTGAGCATGCGCCTTGGGCGATCATGGACTATGGATTCCGTTGTGTCATTGCACCATCATTTGCGGATATCTTCTATAACAACTGTTTCAAAAACGGTATTCTGCCAATCAAGCTGTCGGAAGAGCAGGTCGAAGATCTGTTCCAGCGCACAGCAAATCATGAGAAATACGAGCTGAATGTGAATCTGGAAAATAAAACGATCACAGATGCATACGGACTGCATATCGATTTTGATTTGGATGAACACCGCCGTCAATTCCTGCTGCAGGGACTGGATGATATCGGTCTGACACTTCAGCATGATGATGAGATTACCGCTTATGAACAGCGTCACGCAGCCAAACTTTTTGGCTGATGAGCAGTTTAAATAAGGCCTCCATACGGCCAAGGAACACTTTGTTTCCTTGGCTCCGATGTGGAGGCTTTTTTATGCGGCTTTACGACTAAATATGACAACGTTGTAACCGGATCAATGGACAATATCTGATAGACTGGATAGTAGATTATGGCAGGTACATAACGTAAAACAGGCGTCGAAGCAGGACACAGATCGAACTTTCATAACTTAATAAGAATGGTGGATGACGTATGAAAAAATGGTCGGCAGCAGTCGTTTTTTTTCTGTTCCTTTGTCTTTTTCCGGTGATGGCTCATGCAGACCGTGCACCTTCGATCATGCTGGATGGAGTCGCCATCGATCAGAAGGCGGGTGCACCGGCGGAGAATATCGGCAAAACGGTTATGGTCCCGATTCGAATTGTATCCGAAAATCTGGGTTATGACGTGAAGTGGGAAAAGACCACTCAAACCGTGCACGTTCAGCGAGGCGGCAGTTCGATTGAAATGACTGCTGGGAAGGATGCGGCAACGGTTAATGGCACCGTGGTCAATCTGGACGCGCCTCCGCTGATCAAGCAGGGAACAACTCTGGTGCCTTTGCGTTTTGTAGGTGAAGGTATGGGCCTGCGGGTCGGCTGGGACAATGGAACCAAAACGGTCAGTTTGTTCAGCATCCCGCCCGTTGTGGATACGGTGCCCGATAGTGATCCGGTAGTGACTCCAGCTCCGGCTGGTTTGACCGAATTGCAAAGTATCAGCTTCAGCGGCGATCGCTTGATTGTGGCGACAAATGGAAGTATCAGTCCGAAAGTGTCCAGCATCAGCGGACCGGACCGAATCATCATTGATCTGCCCGATACCACCTTTTCACAGACTTTCGTGGACGGACAAGCCGCTGTACCAGACGGGAGCGGACAGATTGAAGTGGCCGATTCTTCTTTGGTTTCAAAAGTGCGATTCGCCATGTTCAGTCAGTCCCCATCCACCGTGCGAGTCGTTCTCGATTTGACTCAAAGCGCAGCAGCGAACTGGTCGCTCGGAGAGAAAAATGTGCTGCTCGTTGATCTCACAGCTGCAAACGGAACTTCGGGCAGCCAACCTGCACTGCCGGAAAATGACGGTAAAACAGTCGTTGTCATTGATCCTGGACATGGCGGGCGTCAGTCCGGTGCGGTCAGCGTAACAGGTGCCTATGAGAAAGATTTTAATCTGGCAGTAGGGCTTAAAGTGAAGGCGCTGTTGGAACAAAATACGAACATACAGACAGTCATAACACGTCAGGATGATACGGAACTCTCACTGCAGCAGCGAGTGGACATCGCCAAGCTGAACCAGGCCGATCTGTTTGTGTCGATACATGGAAACAAATTTACAACTCCTGTCCCGAACGGAATTGAAACACTCTACACGCGTAAAGAAAGCAGGACTCTTGCCGAGACACTTCACAAACATGTACTGCCTGTTACAGGACTTAAGGACCGCGGAGTTAAAGTAGCGAGCCTGCATGTGACTCGGGAAACAGCGATGCCTGCCGTGCTGCTTGAATTAGGGTTTTTAAGTAATCCATCCGATGAGGCACTTATGCTTTCAGAGTCATATCAGGATCAATGTGCTCAGGCGATTGTTGACGGAATTGCAGATTATTTAAGTTTGTAGAAGTCTTTTTTCGTAAATATGCAGATAGGGAAGCCCGTTGTTTCAAGATGCTTATTTGATAAATCAGGAAAAAATAAGACATTAAAATGTAAAAAAAGCTTGATCTGACAACGTTTTTTTTCTGTTATGTTGGAATATATTCGCAACTTTTGAGATTGGGAGGCGTCTAATAGGTGTCTGGTAATGCCCAAGTGTTCAGTGGAAGTTGCAAACTTGCAGCATGCGGCAAAAAAATATGAGATTGGTAGGGGTGAAGGATGAAGAAGTTCGGTTTTTTGGTACTGTTATTTGTCTTTGGGTTCGTTTTCCCGGGCTATAGTCATGCAGCAGCAGACACGAAAATTATCCTAGACGGGAATGAGATCGTACAGCCTTCGGGTGCGAAAGCGGAAAACATCAAAAGCAAGGTGATGGTCCCGATTCGTGTAGTTTCCGAGAGTCTGGGGTACTCCGTAGATTGGAAACAACAGTCGCAAACGGTGACGATTAGCAAAGACAACACTGCCATGCAGATGATTGTTGGACAGAAGACGGCAACAGTGAACGGCAGTAACGTAGACCTGGATGCCCCGCCCCTCGTTAAAAATGGTACGACATTAGTGCCTCTCCGTTTCATTGGAGAGCAAATGGGTCTTAAGGTGGGTTGGAACAATACCACAAAGACGGTAACATTAGTTACCCAGAATTCAGGTTCCGGAAACGGGACAACCACTCCTCCGAACGCTGGCAGTGATGGTGGAGGATCAGATCAGGAAGGTCTTGTACTGGTGAACGGCATCAGCTTCAGTGACAACCGTTTTTTGATTGCTACAAGCGGAAGTACAAAGCCGAACGTCTTCACGATGACAGGACCGGATCGAATTGTAATTGACCTGCCTAATACCGCGTTTGCTGATTCATTCGGTCAAGGACATGCACTGGACAGTAATCAGAATGGTCAGCTGGTTGTAAATGGTTATCCAGATGTGTCCCAAGTTCGTTATTCGTTGTTCAGTAACAGCCCTTCTACCATTCGATTTGTCATTGATTTGGCCGGTGCCAAAGGATACAGTGTACAAAACGATTCCGGGCTGGTTATGATTGATTTGAACAAAGAAAACGGCACACCTGCTCCGCCTGTCGGTAACAATGGCAAGAAGGTTGTCGTTATTGATGCCGGGCATGGTAACCAGGACCCTGGAGCGATTGGAGTTACGGGCAAAAGAGAAAAAGATTTCAATCTTGCTATGGCCTTAAAAGTAGATGCTCTTTTGAAAAAAGAATCTAAAATCGACGTTGTATTAACCCGCAGCGATGATACATTTCTCGCATTGAAAGAACGTGTGAAGGTTGCACAAAACATAAATGCAGATATCTTTGTCTCGATTCATGCGAACAGCGGACCAGTGGCGGCTTCGGGGGTAGAAACTTATTATTCCCGTTCAGTCAGCAAGGAATTGGCTAACATTATGCATAAGTATCTTGTGCAGTCTTCCGGACTGAAAGATCGAGGTGTAAAGATGGCCAGCCTGCATGTAACTCGTGAAACAACCATGCCTGCAGTGCTGCTGGAAGGAGGATTCCTCAGCAACAAAAGTGATGAGGCCATACTGTTTACAGAAAATTTCCAGAACAATGTAGCCAAAGGTATTGTTGCTGGAATCAAAGAGTATCTGGGAATTCAATAAGGGACAACCCTTATGCTGAGGAGGCGGAGTTAGAATGAACAAAAAAATATGGATCGCAGCTTTACTGGTAACGGTAATGGCGGCAGCTGCCGGATGTGGAAGTAAACCAACGGCTGCTCCGACTCAGACACAAGGTGCGGGATCAGAGACACAGACAGGGAACGGCGTTACAGAAGTAGACGGTCAGGTCATTACTGATCCTGCAACTGCTGGTTCCGAAGAAAACACAACACCATCCAACTCGGCGAACGGAAGCACGGAGGGAACAACATCTTCTGGTGAGACATCGAAATCGCCATCGACGGATAAACCTGCAGCTTCTGACAGCAAAGAGAAGAAGTCCATTGAAGTTTTCTATACCGATCCGGAGGAACTCGAACTGCATAAAGCGTCAGCTGAAATTACATTTGCATCAGAAGATGAAAAGTATAAAGAAGCTTTCGCGTCCCTGCAGCAGAGCAAAGATGATAAGTTCGTTCCACTGTGGTCCAAAGATATTGAGCTGAAATCAGTTCAATTTAAAGATGGAGCGCTGACGCTGGATATCCATATGCCGGATACGGCACGTCTTGGTGCAGGCGGCGAAGTGTTTGCACTGGATGCCTTGAAACAAACGTTTTTCCAGTTTAGCGAAGTGAAATCTCTCGATCTGCTGGTAGACGGGAAATCATCTGAAAGTTTGATGGGACATGTGGATCTTGAGCATCCAATGACAAGATCCAATTAGGGTGTGTCTGAAAACGCTGAAGCAAGCAGCTTTTGCCGGATTTTTCGTTCCCAGCCAGTTCGTTTACTTCAGGCGTGTCGGGGCACGTCAAGCGAAAGCGACGCAGCAGGGGGCGAAAAGGTGGTAAAAGATGCACTTCGGTGGGTTTCAAGACAAGCCCTTGTCTGTGCATCAAATGTGTTACCGTGGACTCACGGAATAAGGTCGTTTTACATGAGAGAGGGGAATCATAGGTGACTTTTAAATATAACCATCCATCACACTCTAAAAAAGTAGTATCAGCCGTGCTTGCAGGTATGATGGCCCTGAGCGTAGGCGGGGGTGCCATGGCGGCAGGCGAAACAGAAACGGGATCGAGCCAGAACGCGGCAGTAAACAGCACAGCTGCACCAGCGGGATTATTCAGTGATATCAATACTGGATATTGGGCTGAGAAGCATGTGTACAAGCTGGCGTATCAAGGTATTCTTCTCGGTAATAACGGCTTGTTCCGTCCGGGGGACGCGGTAACACAGCAGGAAGCGGTAACGATGGCGATTCGTTTTATGAATATGGAATCCCAAGTGAACACCACCACGGCAGCGGCATTACCGACAAATATGGAAGTGGGAAATTATTTCAAGCCATATGTGGCGCTTGCACTTCAATTGGGACTCGTAGATAAAACGGAAGAAGCAGCTGTCGATGTTTCCAAAGCATCATGGGGGCAGAAGCCGGCAACACGCGAATGGATCACCAAATTGTTAATCCGCTCGCTGAACAAAGATGCCGAAGCGAAGGCCCAAAATAATCAGTCTACAAGCTTTGCAGATAATGCAAGTATTTCCGACAGTGCCAAAGGGTATATAAATCTGGCTGTTAGTCTGGATCTGGCCAAAGGACTGGAAAACAACAAGTTCAATCCGACGGGTTCCGTAACCCGTGCGCAGCTTGCGACGTTTTTTAGCCGCGGTGAATCGTTGACGGATACCAAATATCCAAACACGGCGACGGGTTACGTTACCGGATTGAAGGATGGGCAGATCACGCTGGTTGTTGACGGAAAAGCTGTCAACTATGCAGTGAACAGCAGTACTCCTTACTTTACCAAAGATAGCGAAACACGTGCATCCGCATCGGATGTGAAGCTGTACACTAAAGTTCTTATTGTAGGTTCGGCGGGCTCTGCCTCCTATGTGGAGGTTGTTGATGCCAAACCTCAAGTGGAGAGCGTTGAAGGTACGTTTGCACGTTCGCTTTCAGGCAATAAAATCGGACTGTTCGTAGGCGAAAATTATGAAACATATTCTTATGATGAGAACACCGCTTTTATAGATCAAAATGGGAAAGCGATCAAACTGTCAGACATTACAGCAGACAGCACCATCGAAGTACAGCGCGAGACATTCTCGGCTGACAAAAAAACAGTTCTAGTGCAGGTGAAATCTGGAATTGTTAATAAAAGCGACAGCGGTGTTATTTCGGAAGTGGCTGCTTCCAGCAAAACCATCAAGCTGGTCAATGCTGCAGGTGCAGCAGAGCAGTATACGTACAATGATAACCTGATTATTCGTTATCAAAACCGTATTCTGTCCGCTGCTGATCTGAAGGCAGGCAGTTCCGTGAAGTATACCGTAAAAGATAATGTACTTCAGACGATTGAGCTTGCGCAGGGAGTTGAACAATCTGTTCGCGGAACGCTGGTTGAGATTGGTGGCAATCAGTCCACAGTGATGTTTAAACGTGATGGAGGTTCTCTTGAAGCAAAACTGCTGATTGAGAAGCCGGAAGTTATTATTAGCGGTATTCAGGAAGCATCGCTAAACGACTTGATTACAGACACGAATAATGGCGACAAGGTTGAGCTTACGTTAAACAGTGACGATCAGGTAACACGGATTCAAGTCATCGGACGGCAGATGGAGCCGCTGAACGGGGCTACGGTCGTATCTTACAACAGCAAAACAAAATTACTGACCGTATTGGATGCGAATAAAAAGCCATATGTATTTACACTGGATGACAAGACGAAAATGGACTATAATGCCTCGAAACCGACATTGGCAGGGCTGGAGTCTTTGTTAAATGACGGACGCAAACTGGATCTGACTTATGTCGGAACTCGTGCATTGACAGTGAAGGTTATTTACAAATATGAAGGAACAATCAGCAGTATCGATACTTCAAACCGAAAAATCAGTTTGTTATCTGGAAGCCAGACCATTACTGTCCCTTACACAACGGCGCCTGCGGTTGAAATGTACAACAAATCTAATGGGGGCCTGTCTGATTTGAAGATTGGCGATAATGTTACCATTACCCTCGGATCAAATCAGGATGTGGTGCAGAAAATTGCCCTGAAAACGGCAGCTCAGTTTGAAATTGTTGGTGTAGAAACGAATGGCCGGGTCCGGGTGAAGTCGGATCTGCTTTCCAGCCAGTTCTACTTTGATCAGGCGGTGCTGACAAGCGAAAGTGGACAAACGATTACGACATCCCAGCTGATCGCAGGTCAATTGATTAACGTGACATTTGAAGGAATAACGCCAAAAGCGGTGCAGGTGGTAAAACGCACTTTGGCGGAAGTTACTGCAGTTGATGGTACTTCGGTTACACTGAAACAGTTTAACGGCTCGGCAGAAAAAATGTCTGTGAGCGGTCCTGTAAAAGTGCTGAAAGCCGGCTCGACATTAACTTCTTTGACTAACTTGACGGTTGGTGATCGAGTTGAAATGACAAAGGATACGGATAACTCCACACGTTTCAGAGTGCTTACTGTGATGAGCAAGCAGTTCTGGTCTTATGATGGCGTGGGCAACCAGATCCTGGTTAAACGTGAAACAACCACAGACACAAACTATCGTTTTGCACTGGGTTCCAATGTATTTGTTCACCAGGGTGACAATACTTTAAGCGTGCAATCTCTCAGAGATAATGATAATATTGTATTGTATCTCTTGAACAATGTAGTATTCGAGATTTCAAAACAGTAATCGTTTCTTTTCGAGGATCAAAAGAATGACCGTCTTGATACGGGATCTTTCCCGCATCAAGACGTTTTTTTTGCAAGCTTTTTGGGAGGTAGCTCTTCATGAATGCAGCGACGGTAAGGCATATACTCGAAACAATGGAAGCCATGTTTCCTGATGCACATTGCGAATTAAATCACAGCAATGCATTTGAATTGACGGTAGCGGTTCTTTTATCTGCACAGTGCACTGATGAAACGGTGAACAAAGTTACTGCAGATTTGTTTCAAAAGTACAAAAGCCCGGCAGATTATTTGGCAGTTCCTCTCGAGGAACTGGAACAGGATATTCGCCGAATCGGATTGTACCGAAACAAGGCCAAGCATATTCAGAACATGTGCCGAATTTTAATAGAGCAGTATGGCGGTGATGTACCGCAGGAACATGATCAGCTTGTCACTCTTCCAGGGGTTGGGCGAAAAACTGCGAATGTTGTCGTTTCAAATGCGTTTGGAGTACCGGCAATCGCTGTAGATACTCACGTAGAACGCGTGTCGAAGAGACTTGGACTCGCTGGCTGGGATGACTCCGTACTTGAAGTCGAGAAGAAACTGATGAAGCGCGTACCCCGGGATGAATGGACTTTGACTCATCACCGGTTTATATTTTTTGGACGCTACCATTGCAAGGCTCAAAACCCCCAATGTCATATTTGTCCGCTCCTGGACATATGTAGGGAAGGGAAAAAACGTATGAAAACGTCCCAGATCAGGAAAGATAAGGAACGTGTCACCACCCGAAAACCAAAATTAAATTCATAAGCAGAAAAGGATGAATAACCATGAAATGCATTTCCGTGTACACTGACAATTTTGAAGCCTTCTCCGATATTTTCGAGCAGATCGTTGAGCAGGAAATGGCTGAGAACGAAGAAAAAGAAGTTGAAGGCATTACGGTAAGCCATTCTGGTGACGTACCTGAGCATTACCTGGAGCGTATGTCCACAAAGCCAGAGGTTGTTGTGATGAGAGATAAAGGCAGAGGCATTACGATTCTGCAGCATGGTCAAGTTTTCGAAATTCTGCTGCCTACGATGGAGAACGCAGTATCTTAAGTTTTGAATAACCTTAACCTATGATCAGGAACCTGGCTGCATCGACACTCCGACAAGATGACAGCATGGATAACATCTTTGGCATGTCATGCAGCCAGTTACTTGATGATAAACATTCTCGATTGTATATGGGAGTTATAAGAATGATCAGGATAAAACCGACAGGATCGGTTTTATTTTTTTATAGATACATATTGGATGAACCATTCACACGAATCATCTCGAATTGAACTTATATTGATCTGGAATCCATCTACATGCAGATTCGAGGGAAATCGTTCAAATTCAAACCTGATAATGTTAAACTGTATGTTAATTAAATGATATACATTAGAGATTGACGCCCGAAAACGGATGTCAAATTAGAGGAGCCAGGAGGAAGGCCAGTCATGTCCAGAACAGATTACCCAGCAGCAATGGCCGCACCTTTGTTACCACTGCGTGAAGCAATGAAGCAGACAGAGGACCATACAGCTGTAGAAGCGTTAACGGATTTGATAAGCAAGGCAGAAACGAAGCATCTGACGATTGCGTTTTGTGGACATTTCTCGGCAGGCAAGTCAAGTTTGATCAACAGCCTGTGCGGTAAACGGGTGCTTCCATCGAGTCCTGTGCCTACCAGTGCCAATGTTGTGGCCATACGCAATGGCGAGCCGAGAGCAGTTATTTATACATCACCTAACGTAAGCGCTGACAATAAAGCAGGCACGTTGGAGGTTTCCCCCGAGGAGCTGGAGGCGTATTGTAAAAACGGCGGGGCGTACAGCTCCATTGAAGTATGGGATTATATTCCGCTGCTGGGGGATGAAGCAGTGCTTCTGGATACGCCGGGAGTGGATTCTACCGATCGCGGGCACAGCCTCGCCACGCATTCAGCACTTCATCTTGCAGATGTAGTGTTCTATGTAATGGATTATAATCATGTTCAGTCGGAGACGAATCTCTCTTTTGCTAAAAGTTTGTCCGACTGGGGGAAACCGCTGTTTCTGATTGTGAATCAGATTGACAAACATCGGGAACGTGAGCTTTCCTTTGATCAGTATGTGCAGGGAGTAGAAGCGATTTTTGCTGCATGGGAAGTGCGCTATGACGGCCTGATGTTTACGTCCTTACGGGACCAGCAGCATCGATATAATCAGTGGCCGCAGCTTCCGGATCTTATAACGCAGCTGATGAAGAACAAAGAAGAGCTGATCTCGCACAGTTTGGCAAGTTCGGCCAGTCATATTACGGAGCAGCATTTGATCCGTGAGGCAGGGAAAAGGGAAGATGAAGAAGCAGCGCTGCTGGAGGAAATTGGCGGGCAAGAGGGGATTGAACGATTGGAACGTGAGCTTGCGCTCCTGGACGAACAATCGGCAGAGCTTCAGAACAGACCTTCGCAAATCCGTGAGAAATTCAGAGCAGAGGTGGATTCGCTGCTTACCAACGCAAATCTTACCCCGGCAGATATTCGTACTTCGGCCGCTAATTACTTGGAGAGCCGCAAGCCTGGTTTTCGGGTGGGACTGCTGTTCTCAGGCGGTAAAACCGAACAGGAGAAGCAGCGCCGGGCTTCCGAACTGGTGAAACTGCTTCAGGACCAGACTTCCAGCCAAGTGGAGGTACATATCCGCACGATGCTCAGACAGCTGGGGGAGGCCTATCAAGTATGGGATGCAGCGTGGGAGCAGGCACTTAACACAGAGCTGCCTTCAATAGATGAAGAACTGCTTGAACTGAAACGAAGTGCGAGTGCAGAACTGTCGCCGGAGTATGTGCTGCAGTTCAGCAAAGATGTCCGGGGCGAGATTGAGGCCCGGTACCGCAGGTCGGCCATGCTGCTGGCCGACCGCATCCTGGAAGCACTGGCTGCGCAGGGCGAAGCCGCGCTCCAGGCGCTGGACGCCAGCCGCGCAGCGCTGCTGGCGCAATCCGCGGCGGCGGCGCGCTATACAGCGCTCCAGCGCGCCGCCGCCGAAGAGGCAGCACGGCTGCGCAGCCTGCTGCCTCCTGCGGGCCCCCTCCCCTCCGGGCTGCTGCCGGAGGTGAAGGGCCCGCATGTGCCCGCGCCTGAACCGGGCGAAGCTCCCGGTTCGCAGGCGGGCACATCCGCGTCTGTGGCGGCGCAGCCGCAGACGCAGACGCAGGCCCCTGTGCCGCCGCGCACAGCAGCGGCGCAGGGCGCATCTCCGGCGGCTGGCGCTGAACGCCGCCGGCGCCTGGACGCAGCAGCGGAACGGCTGGAAGCCGCTGCTGCGCTGGTGGAGCCGTACCCCGCCATGGGGTCGGCGGTACGGGATTTGCGTGCACGCGCGGCTTCGCTTGCGGGGGGCACGTTTACTCTCGCCCTGTTCGGTGCGTTCAGCGCGGGCAAATCCTCCTTCGCCAACGCATTGCTGGGCGAAGCCGTCTTACCGGTATCGCCGCATCCAACAACAGCGGCGATCAACCGCATTATGGCTCCAGCCGGCGGCGCGGAGCATGGCACTGCCCGGGTCCGGATGAAGACCCGGGAGGCCTTTCAGGAAGATCTTGCTTACTCCTTCCGTCTGCTTGGGCTTGGAGAGCCGGGCGCAGAGTGGCAGAAGCGGGTAAAATCGCTCACGCCGCAGGATGTGCACCCGGCAGGACGTCCGCATTACAGCTTTTTGCAGGCAGCAGCGGCTGGCTGGGAGGAAACAGCGGACCAGCTCGGGCAGGATGTGCAGGTAGACTTGAACGGGTATCGCCATTTTGTAGCCAACGAGAAGAAATCCTGCTTTGTCGATTCGATTGATTTGTATTACAGCTGTGATGTGACAGAACAGGGCATCGTGCTGGTGGATACACCGGGAGCCGATTCGGTCAATGCCCGGCATACAGGGGTAACGTTCAATTATATGAAAAATGCCGATGCACTGATTTTTGTGACGTATTATAATCACGCCTTCTCTCAGGGAGATCGGCAGTTCCTGAACCAACTCGGTCGCGTCAAAGACAGCTCCGCCATGGATCAGATGTTCTTTGTCGTGAATGCGAGTGACTTATCCTCTTCGGACGAAGAATTGGAGCAGGTGCTCGATCATGTAGGGACAGAATTGCGGAAAAACGGCATTCGCTCGCCGCGTCTTTTCCCGGTATCCAGCATGCTGGCTATGGAAGGTAAAATGGAAGGCAGCGCTGATCTGCTGCAGCAATCCGGATTTATTCGTTTTGAAGAAGAGTTTAATCGTTTTGCAGGCAGGGAACTGGCTGATTTGGCGGTGGGTGGGGCTTCTGACGAGATGGCTCGTGTCATTCAGCGGTTAACACAGCGTGCAGCGGATGCGGCACAGGGGGAAGAAACACTGCGTCGGCGGCGAGATGAGCTGGGCATGATCTCGGATCAGTCACGTCTGCGGATTGAGCGATTGGCACAGCGCTCGATGAAAGAAGAGCTGTCACAGGAAACGAATGAGCTGCTTTTCCATGTGAGACAGCGTCTCGCTTTTCGGTTCGGTCAGTTTATGGCAGAAGCTTTCCACCCCTCGGTACTGCGAGAGGATCAGGGTAATCTGAAGACCGCTTTCGCAGCCTGCGGCCGTGAACTGCTGCGCATGATCGGCATCGAGCTTGAGCAGGAATTGCTCGCAACAACACTTCGATTAGAGCAGACGGGACACGGCTGGGCAGCAAAGCAAGTTACGGAATGTATTAATGAAATAAAACAGCTGACAGGTGGTATTGACTTGTCCTTGACACTGGATGAGAAATGGAGCACACCTGTACTGGACGAAATCCGGCTTGAAGAACCGTCGGATTGGAAAAACTACTGGAGTTACTTCCGCAATCCGAAGCAGTTCTTTGAAGGAGATGGACGTCAGCGCCTTCAGGATGCACTTGAGCCCGTTCTCAAACAGATGATTATTGAAGTGCTTCCAGCATCAGAACAAAAGCTGGTGCAGTTTTATGATACACAGGTTCATCAATCTGTACAGCATTACTCCCGTCAGCTCACCGAAAGGCTGGAAGAAGCGGTTAACGGCATACAGGATACGCTTGAAAGTGGAATCCCGGCGGAGCAGTGGATAGCTTTGTCCGAACAGCTTGAACAATTGCAGGAATAGATGGTATGGAGTTTGCACCATCGTTTGAATCTTCTGGCAGGTGATGCGGTATTTTGCTTCAAAGCTGGTTGAGTATGCAAAAATTTTGGAAACGTTTGTAAAATAATTGAGTTATTCCGCAACTTTTTGAAAAGGTTGCGAAAAACCATCAAAAAAGGCTCCCGCCGTAAAGGTATATGGGGAGCCTTTTTTTGGTATGAACAACCTGAAATAAAGAGAATATTCAAACATTTGATTGAAAGTCGGGTATTGGCGTCCGTTAATGCGATAATAAGCTGAAAGCAGCCTGAATATGGTCTAATATTCGCTTTGCCGCGAATGGGGGACGGTGATAAACTTCATAAATGTTCACATCATTTAACGCAACCTTAGAGGAGGAGAAACATGGATGTTCTTAGGCAGCTGCAAACCTATTTTTGGGAGAAGAGAACGTATTTACTGGTATCGATCTTGTTCCTCGCCTTAGCGACCGCACTTGGATTGGTCTATCCGAACCTGCTGCGAATTCTGATCGATGACGTCATTATTCCCCGCAATTTTGAAGACGTTCCCATGCTTGCCCTGACGGTGTTAGGCGTCGTCATTTTGAAAGCGGGCATGCAGTTTTTACACGGTTTCTTTGGAGGGCGGCTTGGTAATTATTTAGCTTACCGTCTGCGCAACGCATGTTATGAAAAGCTTCAATTTTTATCCTTCCGTTATTATGATACGGCCAAAACAGGTGATCTGATGTCCCGCCTCACGGGAGACTTGGAGGCCATCCGTAACTTTATCGGATTTGGTTTCGCCCAGATTCTCAACATGGTTCTCATGGTCGTATTCGGCGCAATCATGATGATGACGATGAGCTGGCAGTTAACACTGCTGACACTCGTCTGTATTCCACTGCTCGCCTTTGTTGCGCTTCGATTCGAATCCAGAATTCATCCCGCATTTCAGGAAATGCGGCTGGCATTAAGCTCACTAACAACAGCAGTGCAGGAGAACATTACAGGTGTTCGGACGGTGAAATCGTTTGCACGCGAGCCTTATGAAGTGGAGAAGTTCTCTACAAGGAATGAACGTTACAAAACAAATCAGATCCATGCTGCCACGTTGTGGAGCCGCTATTTTCCGATTATGGAGATTCTGGCTTCAGTAAGTGTTGTACTGCTGCTTGTCATCGGTGGACGAATGGTCATCCAGCAAACGCTTACCCTGGGTCAACTCGTTGCTTTTTTCAGTTTGATCTGGTACATAATCGGGCCGATGTGGGGTCTGGGATTTCATATCAATAACTATACGCAGTCCAAAGCTTCAGGTGAACGTGTTCTTGAACTGCTGAATACCCCTGTTGACGTGCAAGAGACCGAAGACCCGGTTATTGTGGAAGCGGAACAGGTGAAAGGTCATGTGACCTTCGAATCGGTAACCTTTGCATACGGCAACAAAATGCCTGCCGTGACAGATATTAATTTTGATGCTCCGCCCGGTTCTGTAATCGGTTTCCTTGGTGGAACAGGCTCAGGTAAGTCGACCATTATTCAGCTTTTGATGCGGGCCTATAATGTTAATTCCGGCTCGATCAAACTCGATGGCAGAAACATCAAAGACATGGGCATTCGCAGTTTACGAAGTCAGATTGCCTCTGTGTTTCAGGAAACCTTCCTGTTCTCTTCCAGTATTCGCAACAACATCTCTTACGGACTGAAAAATGTCACGATGGATGAGATTATCCGTGCAGCCAAGCTGGCGAAAGCGCATGACTTCATTATGGAGTTTCCCGAAGGATATGATACCGTCGTCGGTGAACGCGGGATGGGGTTGTCGGGAGGACAGAAACAGCGGATTGCCATTGCAAGGGCACTGCTGAAAAATCCAAAAATCCTTGTGCTTGATGATGCTACCAGCGCTGTCGATATGGAAACCGAGCATGAGATTCAATCAGGCTTCCAGGAAGTAATGCGCGGCCGCACAACATTTATTATCGCACACCGTATTTCTTCATTGCGGCACGCAGATGAAATATTGGTGCTGGATGAAGGCCGTGTAGTACAGCGCGGTAAACATACCGAGCTGATCCAGGTGCCGGGACCTTATCAGGATGTTTATAAAATTCAATATGCAGACTACATTGCCCGCGACAAGCGGGAGGTTGGGGAGCAGGTGAACTCATGAGTGCCGAAACACTAACAGACAGGCGCGAGGTCAAGGAGACCTCTGACAAAAAACTGAATGAACGATTTGTTTATCAGGATGATGAAGTGATAGAGAAACCGTTTAACTGGCAGGAATTCGGACGACTGTTTGCGTACATGAAACCGTATGCCAGGCAGCTCCTGCCGCTCGTCATTCTGATGATGATTCTTGGAACCATAACAAAATTGTCTGTACCTTTCCTGATCAGTCTTGCGATAGACAGAGCCATTGCACCGCAAAACGGGGTACCCAGCTTAACACTGCTGTACCTGATTGCCGGTTCGATCCTGCTCTTGTATCTCATTCAGTGGGCAGCTAACACATATCGGATCAAACTGACCAATATTATAGGTCAGCGGGTGATTTACGATCTTCGTTCAGACTTGTTCAAACATATTCAGAAGCTGTCCTTTAACTTTTTTGACAAAAGACCTGCAGGCTCGGTGCTTGTACGTGTAACAAATGATATTAACTCGCTGCAGGATTTGTTCACGAATGGTGCAGTCAACGTCATGATCGACTGTGTGCAGCTGCTCGGAATTATAGTCATTCTCTTGTTAATCAATTGGAAACTCGGCCTCGCGGTCATTATTACAGTGCCGATTATGTTCATTATATCGACCAAACTGCGGGTGCTGATCCGCCGGGCATGGCAGGATGTGCGTATGAAGAACTCACGGATTAACTCTCACTTGAATGAATCCATTCAAGGAATCCGGGTAACGCAGGCATATACGCAGGAAAAAGAAAACATGAAATATTTCGACAACATGAACATGTCCAGCAAAAAGTCCTGGGACAGAGCTTCAGCGATGAACCAGGGATTCGGTCCTTTGATTGAAATCACAGGTGGGTTCGGAACGTTGATTCTGTTCTGGTATGGTGCACATCTTATTCAAAATGAAATGCTGACTGTGGGTCTGCTTGTTGCCTTCGCCAACTATGTCGGTAACTTCTGGGACCCGATCAACCGTCTCGGACAAATGTACAATCAGCTGCTGGTCGCGATGGCATCGTCTGAACGAATCTTTGAATTCATGGATGAGAAGCCAAATATCGCGGATAAACCGGGAGCTAAGCCGCTTCCTTCTATTAAAGGGGATATCGTATTTGATAATGTCGTCTTTGAGTACGAAAAAGGGAGACAGGCGCTGAAAGGAATCAGTTTTTCCGCGGCAGCCGGGCAGTCCATTGCCCTTGTCGGTCATACAGGTTCCGGTAAGAGTACGATTATCAATCTGATCAGCCGTTTCTATGACATCACGGAAGGACGACTGACCATCGATGGACATGATGTGCGTGATGTTACTGTAGAAAGCCTGCGCAGTCAGATCAGCATCGTGCTGCAGGATACATTTATTTTCTCGGGAACGATCCGGGATAATATCCGATTCGGACGACTGGATGCGACGAATGAAGAGGTTGAAGAAGCGGCGAAAGCCGTTAACGCTCACGAGTTTATTATGAAGCTGCCTGGCGGATATGACACCGAGGTAGAAGAGCGAGGGAACGTCCTGTCTATGGGGCAAAGACAGCTGTTATCCTTTGCCCGGGCGCTGCTCGCCGATCCGCGTATTCTGATTCTGGATGAAGCTACAGCCAGCATCGATACCGAGACCGAGCTGAAAATTCAGGAAGCCCTTAAGGTGCTGCTCAAGGGACGGACGTCCTTTATGGTTGCTCACCGGCTGTCTACGATCCGTAATGCGGATAATATTATCGTATTGGATCATGGAGAGATCAAGGAAGAAGGGAATCATGAACAGCTGATTGAGAAACAAGGGGTGTACAACGGTTTAATTGAAGCGCAGTATCGTTTCTTATAAAGCAAAGATATATCGTGTAAGCTGCATGGTGAATTCGTATCTTGATAAGCATATGTATCAGATTCAGAATGATAGTTTATCAATAACATGTATTATAGAGTAGACGAAGCTAATAGGCACTTCAGCTTATTTTGTTCTTTATGGCTTTTCAACAGGATATCCTGCTGAAAGCATGAGAGCAGAAAGGCTGAAGTGTTTTTTTTTGAATGCTGCTTAAATGGATGAACGCTGAAGTTTAACTTGTGTCTCGGTTTATGTTATTACAGCTGCTCGGGATGGATATGTTCTTTTATCAGACTCCAAAACCGAGCACAAAATTATGTTATATTTGAAATAAAAAGTTCTATGGATTATGGGGGAGAACCATGCAGATCAAAGCGACAGAACAGGTTAATTCATATGCAGCTTTTGATATGTTTGACCAGCTTCATTTTAAGTTAATTGAGTTGAAGACTGCGGATCAAGGCCATTCGGAAGCAAGCTGGCGTCTCGGAACACAATTTCTCGATAGTTACATGCTGCTGTTTATAGTGAATGGTGAGGGCTGGCTCACCGTGGATGGTGAATTTGTTGAACTCAGGAGCGGCACGATCTATGCAGCAATGCCGGGACAGCTCGTTGAAGCGGAGGTTCGGGGGAAGGCTGAACGAAGCCTGTATCAGATGAGATTCAGTATTTCATATGAAAGAGAAATAGACGAGACATCTGCTCAGGCGATGATGAAGCGGATTTGCAATTTTACGACGAAGGGGGAGATGCGCTCCGACTCGCCAGTTACCATGAGTTTGATATGCCGGGAGATCGAGGAGAATGCCAGGCATGCGAACGGTTTACAGCGGTATTATGGCCAAATTCGTTTCCAGGAGCTGCTGTACACGATGTTCAGTGACATGCTTCAGCTGGAATCTAATGATGCCATGCGGCCTATCGAACAGGCCAGACATTATATGGAACAGCATTATATGGATAAAATGACGATACAGGATATGGCTGACGCGGCACGAATGAGCGCACGCCATTTCATGCGCTTATTTAAGAAGAGATACGGATGCAGCGCAGTGGACTATTTGACGATCTATCGGATCAAGCAGGCTCAGATAATGATGAGGAATGATCAAAACTTCAGGCTGAAGGAGATTGCGGCTTGTGTGGGGTTTCAGGATGAAATGTATTTTCGCCGTAAATTCAAGCAAATCTCAGGACTTCCTCCCGCGGCTTTTATACGTAACAGCAAGCAGCGTATTGCTGCAGTGCACTCCCAAGGCATCGGAATATTACTTGCTCTTGATATTATTCCCTGCGCCTCCGAAGCCAATCACCCATGGACAAGTTATTACAGGCGTAAATACGAGACGGATAAGGTCACGCCCCTGGTTGATGGAGAAGAAGGCTGTTTGGAACAGTTGAATACAATCCGGCCCGATTATATTGTCGCTGTTCGTGAGGAAATGTCCGCCAGTATGATGCATCGTTTGAATTCGCTGGCACCTGTTTGTGTCATTTCGCAGTCGGAAGGCGATTGGCGTGATCATTTGAGAACTGCTGCTCAATTCTTGAACCGGCCTGCCGCAGCCGAAGTTTGGCTTCAAAGGTATGAGCAAAAAGCGGCTGTCGTGCGTTCACAGTTATCCGAGCAGGTTCGTACGGACAAACTGATTATACTCAGCGTGAAGGATTCTAAGATTCAAGTCATGGGTCCACGAACGATTGCTTCCGTTTTTTATACCGACCTGCAGCTTAACGCACCGGAAGGCATAGAGAACATTTGGCAGCAATCGCATGCAGGCATTCACGACCTAAGTGACCTGGCACATTTATCGATAGACAGAGCATTAATTATTGTGAATGCGGATGATGAATCCAGCCAGAAGTGGGCGGAGCTGCAGCAATCTGAGGTCTGGAAGGCATCAAAAGCAGTGCAGACTGGCGGTGTTGATATGCTGATCCCAAGTGTTTTGCTGGATTATACCGCGTTTACTCATGAACTAATGCTGGATGAAGTGTTAAAACTGTGGCAGCATCGTCCATAATATAAAGTCCTTATCGTCAATATCTTGTGGGACCATTATTTAATATACTACTCCTATATCTAATTGATAATGATAATTATTATTAATTGTGATCATCTATAAATATATAGGAGGTACATAAGCGTGAAGGTTAAGTTTTGGCTGTTGACAGGGGTTCTATTGATACTTGTGGTGCTCAGTGCATGCGGACAAGCATCCGAGCAACAATCAACTGGTTCGGGAGAGAATATCGCAAGTCAGCCCTCTGAAGCTTCAAATACAAGTGAATCAGAACAGCAGCAGGAAAACCAGTTCAAAGTTGTACAAACGGAGATGGGAGAGATTTCGATCCCTGCTTCACCAAAGCGTGTGGTGGGGTTATCCGTTGTATATCCAGAACTGCTGTACGCGCTGGGTGTGGTTCCGGTTGCTGTACAAAATTATCATGAGGAATTTCCGAAATATTTGCAGGAGCCTTTTGCCAATACGGTGAAAATGGGAATTGCG
The DNA here is from genome assembly GCF_040702995.1 of Paenibacillus sp. AN1007. Lineage (NCBI taxonomy): Bacteria > Bacillati > Bacillota > Bacilli > Caryophanales > Paenibacillaceae > Paenibacillus > Paenibacillus sp. AN1007. The sequence goes on from NZ_CP159992.1 coordinate 1,842,236, forward strand.
AAAACTCCGGATTTCGAAATGATACTCGCCGCTGATCCTGACTTGATTATTGCACCTGCATGGTGGTCGAAGAAGGATTATGATCAGCTCTCGCGCATCGCTCCTACCGTGCTGCTGCCTCAGCGCGAAGAATGGCCGGATGAGCTGCAGGATATCGCTGCGGTTCTTGGAAAGGAGCAGGAAGCGAAACAGGTTATGGCGGATTTGAAGCAGCACGAAAAAGAGGGATCTGACAAACTGTATAATCTGATTGGCGAGGAAACGGTGCTGTACGTAAGGATTATGGAAAAGGAAATTATTCTAAACGGTCCGAACCTCTCACGCGGAGCATTTATTCACAAGCGGCTCGGTCTAAAGCCTGTGAACAATTTCCCGGAAGGTGAGGCCTCGTTGTCCATTTCTATGGAGGTCCTGCCGGAATATGATGCGGATCATCTCATTATTCAGCTGGATGACGAAGAAAATTCGGAAATAAAGAAAAAATATGAGGAATTGCTGAGCACATCGATCTGGAAAAACCTAAAGGCTGTGAAACAGAATCACGTGTACCTCGTGGGTGGTAAGGAATGGTTTAATCTCGGTATGGCTCCGATGGCCGACAATTATGTAATCGATGATATCGTGGCTGCTTTTGAAGAGAAAAACGAACAAGACAGATGAGCCTTTCCATATGAAATGAAGCAGCCTGCGTATCATTAAGAAATTAAAGATAGGATGTGTCTGCAGTGAATGATCTCGACATTTATGATGTAACGATTATTGGCGGAGGTCCCGCTGGAATGTATGCAGCATTTTACGCCGGTATGCGTGAGATGAAAGTGAAGGTGATTGAAGGCAAAGATCGGCTGGGTGGATTTCTTCAGACCTATGCGGATAAAACGATATGGGATGTTGGCGGACTGCCGCCGATGAAATGCGCCAAACTTATTGATTGGCTTGTTCAGCAAGCAGGTACATTTGAGCCCGTTGTGGTGTTTAATCAAACGATAGACACGTTTAGTCGTCTGGAGAATGGGGTCATTGTGCTGCAGGCGGAAACGGGCGAACTGCATTATACGCGAAGTGTAATTGCTGCTATTGGGCGAGGCATCGCCGAGGTGCAAAAGCTGGATATGAACACTGCACATGACTATGAACGAGGAAATCTGCATTATACGGTGCAGCATTTGGATTATTTTGCGGGGAAAAAAGTGTTGATCTCTGGCGGAGGCAACAGCGCCGTGGATTGGGCGCTTGAACTTGTGGAAAGGGCCTGCTCGGTAACGGTAGTGCACAGGCAGGATTCGTTTCGTGCAATGGAGCGCAGCGTAAGACAGATGAAAAGCAAGGCGGAGGTACGAACTCCCTATCAGATTGAACATTTATATGGGAACGGGGAACGTATTCATCAGGTCGGTATAATCAACATCACAACAAATGAAGTCATGCGTCTTGATGTGGATGATGTAATTATAAGCCATGGATATACAAGCCATGTCAGCAATCTCTCTCGATGCGGACTTGCCATGGAGGAAGGCATGATCGGCATGAACCAGCTGGCTGAAACGAATGTCCCTGGTATTTTTACTGCAGGAGATTGTGCTTCGAGGGAAGGTAAAGTGAGATTGATAGCAGGTGCTTTCAATGACGCGATCGTGGCAGTCAACAGTGCCAAGATGTATGTGGAGCCCGCTGCGGCCGGAATGGCCTATGTGTCGTCACATAATGAGCTGTTTCGAGAGAAAAATCGTGCTCTGGCACGAGATCAAACATGATTGTTAAAAAATAGAAGACAGATAAGCAAAAATTTAACGTTTCATTATTTTTACTTCCTTAAAATTGGGAGGAATGGAAAGAGTATCGAATCCGGAAATGTGATTTGTAAAAATTGATCGAAAAAACACAAAAAATCTTGTAAAATTCACAAGAAAAATAGGGAGTACTCTTGCAATCTTTAACCAAAACCCCGAAAATAGAGAGACAGATATAGAAGATTTCTCTATTGGGAGGATTGGAAAGAACTATGTGGGGTGCTCCTTTTTCGGCTCAAGCCAAAAAAATGCTGCTGCTAGGCAGCGGAGAATTGGGTAAAGAGGTCGTGATTGAGGCCGCACGTCTGGGCGTAGAAACGATCGCTGTTGATCGTTACGAGAATGCACCAGCCATGCAGGTCGCACATCGATCTTACTGCATCGACATGTTAGATGGCGAGGCATTGAAACAATTGATCCGTAAGGAACAACCGCATTACATCGTACCTGAGATTGAAGCCATTGCAACAGAGGCACTGCTCGAACTTGAGGAAGAAGGCTTTTGTGTCGTACCAACGGCTCGTGCTGCTCGCTTGACTATGGATCGTGAAGGTATCCGTCGATTGGCAGCCGAACAGCTGAATCTTCCTACTGCGGCTTACCTTTTTGCGGATAGTCTGGAGCAGCTTCAGGAAGCTGTCCGTGAACTGGGGACACCATGCGTTATTAAACCACTGATGAGTTCATCCGGTAAAGGTCAGAGTGTCTGCCGTGTGCCGGAAGATGCAGCGAATTGCTGGGAAGCGGCACTTTCAGGAGCGCGCGGCAAATCCGTACGTGTTATCGTGGAAAGCTTTGTAAAGTTTGAGAGTGAGATTACACTGCTCACCGTCAGATCTGTGTCGGGTACTGTTTTTTGTCCTCCGATTGGTCACATCCAGAAGGATGGGGATTATGTCGAATCATGGCAGCCTCACGCGATGACCTCTGAGCAGTGGGAACAGGCTTGTCTAATTGCAAAGACGGTCACGGATGAGCTGGGAGGGTATGGGCTTTTTGGCGTCGAACTCTTCCTGACTGCCGATGGTGTGGTGTTCAGTGAAATATCTCCTCGACCGCATGATACAGGTATGGTTACGATGGTTACGCAGGATAGCTCTGAATTTGCGCTTCATGTGCGTGCCATTCTTGGTTTTCCCGTCACAGAAGTACATTTGCTGACACCGGGAGCTTCAGCTACGCTGAAGGCCGATGTTGAAACATCTGATTTCACGATTCGTGGAATGGAAGATGCGCTGGCCCTGCCTCGTACTCAGGTTCGTGTATTTGGTAAACCTGAAACGAAACAGGGACGCCGGATGGCTGCGGCGCTTAGTGCTGGAACAGATGTGGAAGAAGCTCGTAAAACAGCGGTTCAAGCCGCAAATATGCTGAAAGTGGAGGTAAATCATGTCCAATAATGTGGAGGCCCCTGTACTGATGATCCGAGAGTGTGAACTGCGAGATGCTGAAGCGGTAACGGGATTGATGCGAGAGGTCAGCTATCCGACAACAACCAATGTTATGAAAGAGCGCATTGAGAGTATGGAGAGCAATCCCAACGCGTGCATGCTTGTTGCCGAAGTGGATGAACAGATTATTGGTGTGGTTGGCTTGCAATGTGTTCAAAGTCATGCCTATCCGGAACCTGCTGCCCAGATTACTTCTTTAATCGTGGGTCAGGAATATCGCGGAAGCGGCATCGGCCGCCGCCTGATGGCTCGTGCTGAAGACTGGGGCAAAAAGAAGGGTGGTAAGCAGCTGTTCGTCACGGGTGCCAATCGTGAAGTGACTTCAACGACTTATTCCTTCTATGAGCATATTGGTTTTCAGAAGAAGGGATATCGCTTCAGTAAAGTTCTTTTATAATAGATGAGACGGCATTCAGCAGGTGGGAACCTGACTGAGTGCCTTTTTTTACGCTTGTATATGTGATATCGTGTGAGCATTTTCAAAATGATTGTGAAGAAGCTTCGTTATGTATATGTTCTGAACGTCCGGCTTCGGGCCAGTTTATATAAACGGATAAAGATATTTTGAAACATTTAATGATGACAAAAAAGTTACTTTTCCATTATTTACGGGTTCACAATCTCTTTACGAATTGATATACTGCTAGAGTAATGATTACAAACTTGTAACAATTAATTCTAAGGAGATGAATGAATTTGAAGAAGAACTGGATGAAAACCGTTGTGACAGGCAGTCTGACAGCTGTACTCGCTGTAGGAATTATGCTTCCCGCCTCCGCGTCTGCTGCAGATTCAACATATAACACGACTACAACGTATAAAGTTGTGAATGCAGATAGCCTGAAAGCTTATATCGAGTCATGGCTCAAGCAAAACGGATACAAGGTATCTGAAGGACAAGCCGTTGAGAAACCAGCAGCACAGCCTGAAACTAAACCTGAACAGCCAAGCACACCTGCAAAGCCAGTACAAGAAGAGAAACCGGCACCGACAACACCAGCCAAAGATCCTTCAAGCACAGGCAGTAACGGTACTCAAAGCTCACAATCCGATTTCGCTGCACAAGTGGTGAAACTGGTAAACGCTGAACGTGCCAAAGCAGGTCTCGGTGCACTGGCATCAGACTCGCTTCTGGACAAGGTCGCTATGGCCAAAGTTAAAGATATGAGCAGCAATAACTATTTTGACCACCAGTCTCCAACGTATGGTTCTCCGTTTGATATGATGAAACAATTCGGAGTAACTTACAGCTACGCTGGCGAAAACATCGCTAAAGGTCAAAAAACACCTCAGGAAGTTGTAACTGCCTGGATGAACAGTGCGGGTCACCGTGCGAACATCCTAAGCAAAAACTTTACGCATATCGGTGTAGGTTTCTATAACGGATATTGGGCTCAAGAGTTTATCGGTAAATAAGACCTGGACATGAATATCCAAAATTTCTTTATCATAAAAAGTCATATGTGCACACAGCCGAAATACTGTGTGTGCTATGGCTTTTTTCCATTTTTTGAGCTTAGTAAATGTCTGTATTGTGAATACGGCAGCAAAATTTGCAAATTAACGACAGAAGACTTATGTTATTTAGAATAAGCAGTATCTTGATGCAAAAGCCATTATAAATTATATGCACCTGACTGGAGATGTGATGGATGAAAAAGAACAAAAATCTTGATTCAGCGCCCTGGATCTGGAGAAGTGTAAGTACGATATCCATTGCAGCAACATTATTGCTGCTGTTCGGATTTGGTTACGCCATAAAAGATGTGATTTATCCTCAAGGAGACTCGAAGCTTAATGATGGACAGAAGGCTGTCGGGTCAGCCCAGGAAGCACCAAATGGCACTAATAAAGGGATTGTCGAAGATGGGAAGATTCGAATGGCTGTCATCGGAGATTCTCTTGCCAGAGGTACAGGGGATGATGAAGGACTAGGGTTTGTAAGGCGGGCGGGCAATCTGCTGAAAGATGAAGGTTATGACGTTCAGGTGCTAAATAATCTGGGTGTGAACGGCCTGCGAACCGATGCATTATTAAAAAAGCTGGATGAACAAGGCGTCAAGTATGTCTTGGAACAGTCCAACTTTATTCTGCTCTCGATCGGTGCAAATGACCTGTTTCAAGGCGGACAGGTTCTTCAGGGTGAAGACCCGCCTACTGCGGAAAAATTGGCTGCGGCACTGCCAGAAACGTCGAAAAGGCTGCAGGAGATTTTGAAGAAAGTGAAAGAAATCAACCCCAACGCGCAGATCATGTACATCGGATTATATAATCCGTTTGGTAATGTGAAAGACCTGGAAAAGCCGGGGAATGCTGTTGTCGCTGCCTGGAATGATGCGGCAATGTCGATTTTGAACAATGAAGATAAAATGAGCCTTGTGCCGACATTTGATCTGTTTGAGAATCATCTGGATGAGTATCTTTCATCGGACCATTTCCATCCCAATGGACAAGGTTATCAGCAGATGGCTGTTCGCATTGCACAGGAATATCAGGGGAACAAATCGGCAGAAGGGAGCGCAAAATAAATGGCAGAGAAGCAGTATGAATCCGTTTTGTCCGTACAGCATTTGAAGAAGAAGATCGGGCGAAAATGGATTATTAAAGATGTCACTTTTGATGTTAAGCCGGGTGAAATATTCGGATTTCTGGGACCAAATGGAGCGGGGAAAACAACAACCATCCGTATGCTTGTGGATCTGATCAAACCTACAGAAGGGAAGATTTCGGTCTGTGGTTACGATGTGAACCGGGATCCGGAACGGGCGCTAAAATATGTCGGATCGATTGTAGAAAATCCCGAGGTTTATACATATTTGACCGGGTGGGAGAACTTGGAGCATTTTGCCCGCATGCAGCCAGGAGTAGATCATGAGCGTATTCAGGAAGTGGTCAACATCGTCCGTCTGGATCAACGTATTCATGATAAAGTCAGAACGTATTCCCTAGGTATGCGCCAGCGGCTCGGGATTGCTCAGGCACTGCTTGGACGACCGCGTCTGCTCATTCTGGATGAGCCAACGAACGGACTGGATCCTAAAGGGATTAAAGAACTGCGAGAGTTCATCAAGCAGCTTGCCAGTGAAGGTATGGCTGTGTTTGTCAGCAGTCACTTGTTAAGTGAGATCCAGCTTCTCTGCGACAGGGTTGCAATTATCAGTGCCGGCCGTGTACTTGCGGTTGGCGGTGTAAATGAATTGATTGAAGACCACTCCAAGGTCGCGATCTGGCACCTTACTCCGTTTGACGCAGGCCGTCAGATATTAATTGATAGGGGAATTTCGCTGGTCAGCCGCCCTGGTGATGTCATGGATGATACCATTGTTGCAGGGCTGGGTGCCAACGCTGTTGTTGCCGAGATGCATGAAGAATTGATTCCGGAGCTGGTACAGCAGATGGTTGAGGCAGGGATTCAAATCGAAGGCGTGCAGCGGATTCAGCCAACACTTGAGCAGTTATTCTTAAAAATGACAGAAGGTGAATCCATTGAGTAATATTATGCCGCTGATTCGTAATGAAACCATCAAGATGGTTAAGAAGAAACGTCTTTATATCATTTTTATCGTTCTGGCTGTACTTGTTCCGATGTTTACGTATGCACAGATGAAATCAGCTCAGAATAACCGGGACAAGTTCGGTGGTGATTGGAGGCTTGAACTGCAGCAGGCGATTACCGATAATCAGAACTCACTCGGCAGTGACCGGGTTCCTGAAGAATTTAAAAAGTACAGAGCCGTTTATATCCAGCAGATGCAGTACTACCTGGAAAATAATATAAATCCCAAAGAGCCGGGCGGGGTGACGTTTACGCGGGAGTTTATGAACAATGCCGTCGGATTATTTATCCCTCTTTTAATTATGGCGATTGCGTCCGATTTGGTATCCGGTGAACGTACGACAGGTACGATCAAAATGCTGCTGACACGCCCCGTGAGGCGGTGGAAAGTGCTTCTCAGCAAGCTGATCACGCTGATCATGTTTGTCTCCATCATCGTCGTTTCTGCTTATGTGATCTGTTATGGGATATCCGGAGCTGTTTTTGGTTACAAAGGATTCGGTATACCTGTTTTCACAGGATTCAAAGTGGTGGGTACCGATGTGGATATGTCTGCTGTGCATGCAGTAAGTCAATGGCAGTACATGCTGATGCAGGCAGGTTTGATCTGGTTTGTGAGCATAATCGTGGCTATGCTGGCATTTATGGTGTCGGTTCTTGTTCGCAGTACGGCTGCAAGTATCGTAATTATGATGGCAGCATTGATTGCCGGAACGATTCTTACCAACATGGCGGCTTCGTGGGAAACGGCAAAATATTTGTTTATGGTCAATCTCGAACTCCCTAACTATCTATCAGGCGGACTGCCGCCAATTGAAGGAATGAATCTCGGTTTTTCCCTTATTGTGCTTAGCATTTGGGGTGCTGCATCACTCTTTGTCTCATTCCTTGTCTTTACGAAACGGGATATCTTGAATTAAAATGGACAAGGATAAGAAAACATCTGTTTGCATTTCAGGCAATTTTGTAGTTTCAAGTTAAGAAGGGGGAGCATGAATGGTCGAGCAAATCGATATGTCAGCAGGTTCGACAGGCGGAGGACAGGGCGCCTCGGGCTACGACGCGGACGACATTCAAGTACTTGAAGGACTGGTAGCGGTTCGGAAACGGCCGGGGATGTACATCGGAAGCACCAGTACTTCAGGTCTACATCATTTGGTATGGGAAATCGTGGACAACGCTGTCGATGAGCACCTTGCCAAATTCTGCTCCAAAATCGATATCACACTGCATAAGGACGGTTCTATTACGGTTCAGGATAACGGAAGGGGAATTCCGACAGGTATACATAAAACAGGGATTCCTACTCCCCAGGTCGTGTTTACGATTTTGCACGCAGGCGGTAAGTTCGGTGGATCAGGATATAAAAAATCAGGCGGTCTGCACGGCGTAGGTGCTTCGGTCACCAACGCGTTGTCAGAGTGGCTTGAGGTCGAAATCTTCCGGGATGGCAAGATTCATCGGCAGCGTTTTGAATACTGGCAGGACAAAAAAGGTGTAGAACATGTAGGGGAACCTGTGACAGGCCTTGAAGTGTTAGGAAACACCAATCGTACCGGAACCAAAGTTACATTTAAACCGGATATTCGTGTATTCCAACATGGTATTCAGTTGAATTATGACACCCTGGCAGAACGTCTTCAAGAAATCGCTTTTTTGAACTCAGGTCTGAAAATTGTGCTGAAGGATGAACGTTCAGGGAATCAGGATGAGTTTATGTATGAGGGCGGAGCAAGTCAGTTTGTCGAATTTTTGAATGAAAACAAAGATGTACTGCATGATGTCATTCACTTTTACGCAGATAAGGATGATATCGAGGTTGAAGTGGCTATTCAATACAATGCAGGATATACGGAGACACTGGCTTCGTTTGTGAACTCGATTCCAACCCGCGGCGGGGGTACGCATGAGACCGGATTCAGGGCGGCTTACACCCGTGTAATGAACGATTACGCTCGCCGCACCAGTATGATCAAGGAAAAGGATAAAAATCTGGAAGGCAATGATCTGCGTGAAGGCATGATGGCTGTAATCAGCGTCAAAATGTCAGAGGTGGAATTTGTCGGTCAGACGAAAGACCAGCTCGGAAGTGCTGCTGCCCGCAGTGCAGTGGATTCAGTGGTTTCCGAGAACATTCAACGTTTTCTGGAAGAGAATCCTCAGGTTGCACAGACTTTGATTCGCAAAGCAGTGCAGGCGTCCAAAGCGAGAGAAGCAGCCCGCAAAGCCCGTGACGAAATGCGTACAGGGAAAAAACGCAGTGAAAGTTCGAACCTAAACGGCAAGCTGACGCCAGCACAGTCGAAGGATTTTACACGCAATGAGCTGTTTATTGTGGAAGGAGACTCGGCAGGCGGTTCGGCGAAGCAGGGTCGGGACTCCAAAATACAGGCAATTCTGCCGTTGAAGGGAAAACCGCTTAACCCGGAAAAATCAAAGCTGGCTGATATTCTCAAAAACGAAGAGTATCGTGCAATTACAGCAGCGATCGGAGCAGGGATTGGAACTGAATTTGCGGTAGAGGACAGCAATTATTCCAAAATTATCATCATGACGGATGCCGACACGGACGGGGCGCATATTCAAGTGCTGCTGCTTACTTTCTTTTACCGTTACATGAAACCGTTAATTGATGCAGGTAAAGTATATATTGCGCAGCCGCCTTTATATAAGCTGACACGTAAATCGGGCAAAATGGCAGCCGTAAGATATGCTTGGACTGATGAGGAACTCGCCAATTACATGAAAGAATTTGGCAATAATGTTGAGCTGCAGCGTTATAAAGGTCTAGGTGAGATGAACCCGGATCAGCTGTGGGAAACGACAATGAACCCGGAAACACGAGCTATGCTGAAAGTGGAGATTGTGGATGCAGCCAAAGCGGAGCGTCGTGTGTCAACACTGATGGGGGACAAGGTGGACCCTCGTAAACGCTGGATTGTAGAGAATGTCGACTTTACAGAGTACGAAGAATAGAAGGTGCTTGGAATGAGTCTATCAGAACAATTTATGCCGGCCTTTCTTGAAGAGGTCGTGGGTGACCGTTTCGGTCGCTACTCCAAATACATTATTCAAGACCGGGCCATTCCCGATGTGCGGGATGGATTGAAGCCCGTACAGCGGCGTATTTTATACGCTATGTACGACTCAGGCAATACACCTGAGAAGCCATACCGTAAGTCTGCCAAAACGGTAGGGGACGTTATGGGTAACTATCACCCTCACGGTGATTCCTCCATCTATGAAGGCATGGTGCGGATGGCACAGCCGTGGAAAATGGGTCATATGCTGGTAGATGGTCACGGGAACTGGGGCTCTCAGGACGATGATCCAGCTGCGGCGATGCGGTATACTGAGGCTCGCTTGTCATCCATTGCGATGGAGATGCTTCGCGACATTGAGAAACGCACGGTGCTGTTTAAGGATAACTTTGATAATACAGCCAAGGAACCGGTTGTTCTGCCTTCCCGTTATCCCAATCTGCTCGTCAACGGTGTAAGCGGAATATCTTCCGGTTTCGCAACCGAGATTCCGCCTCACAATTTACGTGAAACCATCGATGCCTGTATTGCGGTGATGGAGAAACCATCCATCGAACTGGATGAAATCATGATGTTTATGAAAGGCCCGGATTTTCCGACAGGCGGATTAATTATGGGCGGCGACGGCATTCTGGATGCATATCGGACAGGTAAAGGACGAATCTACATACGTTCCAAAACCGAAATCGAAAACATGCGCGGCGGCAAGCAGCAGATTGTCATTACGGAGATTCCTTATCAGGTAGTGAAATCCCGTCTCGTGACCGCGATGGAGAACATCCGGCTGGAGAAAAAGGTTGAAGGCATAGCCGAAGTTCGTGATGAAAGCGGACGTGAGGGTCTGCGAATCGTTGTAGAGCTGAAAAAGGAAGCCGATGCACAAGGTATTTTGGCTTATCTGCTCAAGAAAACGGATCTTCAGGTCACCTATAACTTCAACATGGTTGCTATCGTAAACAAAGCTCCGCAGCAGCTCGGTCTGAAAGCTATTCTGGAGGCTTATATTGCCCACCAGCGTGAGGTCGTGACATTCCGAACCAAATATGAGCTGGAGAAAGCCGAAGATCGGGCCCACGTCCTTGAAGGACTGGTGAAAGCTCTTAACATTCTGGATGAAGTTATTGCGGCGATCAAAGCTTCGAAGAACCGTCAGGATGCTCAAAACAATCTGATCTGGATGTTCGGCTTTACAGAACGCCAGGCAGATTCGATTCTCACCCTGCAGCTGTACCGGTTGACAAATCTGGAGATTAACGCTCTTCAAAAAGAACTGAATGAGCTTATGAAGAAAATTTCACAACTCCGCTCCATTCTGGAAAGTGATCGCAAGCTGGTTGGCGTTATTCGCAAGGAACTGCTGGAGATCAAAGAGAAATACGGAATTGAGCGGCGCTCCGCGATTCAGGGCGAGGTAGAGGAGCTTAAGGTAAATCTCGAAGTTCTGGTTAACGCGGAAGATGTATTTGTGACATTATCCAAAGAGGGGTATGTGAAACGCTCCAGTATGCAGTCCTTTACACGTTCCGGCGGGGAGCGAAGTGCAAGTGGTGTAAAAGAAGGCGACTATATCTCTCAGGTGCTTGAAGTGAACACACTGGAGAACCTGCTTGTGTTCACGCAAAAAGGACAGTATTTCCTGCTGCCTGTGCATCAGGTGCCGGAGTTTAAGTGGAAAGACCCGGGTACGGCCATCGTTAACGTCATTCCCCTTGCGAAGGACGACCGGATCACCAGCGTGCTGGCCATCAAATCGTTTGAAGAACCTGATCACAGCCTTGTATTTGTGACTCGCAAGGGACAGGTCAAACGAACTGAACTGAAGGAGTATATTACGAAACGCTCCAGTGCTGTGGCAGCATGTAAGGTTGGGAAAGATGATGAAGTTCTGTCCGTGCATTTGAGTACGGGCGATAAAGATATCGTGCTGATAACCAAAGAAGCGATGGCTATACGTTTCCGCGAGGATGAGGTCAACCCGATGGGACGTGTCTCCGGTGGTGTTCGCGGTATTCAGTTGAAAGATACGGATGAAGTTGTCTCTGCTCTATGGGTCGAGGGTGATGAAGGCGAGGTAGCCGTACTAAGTGACATCGGGTACGGTAAACGTTCCCTTCTTCTCGATTACGCGCTGCAGAGCCGTGGTGGTAAAGGAGTGGTTACCTTTGAATTTAAAGAAGGTAAACGTGTCAAACCGAACGGCAGCCGCATTGCGGGGGCATTCTACTGCAGAGAGCAGCGCAAGTTAACGGTAATGACCAAAGAAGGACAGGCGCATGTGATTTCTTCAGAGAGCGTGCCGATTACGGAACGCAAACATATCGGTAAATTACTTGTTCCTGTGGACAAGCAGGACGAGATTACCGAGCTGATCCCGGACTTTAATGAGAATCAGCTGCAAAATTCCGTATAAAAAAGATAAAAAAGACTCTTCGCGCACATCGCTGATGGTGCCTTGCGAAGAGTCTTTTTTTGTTGTTCTTCGGCGAATGTGAAGCGCGCCTTCAAGCGAAGTTTAACAACCTTCGTCGATTGGGGTCGATCGCTGGGAAATTGAAAAAATGCAGCAGGAATGCGGCTTTGAAGGGCGAAAACTTAAGCAAATGAAATGATTATCCGCTGCCGGGAGGAGTGATTTTAGATGTATAATTCCGATTTCGCCAAGTGCTGGTCCAGATTAACCAAAGATTATAAACTGCATATGGATCAGGAACTGGCACCTTCATTAACCGAGGCGCAGCTTGCTGTACTGGAGGTGCTGGAGGACCACGACAAGATGAAACCGTCTGATCTGATTCCATTTCTGGCGACAACGCCTGCGGCCGTTACGATGCTGCTTGATCGAATGGAGAAAAACGGCCTCATATGCAGAGATCGCGATGATCAGGATCGGCGGATCGTATGGGTTTCGCTGTCGGACAAGGGGAGAATGGAGACCAAGCGGGGAGTTGCCATCCGCAATGAGTTCATGAATTCGGTTCTGAGCAACATTTCGATGCACAATCAACAGCTGCTCGTTTATTTACTTGGAAAAATAACCGCACCCAGAACAAACGTGCATGAGCCGGTCTTAAGCAGTTCTGGTTAACGTAAGGGCAAGGGAAACATATATGGTGAATACCGCTAAAACAAACGTATTACGAAGCATGCCCCTTGTTATTAGACTGGGGTGTGCTTTTATTTATGACTTCATAGGAGCACGTCAAAGGTGCAAATAAAATGATGTTATAGTTAAGGTGCATTTCTTTTGCAAAGATACATTTGACAATTAAATCACTATATCGTAATATTACAATATAACGTTTTAAGGAGGAGTTTTTTTGGAGTTACCTGCGTTTGATCGGAACCAACTAAAACAGTTTGATGAACCAGCTGAGTTTCTTAAGGCGCTGTCCCATCCCGTGCGTTTATGTATCGTTCGTGGTCTGATGCGCAAAAAGAAATGTAACGTTTCATATATGCAGGAATGTTTGGATCTGCCGCAATCAACAGTGTCGCAGCATCTGCAGAAGCTTCGCAGTGCAGGCATTGTTGCCACCGAGCGTAATGGTCTTGAAGTTAATTATGTACTGGCTGATCCACGTGTAGAGCAGCTTGTCCCGATTTTATTTGGAAAGGATGCATGTGAAGATGAATAATCGTAAAAAAGTTTTAATCGTAGGAGGTGTCGCAGGCGGTGCATCTGCTGCTGCCGCCTCCGACGTCTAGATGAACACGCCGAGATTATCATGTTTGAGAAAGGTCCTTATATTTCATTTGCCAACTGCGGTCTGCCTTATTACATCGGGGGCACGATTGAAGAACGCGGGCGACTTCTCGTGCAAACCCCCCAAGGCATGGAGGATCGATTCAATATCGATGTACGTACCAAGAGTGAGGTTATCGCTGTTGATGCTGGCAAACGAATCGTGCAGGTACGCAGTGCCGAACGCGGCATATACGAGGAAAGTTATGATGAATTAATCTTGTCACCCGGTGCTCGTCCGATTATTCCTGATCTGCCGGGTAAAGAGAACGCGCTGATCTATACTGTGCGAAACATTCCGGATATCGACCGAATCAAAGAACAGATAAATTCTTCTAACAACCAAAGTTCAATCGTCATTGGCGGCGGGTTTATCGGTGTAGAGATGGCTGAGAATTTGAAAGAAGCAGGTCTTGATGTCACGCTGATTGAAGGCAATGACCAGCTGTTAACCCCGTATGATCCTGAGATGGCGGCTGCACTTGCGCAGGAGATGGAGCAGAATGGCGTTCGTCTGTTATTTTCGAAACGTGTTCAAGGCTTCCGTACTCAAGATCAAGGCATCGGCGTTGAACTGGCCGATGGTACTGTACTGTCCGCTGATCTGGTCATCCTGGCGATTGGCGTTACACCAGACACTTCATTTCTGCAGGACAGTGGTGTGGCACTCGGTTCGCGCGGGCATATCCTTGTCAACGAGAAGATGGAGAGCAGTATTCCCCATATCTATGCCGTGGGTGATGCTGTTGAAGTGAAGGATTATGTACATGGGACTCCCGCGGCGATACCTCTTGCAGGTCCAGCGAACAAACAGGGGAGAATTGCAGCAGATCAGATCGCGGGTCTTGCAACAACGTATAAAGGGACACAGGGCACATCCATCATCAAAGTATTCGGATTAACAGCAGCATCCACCGGCAGCAACGAAAGAACGCTTAAACGTATGCAAAAAGACTATCGGACGGTAATCGTACATCCTGCTTCACATGCTTCCTATTATCCAGGTTCCAGTGCTTTGGCATTAAAACTGCTGTTCACTCCGCAGGGCAAACTTCTGGGTGCTCAGGCGGTAGGTTACGAGGGTGTGGACAAACGAATTGATGATATTGCGGTTGCCATTCACTATGGTGGACATGTAAAAGATTTGACGGAACTTGAGCTGAGTTATGCACCGCCCTATTCTTCCGCGAAAGATCCTGTGAATATGGCCGGTTATGCTGCCGAGAATATGATTGACGGACGAGTCAGCTCATTCACATATGATCAGCTTTCAGAGCGTGATCCTGCTGAGTCTATTTTGCTCGATGTACGAAGTGGTCTGGAGCACGGCAATGGTCATATCCCAGGTTCGCTATCGATTCCAGTCGATGAACTTCGTCAGAGGTTAGGCGAGCTGGATGCTTCCAAGGAGATCTGGGTGTACTGTCAGGTTGGGCTTCGTGGATATACGGCATCACAAATCCTGCGTCAGCATGGATATCGGGTGAAAAATCTGAGCGGGGGATATAAGACGTATCGTCAGGCGCAGTTCAAACCTGCAGGAGTTCCAGAAGAAAACAGCCGTGGTGGTAATGGTAATATCGACAGCAACAGCAGTTATATCAAGCGTGTGAAGGAAGGTCAGAGCATTAGTTCTATGAATATTCCTACCAGCCATACAAAGACTGAACCGCAAACAGATACCTCAAACGGGATCCAGATTGATAATGAACTGAATGTATGTGGTCTGAGCTGCCCAGGACCTCTGATTGAAGTCAAACAAAAAATGGATCAGCTAGCAGATGGACAGACCTTACGGGTAAAAGCTTCCGATCCTGGATTCTATGAGGATGTTAAGGCGTGGGCAAACATGTCCGGGTCAGACGTGCTGAAGCTGGAGCGTGATAAAGGAGGCGTAATCGAGGCGATTTTGTCCAAAAATACGTTAACGGATACAAACAGTTCACAGCAGCTGGAAAAAGCCAGTACAATGGTTGTATTCAGCGGTGAACTTGATAAGGCGATTGCTTCATTCATTATTGCTAATGGAGCAGCAGCCAGCGGCCGTAAAGTAACGATGTTTTTCACCTTCTGGGGATTAAATATCATTCGCAAACCTGAACTGAAGCACGCCCCTGTGAAAACAGGTATGGCTCGCATGTTTGATCTGATGCTGCCGAGCAGCAGCCTGAAGCTGGGACTTTCCAGAATGAATATGTTTGGAGCGGGTCCCAAAATGATTCGGGGTCTGATGAAAAAGAATAATGTCGCATCGCTAGAACAGCTCATACAGTCAGCGATCGCACAAGGGGTTGAGATTGTGGCCTGCCAGATGTCGATGGATCTGATGGGCATACAGCGCGAGGAGTTAATGGATCAGACTGTTATTGGCGGAGTCGGCTATTATCTCGGACAAGCGGATCAGGCGAACCATAATTTATTTATCTAGTGCTCATAGTTTGGAGATTGAACCAAACTTCGAACAAATCCGAACAACAAAAATAAACTTAAAAACTCATTAAATCTCTATTCCACTTTAAGTGGGATGGAGGTTTTTTGCTGTGCAGAGCAGAACTGCAGCGCAAGCGATCAACGAATCTGCATAATCTTATCCCTCAGGGAAAAGCTACATTCAGACTGATTAAATGTACGTAGGCCTGCTTATATATAACATATAATATGTGTAAATATTATTTTAAAATCTATATGTAAAGAGTTGACTATGTAAATATTTTTGTTATAATAAGTAATTGTTCCCCTGATATTTCGTGTACGAAATATTATATTCCATAAGTAAAAGGGTGAAACAATGACGGATACGTACGAAGTATTTTACATTATCAATTCATTTCGACAAGTGAATCAGATGCTTTTCCGGGCATTCTGGAATGAAAACAAGGAGATCGAGCTGACTTCGATCCAGTTTATGGTGTTATCGATTCTTAAAGAGCGACCTTCTCTTGGCATTAATGAGATTGCTGATCTGTGCCATATGGGCAGCAGCTCCATGAGCGCTGTTGTAGAACGTCTTGTAAAAGGCGAATACATCGTGCGGACACGTTCTGATGCGGATCGCCGCTCTGTTATGCTGCAGATCACAGCCAAAGGGGAAAAGGCACAACAGGAGACGCAGCAGCTTCTGGATGGAGCGCGTATCACCGATATTGGAGATTTCGAAGGAAGACCTTGAGCACCTGCTTCGCATTCATGGTCTGATGATTGAAAAGTTACAAGGAAGAGAGATGAACAACCTATGAGCACAACAACTGCTGCAGCTCCGTCCTCCGCGATGGACAACATCAAGAAAGGCCCCATTGTAGCCGCCTTGTTGATCGGTGCCTTTGTGGCATTTTTGAACCAAACCCTGATGAACGTAGCTCTTCCTAAAATTATGGAGGATCTCGGCATCGGACCGAACAAAGCCCAGTGGCTTACCACGGGTTACATGCTTGTTAACGGTGTATTAATTCCCGTTACAGCATACTTGATCGCCAAATTTTCTACACGTCAAATATTCATAACAGCCATGACCTTGTTTACCATCGGTACCTTGGTCTGTGGACTTAGTCCGAACTTTTCCATACTTATGGTTGGTCGTGTCATTCAAGCAGCTGGTGCCGGCATTCTGATGCCGCTAATGACTGTAGTATTCCTGACGATTTTCCCGATTGAGAAACGCGGTCAGGCCATGGGTACGATGGGGATTGCGATGATCCTCGCACCAGCGATTGGCCCTACGTTATCGGGTTATATCGTGGAACACTATTCTTGGAGATTGTTGTTCTACATCATTTTGCCATTCTCCGTGATCGCAACAGCGATTGGGATTGCTTTTGTTAAAAATGTAACACGTCAATCCAAACCGAAACTGGATTCAATCGGTGTCATTTTATCAACACTCGGCTTCGGCAGCTTGCTGTATGGATTCAGTGATGCAGGTACAGACGGATGGGGAAGCGCTGTAGTTATCAGCTGTCTGGTTGTAGGTACCATTTCCCTGATTCTGTTCGTTATTCGTCAGCTGACGACAGATCATCCGCTCTTGGAGTTCCGAATCTTCAAATACAATATGTACACCCTGACAACGATTATTAATATGCTTGTCACAATGGCGATGTTTGCAGGGATGATCCTGCTTCCTATCTTCCTGCAAAATATTCGCGGATTCTCAGCGATTGAATCCGGTCTGCTCATGATGCCTGGTGCCATCTTGATGGGCATTATGTCTCCGATTACCGGCCGCATCTTCGATAAAGTCGGTGCACGCTGGCTCTCGGTTGCGGGTCTGGCGATTACAGCGATCACGACGTGGGGGCTCAGCCGTCTGGCGATTGATACCACATACGGATATATGATGTTTATCTACACAGCTCGTATGTTCGGGATGTCGATGCTGATGATGCCGATCCAGACTGCGGGTCTTAACCAGCTGCCTCAGCGTCTCAATGCACATGGTACAGCGATGTCTAACACACTGCGTACAGTCGCAGGCGCGATTGGTACAGCCATTCTTGTAACGATCATGAGCAGCAAGCTCAAGTCTCATCTGGCTGAAACGATGGCAGCGGGTACGATTGATCCAAACAGCAAAAATGCGGTAATGGCTGCCACAGCAGATGCAACGATATATGGGGTTAACTACGCTTTTACAGTGGCAACTTATATGACTATTGCAGCTCTGATTCTGGCTTTCTTTATTCGCAAAACCAAACCGGCTGCCGAGCCGGTAAACGCAGAGCAGGAAAAAGCGAAAAAAACGGCTACAGCTTAATTCGACTTCAAGAATTATTGAAAAAGATAAAAATAAGAGAAAGAGAACTCTTATCTGCAGGCAAAGTAATCATCATGCCGTAGAGAGAGTTCTCTTTTTGTTTTTTGCAAACGAAGCGCTGCCTGGTAAAAAAAATATGGAACCTTTACTCATCATCTGAAGCGATCGAATCCTGCAGCAGCAGCGCTGGATCAGGTTCATGTCCGAAGCGCTTGAGATCAATGGCACCGTGCAGCCCGAACTGGACTCCTTCACTAATCAGCTCGGTTTCCTGCATCATTCGTGATTCCTCATCCAGGATGGAAATCTGCCCTTTAGCATTAACGACCCTGTGCCAGGGCAGCCGTTCTTTGCGGCTCATGGAGTGCAGTATGCGGACAACCTGTCTTGCCGCCCTCGGGCTTCCGGCGTGCGCCGCAATCTGTCCGTAAGTCATCACCTTTCCCTCGGGGATCGCGGAAATAATAGCAATAACCTGTTTCGTGAATGGGGTCATGAATATCGGCTCCTGTCTTTGGATTAAAAGAACTAACTTTATAGAGTAGATCGTATATTATAAAAAAACGTGTCGTCTGGATGCAGCATCCGAACGACACGCTACAGGTGCAGACACGTACTGCTCCTGGATTGGATAACATTAATCGTATTACAGCCGATTGGCAGCAAAAGCTTCTTCGTAAATATGAGAGGGCCATTCCGCCCAGGGAAACTCTCGTGCAGGCAGGGACTGCAGCACGATATCCTCCTTGGTAACGGGATGGGGGAATGCAGCGATGACAGACCACAGTGCGATCTGCTGCCCCGGCTTGTTCAGGCTGGCGCCGTATTTCTGATCTCCGAATAGCGGACAGCCTGCTTCCTTCATCTGAACGCGGATCTGGTGAGAGCGGCCCGTGTGCAGCTCAATATGAACGAGGCTGTAACGATCATTCTGTCCAATGACCTCATAGTCCAGAACGGCATCTTTGCCGCCAGCTGTGCCTTTAGGAACAGCAGTAACGGTATTGGTTTTACTGTTTTTCAGCAGCGTGTGCTTCAGGGTACCTTGACGTGCAGGCAGTTTCCCGTGAACAACAGCTGCATAGATTTTGCGAAAGTGACGTCCACGGACCGTTTCGGACAACCGTGAAGCGGCTTTGGAGGTCTTGGCAAAGATCATGGCTCCTCCAACGGGACGATCCAGACGATGTACCAGACCCAGATACACATTACCAGGTTTGTTATAACGTTCCTTCAGGTCCTGTTTCAGGAGCGTCAACAGATCGGGATCACCAGATGCATCTTCCTGTGTCGGAACATTCACCGGCTTGGTAATACCTAACAGATGGTTATCTTCGAAAAGAATCTCGATGTCTCCGCCCTCATGAACGAAATCGGCCATAATCAGGACTCCCAGCGGCCCAAAATACCGCACGGCAGATCCAGACCGCTGCGGGTAATCGGCAATCCGATCTCTCCCGCTGTGATCTGTCCGCCATACTTGGCAGACATCGTCATGGTGAGCATATTGCGCAGCACGGTAGAGGAGATGCCGGTCGTATACGAATTCACAAGCATAAACAGCGGGTTGTCCGACAGGATTGTCATACACGACTTGATGAATGGATACAGATTCTCCTCCAGCTTCCATGTTTCACCGTTCGGACCGCGCCCATAGGATGGAGGGTCCATAATAATTGCATCGTATTTGTTGCCGCGGCGCTGTTCACGCTGCACGAATTTGAACACATCGTCCGTGATGAAACGAACAGGACGATCCGCCAGTCCAGACAGCTGCACATTTTCTTTGGCCCACTGTACCATGCCCTTGGCAGCATCGCAGTGTACTACGGAAGCGCCGGCGTATGCTGCTGCAACTGTTGCTCCACCGGTGTAGGCGAACAGGTTCAGCACAGAAATGGGGCGGCCTGCATTCGCTATTTTATCCATCATCCAGCTCCAGTTAGCCGCTTGTTCAGGGAACAATCCTGTATGTTTAAAGCTGGTCGGTTTAATGTGGAATTTCAAGTTTTCGTATCCGATCGTCCAGCGCTCAGGAATCGGTTTTTTCATATCCCAACTGCCGCCGCCGGAAGAGCTGCGGTGGTAATGGCCATGAGCTTGACGCCACTCATGAGTTTCTTGTTCAAGCGGCCAGATAATCTGTGGGTCGGGTCTGCGTAAGATGACATCTCCCCAACGCTCCAGCTTCTCGCCGCCTCCAGTATCAATCACTTCATAGTCTTTCCAGTTCTTTGCTACGTACATAGTGGTTTATCCATCCTTCAAATTTCATTTGGATACTATTGTACAACAAAAAAGGGGCTGTACGCCAGCTGACCTACCGTCAATCAAGCCTATGCTGACGAATTTCGACAGAAAATAGAAGAGGGGGGATTAAAAATTAATTTGACAATGATAATCATTATCACTTATGATTTTGATAATCCGATATTGAATCAATTCCGGAGCATATTCCGGGAACACATATGAACATAACGAAATTATGAAATGAGGGACGATAGATGGCAAAATGGTTAGTGGCTTATGCCAGCATGACAGGAAATACGGAAGAGATTGCTGAACTGATTGTAGAAGGCATTTCACAGGACGGTCATGAAGTTGACTTGAAGTCCGTAACTGACTGCAATGCTGCGGATGTATTAGATTATGATGGATTCATGATTGGTGTATATACCTGGGGAGACGGCGAGCTGCCGGATGAATTTCTGGATTTCTACGAAGAACTGGATGAGCTTGATCTGAACGGAAAAAGAGCGGCAGTCTTCGGAAGCGGAGATACATCCTATGAGCAGTTCTGTGCAGCTGTTGATCTCACAGCCGAGAAGCTGCGGGAACGTGGGGCGGAAGTATCACCTGAGACGCTGAAAATTGAATACAGTCCGCTGGAGCAGGAGAAAGAAACATGCCAGGATTTTGGCAGACGTTTTGCTGCTGCCGGTGTGCAGGTGTCCTGATCGAAATGCTGCAGCGTGATTTTCATGCATCCATGACTGCGGGGAGCAGTGAGCTTCACGGACGCTTGCTTGAAGACTACAAGCTCGAAGAGATGCTGCGAAGCCCGCACCGGTTCATCCGCCCTGAACCTTCGGCTGCGCAGCGCCCAGTGCTGGAGTGGCGACACCGTGTACAATATGCGGTGAGCCATGCCATTAATCATTTTTACAGTATGGACCTTGATGTGCGTAAAGAAATTCCAATTCAGTATGTGCTTGAGAAATGGTGGCCCAGAAAAACGGATGGATTTGATTCCGTTCTTCATTATTGGGATGTTAAACATAAAATGATCGATGAGCTGTCCCTTGCGATTGCGGCGAATGATGATCTGAAGCGGCCAGTGATTTTGTTTGAACAATGGAAAACCGAAGTACCTTCCTTACAAATGGCTTTATCGATTATCTTTCAAGCGGCCTGGCAGCCGGAAGGCTGGGACAAACTGCTTATTCAGAAATATATGGTGGTTCATGATGCCAATGTTGTGGAAGCCTTTCAGCATATGGTCAATGTGTTCTGCTGGGAAGCATTTGGCAGGCTGCCGGGAATGATTGAAATCTACTGCCTGATGGAAGGACGTAAGATCAGGTACATACCAGGCCGTCAATCGCTGCAGCGATCTATGGATTATATCCGTCTTATCCGGGACAGCATGCCTGAAGCCGAGAAGCAGGTATCTGAACACTTTACAGCGAAGGACAAAATCCGTGTACACGAAGAAGTGGATCGTTGGAGATCAGAAGGAGCAAAGCATCAGAAAACCTGGTTAATGTAACATTTGAGAAACGGAGACGCAGCGCTAATCCGGAGGAGGGAACACGGGTGACGTTATTAAGACAAGATGTTAGCGATGGTAAAAGAAGAGCAGGAACATGGGAGTTCAGCTCCATGCCTGTACCCCAAACAGTGATCAGACAGCTGCTGGATGAAGCAGACCCGTCTTTGTATGTTACGAGTCCGTCACCCTGGCGTTTTATGCTGTTCTCCGGTGAGGGCAGGCAGCTCTACATGGAGGCGGTCAGACAGAGCTATCCGCCGCATCTTGCGGACTGTCACGGAAGCTGGGCTGCATATCAATATACGGAAGCTATTCCGGCTCACCTCGTTGTGGTCGCCCCTGCGAATACGCAGGAGGATCACGTACTGCCCGCGAAGGCATGGAGCAAACGATTCTGTATTTTGGCTGCAGAACAGGGATTACATGCGGTATGGAAAACAAATGATTATCAGCAGCATCCGGTTTTTCTGAACCTGATGGGACTTACTGCCGATGAAAGAGTGCTGGGCGTATTTCATATCGGCTATGGAGACCATTCAGGTTTGCGTCACATCGAACCTGTCAGACCTGCATCTGAACTTATGACAGTATACGACCATCTGGTGTGAAGGGCAGCGAAAGATGTTAGACTTGCTGCCCTCACTACAAACTTACCGGATGGTGTAAATGCTACCGTACATGCTTCGCAAGAAAGTGGCGAACACGTTCCCGCTCGGATTGATCCTGCAGACTGGCTGTATATAAGCGATTTGAAACGGTGATGGTGTTGCCGAAGAAAAATCGTTCGAACTGAGTCTGTCTGCCTCCAAAAGATCCTGCACCAAGCTCCCAAATCAAGCGAAACAGTGCATTCCGTTCCTTAGATTCCATGTCTGAGCCTTTGAGATAGATGTTTAAAAAGTCAGCTGCACCCGATTGGAAATCCTCTTCTTGCGGAACCATGATCATGCCGCTGGAACTGAGCAGCTGCAGTATTTCAATCATCTCGGGATAAAGCTTCGGGTATAGAAGATTGGCGGCCATCAGCGGTTTGGGAGCCGGTAATAAAAATCCCCTGCCGTCGGATATGGCACCAG
Organism: Paenibacillus sp. AN1007; assembly: GCF_040702995.1. NCBI lineage: Bacteria > Bacillati > Bacillota > Bacilli > Caryophanales > Paenibacillaceae > Paenibacillus > Paenibacillus sp. AN1007. Next base: position 1,865,414 of record NZ_CP159992.1, read on the forward strand.
CTTCCGAAGCGAGAGCCAAAGCTTTTAATGATTCAAGACCCGCGAGAGCACGTGCTGTTTTCTCAACAACATGAGCTTCGCTTTTGAGATCAAGTGTATCCGTAAGCAGTTGAATGGCGCCGAGTACAAATTCAGTTTTGGCAATATAACGGCACAGCACCTGATGCCCGGCATGGATGTGGAAATTACTTTCGCTGAAGAGCGTTGAAGACATCTGTTCATCACCCGCAAAAAAAATACGGTCATGCGGTACAAGCACGTGGTCAAAGATGACGATATTGTCCATTTCTTCATACCTGGAGCTTAAGGGATAGTTGTAATTCGAGGCAGCGGCATAGGTGTCCCGACAGATTAAACTGATGCCGGGAAGATCATTCGGAACGGCAAAAGAGAAGGCAAACGGATTCTCATCATCAAAAGGTGCCGGAGAAGGGGAAGGATATACGAAAATTTCGTCCGAAGTAGCGGCCTGTGTCGCCATCATAAACGCACCGTTAATAATAAGCCCCTCATCTGTGCGATCCACGACTTTGGCGGCAATAGCTTCTTCCGTGGCATCCATCTGTCCTGAAATTTTGCTCGCATGCGGCTGGATGAAAGCGTGGGACAGTGTAATGTCATGGTCGCGGCAGTAAGCATAGTAATTTTTCAGATTGTCAGCATATTGGGGAGAGAGTTCGTTCAACAGATCAGCAGCTGTGTAAAAAGACATAATTGCCGTGTTCATGTAATCGGGCGAACGTCCCAGGAAACCGTGATGGGTCTGAGCCCATATGGTCATGGCTTCACGTCTTCGGCTAAGATCGCTGACTTGGGTTGGAGGCAGGAAAGACATCCCTACAGGTTTCCCATCTGCCGGCGATGCGTACGTCATCCGTTCTGTCAGCTGCGGATCGGACTGGAGGTCGTACATGTCCATCTGGGTTTTCATCAAGCCGGAAAAGGCGATGTGCTCCGAGCGTTTACCGGTAAGCAGTTCTCCTTTGTACCAGCAGGGAACGGTCTGTGCATTGATTCGTTCACAATACTGCATGCCAGTTTTAGCGGGCATTGTTCTTCACCTCTTAATTCATGGTTCATGAGCACATTTATTTCTATCCTTATACTACGTGAAGCTGCTCTCTAATGTGCTGATGACCAGATGGTGAAAATTTTGCATCCAGGGCTTGATAATAATTATCATTCTTGCTACAATAAACAAAGAAAAAGGAACCCTTTAGGGCTCCTCAGGTGAAGCAGTTAGCCATAGTTACTTTAATTACTTCTCTTACTTCACTTCAAATGTTTTGCAGTCTGTTTCAGCAGACTCACTTGCTTCTTTGGAAGCGTGGCTCACGATATAAATGGAAGATGCATTACATTTGTTTTCTTGAGCCCAATGACGACAGGAATTCACTTCACACAATACGTCTTTTGCCATGATTGTCAACCTCACTTTTAGTTGGATTTACATTCGTTGGTACAAAGAGATCCGGATGCGCAAGTTGCCGCTTGCTGATCTGGAAATTTTTTACGCTCTCATGAATTTAGAGGGCTTTTTTGCGTTATACACAACGATGCATCTTCAGAATAGCAAATTTCACCGTCCCATGCAACTAAACAGAGGCCGCGGAGACTGATTTATGCGAACAGGAAGGCAGCGCTTTGCAAAGAGGATGCTCTATGTTATTATTTAATAGTAAAATTTACGATTAAAACCAAAGGGATCACTGCCAATACATTATTTCATTGGAACGGATACATATTTTTATTGAAGGAGCTGCACATCCACATGAGCAAAATGAATAACTCAAGCCGCATCCCGCGCGCCAAGGGAATAGACATGGCCGCTTTTTACACACCAAAAGAATGCAGACGAAAAGCACAGCATATTGTCTTCTCGGCTGAGAATGAACGAATGATTGAAGAGTTCATTACAATTCTGGGCATGAAGGAGAAGTTCAGAGAACATGATATATCCACCCCTAATAAAATGGTCATGTTTGGCCCTCCGGGTACGGGGAAAACATTAACTGCTTCTTATCTGGCTCAGAGACTGGAGCTGCCGCTTGTGCTGGTCAGAATAGACGCACTCATTCACAGCCATCTGGGGGAAACAGGCAGCAATGTACGCAAATTGTTTGAATATGCGCGTCTTCATCCCTGTGTGCTGTTTCTTGACGAGTTTGATGCGATTGGCCGGACACGAGAAAGTAACGACGAAGTCAAAGAGATGGCCAGAGTTGTCAATACGCTGCTGCAGTGTTTGGATGAATTCGAAGGAGACAGCATCCTGGTCGCTGCCACGAATCTGGAGATACAGCTGGATCATGCCATCTGGCGCCGCTTTGATACCAAGATGACGTACGCGATGCCGGATGAAGACAGCCGCAGACTATATATCAGTAAACTGGTTGGAACATTTGAGCGGGAGAACAGCCTGGAGGATTACATCTCTACACGTCTGGCTGGCTGCAGCTATGCAGATGTGGAGCAGGTTGTGTTAAAAGCAAAGCGGAAAGCGATCATCGGCAGCTGCGCTCTGCACAAGCAGTTGATTACTGATGCGTACGAAGAGTATAGACCTCGAGTACTGGAAGGTTCTAATCAAGAAAGCCCGGCCTCCTTCTGAAAAGGAATACCGGGCTTTTTTTACTTCTATTCAGCTCCAGCAATACGGATCAAGCTTTGACAGGTGAGCGATAGGTTTTTTCCGGGATAACCACTTCCTGCCGGGAAGTCCAGCGTGGCAGACTTAATCTGAAAATACTTCCTTCAGGACCGCTGGATACTAGTGTTAACTCCCCGTCCTGTTCCTGAGCCAGAAGCCGGCTGTACGTTAAACCGAGACCCAAGCCGCGATTGCGGCGTTTTTTCAGCTCACCCCGATAAAATCGTTCAAAAATGTTAGCCTGATCCTCTAAGGAAATACCCGTTCCGTTGTCCTGCACATCAACATGCAGCATGTCATCTTCTGCAACCAGATGCATATGGAATACAGCTTGCTGCCCAGGAGCTGTGGCCTGCAGCCCGTTATTCAGCAGGTTAACTACAATCTGCTGGATACGGAGAGCATCTCCCATCACGTAAAGTGACCCCGGCGGGGCATGCAGCTGAACCTCCGGCATGTGTTCCTCATACGCAATCTTCCATTGGTATATGATTTCACCGACGAGAAGCTTCAGATCGGTCCGTTCCTTCCGGACAGCGACACTTCCTGCGGTCATGGCATTGTAATCGAGCAAATCTGCAATCATACGCTCCATGCGTTCGGATTCTTTCAGAGCGATATCCAGAAACTCTTTGCCTTCCTGCGGACTGACGACATCGTCTCGCACAGCCATCACGAGTCCTTTAATTGAGGTAACAGGCGTTTTGAGTTCATGACTTACTCCCGCAAGGGAAAGCGCGCGCCATTCTTCGAGCTGCCGCAGACGGGCCGCCATATCCCCAAAGGAGCTTACAAGCTCGTTCATCTCCCGCTCGCGTGTTCTAATATCCAGGCTTACATCGTAATTGCCGCCGCGTATTTGCTCTGCTGCATAAGCAACCTGACGAATCGGCCTCGATAACTTCTTGGACAGCAGGTATATCGTAAACCAGCCGCACAGAATAAGACCTCCGAAAATCAGTGCGACAAGCCATATCGTCTCCGGACCAAATGTTATGGATTGTTTGGACTGCATGACCCATACTTTGCCCAGCGTTTGATCACCGTCAACAATGTTCACCGTCACACCCGCATACTTGCTGTTGCGGGGTTCAAGGAAATCGTCAGAGAGTCGATAATAGACGTCTTCCTGTTCCATTTTAGGCTGAGAGAAGACCAGTTTATTGTTATTGTCCAGCACGATGACACAAAAATAGTGATCGGTATTAAACAGCTTCTCACGGCTGCTTACAATCGTATTCAGGTCAGGCGGCACCTGTAATTGATGATTTTTCACGGTCACTCGATCGGCGATCTCCCAACCGAGCAGCTCAGCTGTTTTCAAACCTTTTTCTAAAGAAGTTGTCCGAATCCAGTACAGCGCACCTGCGGCAATCACCGAGAATCCGATACATAAAATCAGAAAGTAGCGCAGGGTCCAGTGTGACAAAATAGAAGTGGTTCGCTTCGGTTCGGTTGATGTCAGTTGGCGATCCAAAATTGATACCCCATTCCTCGCAGCGTTCGAATTTCTCCTGTGTCTGTTGTCCAGTGAGAGAGTGCCTGACGCAGTCGTTTGATGGATAGATCGACAGCACGATCGCTGCCCTCATAGTCCATTCCCCATACTTGTTCAATCAGATGATCTCTGGTGAATGTACGGTTGGGATGCTCGGACAGAAAAATAAGCAGAGACAGATCTCGTGGAGTCAGTGCAACTTCTGCGCCATTCAGCAGGACCTGCTTGGCAGCAAGATCAATGACCAGATTGCCAAAGGAGCGCCGATCCTGTCCTCCGGAAGTCCAGTGCGGGTTCCGCCGCAGTACAGCATTCACGCGTGCAACCACTTCCTCGGGGACAAACGGTTTGCTCATATAATCATCAGCACCGGCATTTAATCCGTTAAGCCGATCTGTTATATCATCCAGTGCAGTTAGCATAATGACGGGACAAGCACTCTTTTCCCGAAATATTCGCAATAGATCCCATCCGTCCATGCCGGGCAGCATAACGTCTAGAAGTATGATAGACGGATTGACCGAATCAAAAAGGGTTACAGCAGCCGGGCCATCCGCTGCATGATGAACTTCAAACTCGGCTTTTCTCAGATAAGCAGCCAAAACACGTGCGATTGCCTGCTCATCCTCAACGATAAGTACAGATTTCAAACAGGGTGTTCTCCTTTCACAGACAAGCTTGTGTACTGATTTTACATGAGGCAGCGCATAAAGCCAATCCCGTTTTCACGTTTTGAAAAAAAATGAAAAGAAATCTTATCTTGACTTCTTCCTGACACATTGGGCTGTTAAGATCCATATCAAGAGCAGTGATTAACCATACGATACTGGAGGAATTATAGAGATGAATAAAAAGGCGAAAACGTGGATTATTACAGGGGTAACCGCAGCAGTTATCATTGGTGCGGGCGGTTATTACTTTACGAATAGTTACTTGGGAAATAACGTTGAGATTGAACAGGTTCTTCCGGCGAGCACAGCAGCATCCACTACAGCCGCAGACACCGGCACAGCAAAAGCTGTGGAGAATAAAAAGGCAGGAGCAGACCAGCTGAATGGAGACTGGAATATTAGTCAGGGATCGAAAGTATACTTTTCTGTAACCACATCACAGGAAACCGTAAATTTTGTAGACGATCAGGTTAGCGGGAAATGGACGCTGAATGTGGATGACCCCGCTAAATCCCAGGCTGAAGGTAAAATTGAGATGAACGGTATCGATTCCGGTAACGGTCAGCGGGACGAGCATGTGAAAAGCGCGGATTTCTTCGATATGGCTCAGTATCCGCAGGCGACATTCAAAGCCACTTCATTTGAAGGCCTGCCTTCCGAGTGGACAGAGGGGCAGACCGTAGATTTGAAAATGAAAGGAACGCTGACCGTTAAAGGTGTTGAAAAAGAAGTCACATTTGACGCAAAAGCGGCTTATCAAAACAATCAGGTGCTGCTGTCGGGCACAACGATGGTTACGTTCGAAGACTTTGGTATGAAGAATCCACACTCGGTAGTACTCTCCACTGAAAATGATATCCAGGTCCGCCTTGAATTGAAACTGGCGAAATAACCGTTTACTTTCAATATAAAACTGGCGAAATAACTGTTTACTTTCAATATAGAGATTTCCAACTTACAAAGATTCATAAGCACCCCATTCGATGAACTTTATATCATCTGCTCTGTTCTGCTTTCAAGAGGACGAGCAGATTTTTTGCTTTTCGGTCCGATGGGAAATAGAGCGAATCGATACATTTTAAGGTTGGAGGGAATCTACTTTGTTAAAATAACTGCTGTTTCCTTGCAAAAATACCGTGTTAGCGATGATCGTGAAGCGCTTACAATAAAGAGGGTTCATAACATTCATTGATCCAAGCATACACAAACACGAGAAGGGGAGATCAAGGGTGAATAAGAGGTACATAAGCGGTTGTCTGGTTTTACTGCTGTTATTCTGTGATCTGGGTCTGGCTGCAAGGCCTGCAGAAGCAGCAAGAAATAATGTGGCGCTGAACAAACCGGTAACGGTGAGTGCGGAAGATTCCGTGAATAACGGACAGAAGGAAAACGCAGTGGATGGTAACTCAGACACGCGTTGGAGTGCGCCCGGCCCAAGTAAAGCTGATGAGCCGCACTGGTTGATGGTAAACCTGGAAGGGCAGTACAAGCTGTCTGGTGCGGAAATCACATGGAAAGACGAAGATCAAAACAAGGACAAGTTCATTGAATATACTGTTGAAGTTTCACCAGACGGCAGCAGTTGGACTCCAGTCGCGGACAGCCCTAATAAAACGGGAGCGAAAACGACCAGTCTCGATTTTACAACGGATACGCCAGTTCAATACGTGAGAGTAACGATTCCATTCTATCTGGATGATGGATACTGGCCCGGCATATCTGAATTCAAAGTGTGGGGAGAAGTAGAAGGCACCGAGCCGGCGAACATCGAAAGTTACGATCCGGTAGAAGTCAGCACGCTTCGGGGTAATGCCCCAGTGCTGCCAACCGAGGTGAAAGCCCATTATGAGAATGAGAAATCGGGTATGGTCTCCGTAACCTGGGACAGTGTTGACGAGACACAGTATGAACAAGCGGGTGAATTCACTGTGACTGGAGCGGTCTACGGCACAGAGAAGAGACCTGCTGCTAAGGTTATCGTTCAAGGTTATCGTTCCGACTATGTGAGAGGTGTCGATATCTCCACACTGACAGCGATTGAAGAAAAAGGCGGCAAATATTTTGACAGCAATGGCACAGAGCGGGACCTGCTTGATATTCTGAAGGATCGCGGTGTGAATTATGTGCGTTTACGTTTGTGGAATGATCCGCAGAAATCAGGTGGATATAACGATAAAGCGGATGTCATCCGAATGGCTGTGCGTGCAAAACAAAAAGGGATGAAAGTACTGCTTGATTTCCATTACTCCGATGAATGGGCTCACCCTGGGCAGCAGCTTCGGCCGAAAGCATGGGAGGGTTACGACTTTAATCAATTGAAGCAGGCCGTATACGATTATACAGTTGAAGTCGTTGGAGAGATGAAGCAGGCAGGTGCCATGCCGGATATGGTGCAGATCGGTAACGAGATCAACAATGGCCTTCTGAACGGAGGAGCCAAAATCAATATGGAGGAAAACAAAGCCTTACTTCAGCAGGGGATTGCCGGGGTTCGCAAAGTTGAAGGGTCTAATGTCAATCGAGCCGATCGGGCGAAGATAATGATTCATCTGGCTGAAGGCGGGAATGCCGAGTTGTTTAAATGGTACTTTGGGGAACTGGAAAGCAAAGGAGAAGAGGAAGGACTGGATTATGACATTATCGGATTGTCTTATTATCCGTTCTGGCATGGAACCTTTGCTGATGTGCAGAAAACGATGGATGAAGTATCAGTCCTCTATAACAAGGATGTCATCATTGCAGAAACTTCCTATCCGTTCTCTTATAAGAACGGGGACGCACATGGAAATATTATCGGTTCGGACCAGGCGCTTCATACTGGAGGTGCAGTGTTCCCGGCAACAGAGCAGGGTCAGCATGATGCGATCGCAGGGATTATGGACTTGGTTGCTAAGGTGCCGAACAATCATGGTGCAGGTTTCTTCTACTGGGAGCCGGCGTGGATTCCGGCAGGTGTAGGCTGGATTGCCTCCGAGGGCGATGCTTGGGAAAATCAAGGCATGTTTGACTATGACGAATATCCGGCCAATGGTGGACATTCGTATGAAGGACGGGCGCTTTGGTCTCTCGATGTGTATAAAAGAGGGCTGGATCAGATGCCGACAGATCGGCAGCAGCTGGCTGCAGCACTGAACCGGGCAAATGCTCTTGTGAAAACGGACTTCACAGCTGAAACCTGGGGCAGTTTGGCTCCGGCGATCGTCACTGCACAAGAAGTATATAGTAAAGCATATACGCCGGGTGGTGTGAGTCAAGATGAAACAAATGCAGCGGCAGCCGAACTGGAGCGCGTCATGTCAGAGCTTGGAGTGATTCCGCCGAAACGTGAGGAGCTTAACGATGTAATTCAAAAAGCGGGAGGCTATCAAGAAACGGACTGGTCAGCAGCAACATGGAGCATATTCAGCAAAGCGCTGGAGCATGCGAAAACGGCTGCCGCCAACCCGAAAGCAACCCAAACGGATGTGAATCAAGCAGCCGAGCGTTTGAAATCAGCTATTTTAGGACTGTCCGATGTGGATAAAACAAAACTGCATGAGTACATTCAGCTGATGCAGCAGGAGAATGAATCCTCCTATACGCGCCGAAGCTGGTCTGTTCTGCAGCAAGCACTGCAGGATGCCATTCAGGTTAGAGACCAAGCTGGTACGGTGCAGTCCGAGGTCAATACAGCACTGAATACTTTAAAACAAGCCTTTACTAATCTGGTCGAACTGGAGGCATTGACGACAGGCAAAACAGCATCGGCTTCATCCAGCGCAGGAACGGGCGGTAATCAGAACAACTCACCCAAAGGTGCAATCGATGATAATCCAAGCACCTCATGGGGAACGAATGAGGGTCCGGGTGAAAATACCTGGTGGACCGTGGATTTGGGGCAGGCTGCCAATCTGCGCAAAATAGAGATGTCCATGTGGAGCGGCGGAATCAAATATAAAATAGATGTATCCAATGACAATGAGCATTTCAAGACAGTGGTAGATACGACAAGTGATGTCGTGGTATCTACATCTCCGAGTCATGTTCTGCCCGAAGGAACAGAGGCACGTTATATCCGTGTGACCATTACAGCGGGTTCCGATTGGGTTGGTTTTATGGAGTTTGAGGCATATGGCACATTTCCGGCTGATAAAACGGCATTAAAATCAACTGTGGCATCTGCAGCAGCATTAAAGCAGGCTGATTATACTTCTTCAAGCTGGAGTGTTTTCAGTAAAGCACTGCTTGAAGCACAGCAGCTTGTTCAGGACGTTGAAGCTTCTGCAAAAGAGTTGAGCATGGCAGCACAGCGGCTAAATGATGCGGCTGCACAGCTGGCGAAGCCAAATACAGCACCGGGTACGGGACAGCCATCTCAGCCGGGCAGTGCATCCCAGCCATCCGTGCCTTCTGCAGGTTCGAATATCCCAGCAGTCACACCGAAGCCAGCACCGGGCAGCGAGCCGGTCACCGGTTCAGTTAAGGTGAAAGGTACACCAACGGTAGATGGCATATATGAAGTTCGTCCAAGTACAGCCGAGTTTGCTAAAGCATTGAAGTCAATGGACTCCGCCAAGCGTATGCTCCAGCTGGCAGCTGATGTACCGGACAGCTTCAAAGCGGTAACGTTCCAAATCCCATCGAGTCAGCTGTCCTCTTGGATGAAGTCGGAGGAAGTACAGTCAATTGAGGTTGTGGCAGGTAAAACAATCGTCCGTATCCCGCTGCGTTCGCTGCCGCTGACGATTGCGGAAACAGCAGGCACGTTAGATGTCGTTGTTTCGGAAGGCTCAGACAATGTACTGTCAGCATCACAACGGGCAGCAATTGACAACTCATCGGCTGTTCGAGTCGATATGCTATTAAACAACAAGTCGTTCCCATGGGCCGACAGAGCAGTAGAAGTGGTTTTGTCCGATGTAGAGCCTGTAAAAACAAAAGATACAGTGATGGTTGTGAATGCAATCTCCACGGATGGTGAATTACAGCCTCTGACATACTTCAAGTATGATCAAGCTGCAGCAGCAATGGCATTCAAGCCGACACAGGCCGGCAGTTATGTGATTACGAACGCAGAGGTGCCTTTAAAGGACCTGCAGCATCATACCTGGGCTGTTCAGGAAATTCGGGCCCTCTATGGTAAAGGCATCATTGCAGGTGTAAGTGCATCACGTTTTGAACCGCAGGATGAACTGACCCGCGCACAATTTTTGCAGATGATCGTTAAAGTGATCGGGAAAGCAAATCAGACAAATTCCTCGATTACATTACCGACGGATGTAAAGGCTGATCATTGGTACGCGGACACGGTCTGTACGGGTATCGAAATGAACATCGTTCAGGGACGGGCAGATGGAACATTTGGGGCAAGCGATCGCATCTCCCGTGAAGATATGGCGGTGATGCTTTATCGGGCAGTGAAGGCGGCACAACGTGACAACAGCTCCGCTTCTGTAAATGGTCAGCTTGAGTTCAGAGATCAAGATGCCATAGCCGAGTATGCAAGAGAAGCGGCAGCAGCCATGCAGCAGCTCGGTGTACTGCATGGACTGCCTGACGGTACCTTTGCTCCAAAACAAACGGCAAATCGTGCACAGGGTGCAGTTGCGACGGCGAGATTGCTGGAACTGCTGTATTAGGGTGGAACTGCAGGTTTGCCAAACGATTTAAATAAACAAAAAGAGATCGAATACGGTATTCGGTCTTTTTTTGTTTATTTCGTTAATGTCGTATTGACAATATCAAATTCATTTGTTATCATTTCGATAATATCAAAACGACATTATTATGAAATGAGGTATAGGCCATGTTTGGATTCCGATTCGTCAAGTTTCAACCGAGTGAATACGTAATGAAGGTAAAGAACGGCAGGGTGCAGCGTGAAGGCGTGGGTTTGTCCTTTTATTATTATGAGCCAACGACCTCGGTGATTGTACTGCCTGTATCTTCAGTCGATGTTCCGTTTATGTTTGAGGAAATTACAGCAGATTATCAGACCGTTACCATACAGGGTCAGCTCAGCTATCGCATCATGGATTACAGCAAAATTACGAAGAGCCTGAATTACACGTACAATTTGCGCAAAAATCAATATATGTCCGACGATCCTGGCAAGCTGGATCAACGAGTCATTACGATTGCCAAAGTGCTCACGAAGAAATATCTGGAACAGCTGCCGCTGCGAGAAGCCATCCAATCTAGTGAACGGCTTGCCAGCAGCATGAAACGGGAAGTTGCGCAGCATGAAGAGCTGGATAAGCTGGGCGTAGAGCTGATGAACCTCTCCATTTTGGCGATTTTGCCAAATAAGGAAACGATGCGTGCGCTGGAAGCACAGGCGAGGGAGGAAATTCTGCGTCAAGCGGACGAAGCTTTATATGTGCGTCGCAATGCTTCCATTGAGCAGGAGCGCCGTGTGAAAGAGAACGAATTAAATACCGAGATTGCTGTAGAAACGAAGAAGCAGCAGATTCGGGAAACGCAGCTGCAGGCTGAACGCTCGGTAAAACAAAAGCAGAACGAGATGGAGCAGGAGCAGCTGCAGTTTAATACAGCGATGGAGGAACGTAAGCAGCAGTTGATCGAACTTACGGTTGCCAATCAGAATGCTGAAGCGGATGCGAAGGCGTATGAAATTGCAGCTGTCATGAATTCGCTCCAGCATGTGCAGCCAAACGTACTGCAGGCGATGGCCAATATGGGGATGAATTCGGATAAACTGATTGCACTCGCATTTCAGGAATTGGCCGAGAACGCCGGCAAAATCGGACAGCTTAACATTTCACCAGATCTGCTGCAGGGCTTGATGGCTCCAGCGGAAGGTAGAAGTAAGGGAGGGACGGCACGATGATTGTTGGATGGGGGAAACAAACCAATCTATCTGCTTCCAGGACGCAGTCTGTACGATCAGGAGGAGTCCATCATAGACGGACAGTAAATCAAGATGATCAGATGAGCGGGGCAAGTCAGACGAGTCAGAAAATCAAAAAAATCAACCATGGTCGTCCTCAAGTCAAAGGGAAAGTGGGAGGTGGAAGCACAGATGGCTAAGATGAATGAGCCGATGAGTGAGCACAAATTGATTCTGGTCAAACGGAGAACTCGGCTGGAGGAGTTGATTGTCCGCTATAATACTGTGCAGCAGGCCCAGTTTTATATTGAACGTCTTGGTGCAGACTTCAGCGATTACATCCAAGAAGATCAGCGTTACCGACAGGCAGTACAGCTTGCGCAGCAGCAGCTGAGCCAACTGGGGCGTGTTCAGACCATTGAGCGGGAGCATGTACCGAATTTTATATTTGGAGAGCAGGATATTGTCGTTGTGGTCGGGCAGGATGGTCTGGTTGCCAACACGTTGAAATATGTGACAGCACAGCCGCTAATCGGTGTTAATCCAGACCCGATGCGGTGGGATGGAGTGCTTTTGCCTTTTACAGTGGAGGATTTGAGCTTTATTGTACCGGATGTGATCCGCAGGCAGCGCGCATTGAAAGAGGTAACACTTGCGAAGGTCGAGCTGAACGACGGGCAGTATCTGTATGGTGTGAATGATCTGTTTATTGGAAGGAAGACGCATGTATCAGCCCGATATGAAGTGCGTTTGGGAAGCTCCATTGAAAATCAATCGTCCAGCGGGATTATCGTGTCTACAGGCATGGGAGCGACAGGATGGTTCAAAAGTGTGCTGGCTGGGGCTTCGGGGATCGTCAGTTCGGCCGCGTGGCAGCAGCTTAGCAGTGAGGAGCATACAGCTGCTGCAGCTGGACCCCGGTCTACGGATACAGCGAACAGAAGTGAGTTTGCGTGGGATGCTCCTTACTTATATTTTACCGTACGTGAGCCGTTCCCGAGCCGCACGACAGCGACTAGTCTTGTCTTTGGGCAGATTCATGCCAAACAGCAGCTCCATATCGTTTCACAGATGCCCGAGGATGGTGTCATTTTTAGTGATGGCGTGGAACAGGACTTTCTGGAGTTTAACTCCGGTGTGCAGGCGACAATTGGTTTGGCGGAAAAGAGAGGGCAGTTGGTCGTATAATTTAGTTCCTTCCATTATAATATCGATCTATATTAAATTGATCCTTTTATCTACTGAGAGATTTAACGGGTGTTGTTTTAAAAGGTAAATCCGAAATCCAAACCTGTGTTTTCTTGATTTGAATCAAGGAGATGCAGGTGTTTTTGCATTAAGATAAATACATCACCAGAACGAATACAGGAGGATGATGATCATGAGTATCACATCATTGCAAGACGTCAAAGCATACAGTACGGAACGGTTCACCAAACGGGTACTTTTTCAACAAGGGGGCGGGGTAACCTTTGTGCTTCATTTCCTGCCTGGACAGCAGCTCCCCGTTCACAAACATCCCGGTGCAGACCTCTCGCTGCTCGTCGTTGAAGGAAAAGGCACACTGATTCTGGACGGAAAAGAGCAGGAGATTAAGGCAGAAGATGCGGTGTCCTGCGGAGGCGAGACTGAATTCGCTTTCCATAACACAAGTGATGCGGAGGTTCGGTTGTTTGTCGTACTGAGTAAAGTGCCGGAACCTTCCTACGCCAAGGATATCTAGTATAGAAGAGGAACGTGTAAATTGTAAGAATTGGAGACTCTGTCAGGGTCTCTTTTTCTGTCAGCTCGAAAGGGAACAAACGCAAAAACGTACCTTGCCTGATCGGATCAGAGCTTGAGTACGTTTTTTGGATATCGGGGTTGATCCATTTGTGCGCTTTGGACATATATCCTTTTGCTGCCAGCTTTGAATTTAAGCATTTGTTTAAAAATAACCGAGCATTTCTTTGGCTTCTCTGGACATCAGCTGCGGAGACCATTGGGGTTCCCACACCACCTGTACGTCGATATCGGTTTTGTCAGTATTTTGTTGTAAAACCCATTTCACCGCACCAACGATCGTATCATGGAGCGGACAGCCTGGCGTTGTGAGCGTCATGCGCACCTGAATGCGTTCAGGCTCTTCCTTCACTTCATACACCAGGCCGAGGTCAACGATGTTGACACCAAGCTCCGGGTCATATACTTCTTTTAAATGTTCGAGTAAATGCGAGGTTTGTTCCATCTTTTCCACTCCCCAGTCCTTCTTGTTAACGTCTGAATACCAAAGCGATATTGGAAATATACACCATTGAAATGATAGACAATAACGTTCCGCCAACCATCATGACTTCAGCCAGATTGACCAGAATACCGCTGACTAACAGCAGGCTGGATGCTGCCATCGCAAGTATTCCAAGGTTGATCCTTTTTTCACTTAACATACCAGCCATAAGCGGAGTGCCAGGACGTCCGGCAAGCTTACCGTATTTATGGGTCCACCATAGGAAGGGCACAATTTTGGAGGCATATCCGAGGATCGTCAGGGATACCCAGCCTCCAAGATAGACCCAGCCGCTTAGAAGCACGACACGTGAATCCAGCAGCAGCTCCATCCCCTGCGCGCTGTAGATTAACAGAGCGATGGAATAGACGACCAAGGCCCGGCTTACATAGACCGTCCAGCGGATTCCGGGTCCAGGATTGCTTTTATGCCGTTTCCCCTGTATTTGCTCCAGATGGTATACATAACAGATCAAGGCACCTGTCAGAAGCAAAAGCGCAATCCAGAGCAGGCCGCCCTTTATACCTGTCAGGAATGCGATCACACCCGTTATAACAGCGGCATTCCACAGCAGAAGCACGACTTTTTGCAATCGGATGGAGAAATCATGAGACAAGTAAAACATCGGCAGCATTTTGTAGCTGAATCCGGTAATTAACATACCGAACCATCCGAGCGTTCCCATCCAGATATGTGCCCCGAACAATCGTTGATGCATACCATTCCAGTCGCCAAAAGCAAAATTAAGTCCCATCAGCATGCCTGATAATCCGGTAAGTACAAGATATATACAGGCACAGGCTGCACTGATCGTCACCGGGTTCCACTGTGAAGCACGGAAGAGGGTTACAGCCATGTTGAAGCCAAATAACAAGATGCCGGATAGTGCAAGCACTGCTGAACCTGCAATCCAGATTACATCTGCGCGAATAAAGCCAACTAACATGCCGGTAACGCCGATGGTGAACAAGAAATAGTGACAGTAACCGAGCACTGTACTGTAGATATTCGTTTGCAAAATGACATGTATCAATTGATAGACAGCACCCATCGCCAGCATGGTGGCCCAACCCAGCACAAACAGATGGGCATGAAACCAACCTTCGGGCCCTCTTAATTCATCACCAAGCCAGCCTGTCAGTGTGAGCAGGGAGAATGTGTGATACATTACAAATCCAACGATGCCCGTGATGATAAAAAGAAACGGCAGCCTGGACATGGCTTTCGCCTCCTTACCCTTTTTCGATTCTGACTTTGGCTGTACCATCCGCCTGATCATCAACGGTGTAGAGACAACCGAGCTGATTCAATTCCTCGATCAAAAAAACGGGCACGCGGTCATTATGAATGAGTACAACTTCTCCCGGTTTGCAGCGTTCGAGAGCAGCTAATGTGCGCATCATCGGTTGAGGTGGCTCCAGTCCGCGATTGTCCAGAATGATGGTCGGTTCCTGCAGTATTGCCTCCTGAGGTGAACCTTCGAAATCCAAAGTTAAAGCCATCTCTTCAGGGTGTCCCTCGCAATAAGAGCTGACATCATCTGAAGCGGAATCTTCAACTGATAACGAAGCAGATTCACGTCGAACAGAAGTATTCAACTCTACCGCCGCAGCGATTTTCCCCCTAGCGGCCTTATTTTTTTTATGCACAAACGCAGTCACCCAATGATTGGATTCAAGACGCTCCGACGTACTGGAGTACCCTTTCATCTTTAGAATGCCAAGCAGCGGGGTTGGTTTGAATGGCGCATGCAGGACGAATACATCCTCGTGCTTTAATCCTTTTACCGTGTCCATAATGAGCTGAAAGGGCTCGAGTTTTTTGCTCAGATGAGGACGTACGTCCAGTTCCACAAGGTTAACGGCAGTCTCAGACATGCGCATTCACATCCGTTTCGTTAACGGCGGACGCAGCCGTACTCGTCTGCTGAATCAGCTTAATCGATGATTCGTATAAAGCGGACATACCTCCGTACAGGGCATAGAAGAATGAGTCGGGTGCATCAAGGGAGAAGGAGAGATAGGTTTTCGGGTCTATCTCAAGCACACGCTCAAACAGCCCTGCACTGTCATAGGCATAAAAGCAGAAATGAGTATATTCGAACACGGGCATTTTTTCGTAAATCGTGATGATTTCTTGTGCATAAGCTGCCTGCTCACGCTGAGCGATCTGAATCATGGATACAGCATCTTCGAGTCCCAGCGTCAGACGCA
The DNA here is from genome assembly GCF_040702995.1 of Paenibacillus sp. AN1007. Lineage (NCBI taxonomy): Bacteria > Bacillati > Bacillota > Bacilli > Caryophanales > Paenibacillaceae > Paenibacillus > Paenibacillus sp. AN1007. The sequence continues at coordinate 1,881,541 of NZ_CP159992.1, forward strand.
GTGTGGTATCGTCAATGATTTCAACATGCGCCATTTCCGTTCAACTCCAATCTATCGTTTCGTAATTTTCACCTGAAATGTAATAGGACCCTGTTCAATGTACTCCCAGTCAAAACTGTCGGGATGTGTCGATTGGAACTGGAAGCGAAGCGGTTTTGGATCATGATCGTTAACCAGCAGCATGGCTTCTCCCGGCTGAAGAGCCTCAAACGTTTCAAAGATAATTTTATGTTTCAAATGTGGCGGATACTCCGTGGCATTAATCGATGCAGCATATGTGTTCATAGGTCATTCCTCCAAATTGGGATTAGTGTGGTGGTGCAATTTGATTATAGAAAAGCAAACAAAGCAGCTGTGTGAGCCTGCTCACACCTTTATTTTTGTCATAATCTCGCCTTATTTGAATCATAATCCTGTTCGGAAAAGGATTGTGAAGCTTTCACAAATGTGAAGCTGTGCGTTATGTTTCAGTTCTTGTGATATTTTGCACAGTTAGCGAAGCCAGACATCATTATGCTTAGCCTCATGATTGACAATACATGTGAGGAAGCAGATGCTCTCCTTCAGCCAATGTCATGACAGCATCCCGGAGAAAGGAGGTACGTGTATGGAATCTAAGTTAATGGACCCGTTTGGACGTGTGCATGATTACCTGCGTATATCGGTCACGGACCGCTGCAATCTGCGCTGTGTGTACTGTATGCCGGAAGAAGGAATGCAGTTTGAACCAACAGAACGCATCCTGTCCTATGAAGAAATTACATCGATTGTCCAGGCACTGGCTCCGCTGGGCGTTCGGAAACTGCGTTTGACTGGCGGAGAACCTCTGGTTCGTAAGGAGCTGGATCGACTGGTTGCCATGTTATCCGCTATTCCTGGAATAGACGACATATCCTTAACAACCAATGGCATATATTTGGCGGCTCATGCTGAGATGCTGAAGGCTGCAGGTTTGACACGTGTGAACATTAGTCTTGATTCGCTCAGACCGGAGCGATTCGCGCGGATTACACGGGGCGGTAAGGTGCATCGTGTGCTGGAAGGTATTAAAGCCAGTCAGAAGGCTGGACTAAATCCCATCAAGCTTAACGTGGTACTTATGAAAGGCGTAAATGACGACGAGGTAGAAGATTTTCTGCGGATGACGCTGGAGGACCCGATTGATATTCGTTTTATTGAATATATGCCGATCGGTGACAGCGGAGAGGGGTGGAAGTCGAGTTATTTGCCGCTTGAGCATGTGCTGAAAACCTGCGCAGCCAATTGGAACTACGAGAGCTGCGGCGAGGTGTACGGCAATGGTCCGGCAGACAGTTACCGGATTGCTGGTGCCGCCGGAACCTTTGGCCTGATTCATCCGGTCAGCAGTCATTTCTGCGGCAGCTGCAATAGACTCCGTTTAACGGCTGACGGCAATATAAAGCCCTGCCTGTACTGGTCGGATGAGTACAATGTGCGTCCGCTCGTCGGCAATGACAAGGCGGTGCAGGAGTTGTTTTTCAAGGCGCTCGGCTCCAAACCCGAAACTCATGATATGGTGAATGCCTTAAAAGGGCAGCAGATTAACGGAACACCTACGCTGCGGCATATGTCGCAGATTGGAGGATAGGAAGCGCAGCAGCTGCTTCAAGTAGGGATTCAAATGCAGTTTGAGCTCGAACTCAATCTCAATCTCAAGTGCGAAACTCACCAAAGGTCACAATTGTAGGAGGACAACAATGAGCAGCAAAAGCATGCCCTGGATGGGCAAACTGAAGTATTTTGCCAAACGTGAAAAGAATGCGGAAGGCTGGAGTGAGATGTCTCCGGTCAACCGGGACTGGGAAGATGTGTACCGCCGCCGCTGGCAGCATGATAAAGTGGTGCGCTCTACGCACGGCGTGAACTGTACAGGTTCGTGCAGCTGGCAGATCTATGTGAAAGACGGCATTGTGACATGGGAAACACAGGCAACGGATTACCCTTCAACCGGACCGGATATGCCCGATTTTGAACCGCGTGGATGTCCGCGTGGAGCAAGCTTCTCATGGTATTTATACAGTCCACTGCGTGTGAAACATCCTTACGTACGTGGTGCGCTTCTGGAAATGTGGCGCGAAGCGCTGAAGACGCATGGTGATCCCGTTCAGGCATGGTCAAGCATTTCCAATGACCCGGTCAAAGTGAAGAGGTACAAGTCGGTACGCGGTAAAGGCGGACTCGTTCGTGCGTCATGGGACGAAGTGACGCAGATTATTGCAGCTTCCATGATCCATACCATTAAAGATTACGGACCTGACCGCATTATTGGTTTCTCGCCGATTCCGGCGATGTCCATGGTCAGCTATGCTGCCGGATCACGCTTCTTGTCCCTGGTAGGTTCACCACTGCTCAGTTTCTATGACTGGTATGCGGATCTGCCGCCGGCATCCCCGCAAATCTGGGGAGATCAGACAGACGTGCCGGAGAGCAGTGACTGGTATAACTCAGGATACATTTTGGTCTGGGGTTCCAACCTGCCGATGACACGTACGCCGGATGCTCACTTCCTCGCAGAAGCACGTTACAAGGGGACAAAAGTCGTATCCATCAGTCCGGATTATGCGGAATATGTTAAGTTTGCTGACACTTGGATGTCGGTAAAACAGGGTACGGACGGCGCGCTTGCCATGGCTATGGGCCACATTATTCTGAAAGAATTTTATCTGGATCATCCTACTGACTACTTCATGTCCTATGCAAAACAATATACAGACTTCCCGAATTTGCTGATTGTTGAAGAGAAGGATGGCGTTAATACAGCAGGCCGCTTCCTCCTTGGGGAGGACCTTGGCATTCAGGGCAACAACATGGCATGGAAAACTCTTGTATTTGATGAAAACACGGGAACTTATGCCATTCCAAAAGGCAGTATGGGTTTCCGCTGGGGTGAAGAAGGTACGTGGAATCTCAAAATGGAGCAGGTAGAGACCGGCGAGCCGATCGATCCAAGACTATCCATGCTGGGTGTGCATCATGATCTCGTTACTGTACACCTGCCTTATTTTGATGATGATGGCAGTCATGTGATGGAGCGTCAGATTCCGGTTCGCCGCATCTGGGTTGAAGATCGCTGGATCACGGTTACGTCCGTATATGATCTGGTGCTGGCGAAGTATGGTGTTGATCGTGAAATGACACGTTCGGCAGACTCCACAGACATCGTATCAGGAGCTGTTCTGGAAGCTGAAGAGGATAAACCATTTACTCCGGCTTGGCAGGAGAAGATCACACGCGTTGACCGGGATACCGTCGTTCAGATCGCACGTGAATTTGCACAAAATGCCGTCGATACACAGGGACGCTCCATGATTATTATGGGTGCGGGGATCAACCACTGGTACAACTCCGATGTCATCTATCGTGCCATTATCAACCTGCTTTTGATGACTGGCTGTCAAGGTGTCAATGGCGGCGGCTGGGCCCACTATGTAGGTCAGGAGAAATTGCGTCCGGCAGAAGGCTGGCAGACGATTGCGTTTGCCCGTGACTGGAGTGGACCTGCCCGTCTGCAGAACGGAACATCATTCTTCTATTTTGCAACAGATCAATGGAGATATGAAGAGACTCAGGTCGGAGAGCTGACCTCTGCACTTGAGGGTGATCCGCGCTTCCAGCACGTTGCTGACTATAATGTCATGGCTGCACGCATGGGCTGGCTTCCATCTTATCCGCAATTTAATCGCAACTCGATTGATTTGCATCAGGATGCACTGAATGCAGGAGCAGCGACAAAAGAAGAGATCGCAGCCTATGTCGCATCCGAACTGCAAAATAAAAATCTGAAATTTTCGATTGAGCAGCCGGATGATCCGGCGAACTTCCCGCGTGTGCTGTTTGTCTGGAGGGCCAACCTGATCTCAAGCTCAGGCAAAGGACATGAGTACTTCCTCAAGCATTTGCTTGGTGCAACGAACGGATTGCTGAATGATGATGATCACGGACTTCGGCCGGAGCACGTGGAGTGGGTGGATGATGCACCGGAAGGCAAGCTGGATCTCATGGTTAATATGGATTTCCGTATGGCAGGTACAGCGATGTATTCCGATATCGTGCTGCCAGCAGCAACTTGGTATGAGAAAAGTGATCTAAGCAGTACGGATATGCACCCGTTTGTGCATCCGTTCAACCCGGCAGTAGCGACACAGTGGGAATCCCGCTCGGACTGGGATACCTTCAAGGAGATTGCGCGGGTATTCTCCGAAATGGCTGCACAGCAGTTCGACGGTCCGCAGAAGGAAATTTTGACTACACCGCTGCTGCATGATTCACCGGATGAACTCGCGCAGCCGTATGGTGAGATTAAAGACTGGAGCGCAGGAGAATGCGAAGCCATTCCGGGTAAAACGATGCCGCATATTCAAGTGGTTGAACGTGACTACGCTGCGGTCTATAACAAAATGATCAGTCTCGGACCGAATGTGAAGGATAAACCGATCGGTACGAAGGGTATTGCCTGGTCAGCGAGCGAAGAATACGAAAAACTGAAAGGCATTCTCGGCGTGAATCGCAAAGATGGCATTGGACAAGGATGTCCGGATCTGAGTACAGATCGTAACGTTGCAGAGGCGATTCTGACGCTGTCCACTACAACGAATGGCAAGATGGCTGTACGAGCGTGGGAATCCCTTGAGAAGAAAACGGCACTTCATCTGAAAGATTTGGCAGAAGAGCGCTCGGAGGAATGTTTCACCTTCGACGAAATTACATCGAAACCGAAAACGGTCATTACATCTCCTGCATTCAGTGGATCGGAAAAAGGCGGACGGCGGTATTCACCGTTTACGACCAACGTGGAACGTCTCATTCCATGGCGCACGCTGACAGGCAGACAGCAGTTCTATATCGATCATGCGATGCTGCGTGAGTTCGGTGAGACGCTGGCGACTTTCAAACCGATTTTGAAACATACACCGTTCCATCCAAACAGCAAACGTCCGATCGAGGGCGGTAAAGAAATCGTACTGAACTACATGACACCGCATAACAAATGGTCTATCCACAGTATGTACTATGATGCACAGCCGATGCTGACCTTGTTCCGGGGCGGCCCAACGATCTGGATGAATCATGAAGACGCGGAGGACGCGGGTCTGGTGGATAACGACTGGATTGAATGTTTCAACCGAAACGGGGTTGTTGTGGCGAGAGCCGTAGTCACGCACCGCATTCCTCGTGGAGTAGCCTTTATGTATCACGCTCAGGACCGTCATATTAACGTTCCGGGCACGAAAATTTCACAGACACGCGGGGGTACGCACAACAGTCCGACGCGTATTCATGTGAAGCCAACACATATGATCGGCGGATATGCCCAGTTAAGTTATGGTTTCAACTATTATGGCCCGACAGGCAACCAGCGTGACCTGAATGTCATCATTAGAAAACTGCAGGAGGTGGATTGGCTTGAAGATTAAAGCACAAGTCAGTATGGTCATGAACCTGGATAAATGTATCGGCTGCCATACATGCAGCGTCACATGCAAAAACACCTGGACGAATCGTCCAGGTGCAGAGTACATGTATTTTAACAATGTGGAGACCAAACCAGGTGTCGGTTACCCGAAACAATGGGAGGATCAGGACCGTTACCGCGGCGGTTGGGAGATGAAGAATGGCAAGCTGGAGCTGAAATCAGGTACACGTGCCAGACGTTTGCTTAACATTTTCCATAACCCCGATCAACCAACGATTGACGATTACTATGAGCCATGGACCTATGACTATGAAAAATTGACCAACAGCCCGGAGAAAAAACATCAGCCGGTTGCCAGACCGAAATCCCAGATTACGGGAGAGTACATGAATCTCGAATGGGGTCCAAACTGGGAAGATGACCTTGCAGGTGCCCATGTAACAGGGCTGGAAGACCCGAACATGAAGGGTGTCGAGGAATCGATCAAAATGGACTTTGAACAGGTATTTATGATGTACCTGCCAAGAATCTGTGAACACTGTCTGAACCCGTCTTGTGTGTCTTCTTGTCCATCGGGAGCCATGTACAAACGGGAAGAGGACGGCATTGTACTGGTTGACCAGAATGCCTGCCGAGCGTGGCGCTTCTGTGTATCCAGCTGCCCGTACAAAAAAGTGTATTTCAACTGGCAGACGAACAAAGCCGAGAAATGTACACTATGCTTCCCGCGGATTGAAGCGGGCCTGCCCACAATTTGTTCCGAAACCTGTGTTGGACGTATCCGTTATATCGGTCTGATGCTGTACGATGCTGATCGCATTGAAGCGGCAGCTTCCGTGGAAAATGAAAAGGACCTTTATGAGTCTCAAATGGATGTTTTCCTTGATCCGAATGATCCTGAAGTCATTCGTGAAGCACGGGCGGCAGGCATACCGGAGGACTGGATTATTGCAGCACAGCAATCCCCAATCTATAAAATGGTGATTGACTGGAAAATCGCACTGCCGCTTCATCCGGAATACCGCACCATGCCGATGGTATGGTATATTCCGCCGCTCAGCCCGATTACTAACCGGGTAGAAGGCCAAGGAAGTTCGCTCGAAGCAAACGATATTTTCCCGGCCATTGATAATATGCGCATTCCGGTTGAATATCTGGCGAACCTGCTTACGGCCGGAGATACAGAACGTATTCGTGAAGTGCTGCGCAAGATGGCTGTGATGCGGATTCACATGCGCAACCAACAGACTGGCAAAACCAGTGAGTCTGACCTGCTGAATCTGGCAGGCATGAGTGCACAGGAAGTGGAAGACATGTATCGTCTGCTTGCCATTGCGAAATATGATGATCGCTTTGTCATCCCGCCAGCTCACCGTGAGGAAGTGGCAGACCTCTTCAGTGAACAAGGCAGCTGCGGCCTTGACTTTGCAGGCGGCCCAGGTTCCTGCGGCGTATTCTCATAGGAGAGGAGATAACAACGATGACAATTGATATTGATCCAGAACCCATCGTGGAGCCGGTTTATGACACGGAAACAAGACGAATGGTCTGCAAACTGATCTCCTATCTGCTGCAGTATCCGGATACCGAGTGGAGAGAGGGATTGCAGGGTGTAGAGGAAGCCGTTCTTTCGATCTCTGAGGAAGAAGTGAAGCAGGTCGTGTTAACCTTTACCAGAGCTGCACGGGCTGTTGATGCGATTAAGTGGCAGGATGCATATGTACGAGCGTTTGACTTTGATAAGAAATCGAACCTCTATCTCACTTATGCGGCCCATGGTGATGAGCGGGATCGCGGCCCGGCACTGATTGATTTGAAGCGCAGATATGAAGCAGCTGGTTTCTATATGGAAGCCAGCGAGCTGCCGGATTATTTGCCGATGGTGCTTGAATTTATTGCCGAGGCACCTGAGAAAGATGCGATTGGTGTTCTTGGCAGCTGCTATAAGTCGCTGGTGACCATGACCGAGAGCATCGCAGGACAGAATAGTCCATATGGGCCGCTCCTTACGCTCATGCTGCAGGTACTGCCCGAGCTGTCTGTTTCGGACGTCCCTGAACCAAGCCAAGAACAACAGAAACAACCGTTAGGCGGTCTTAACGAGATCGTCGAGCTGATGAGGAGGGGCAATCGGTGAGTACACTGGAGTTGATGTTATGGGGTGCTCTCCCGTATATGGTCATTGTGTTTTGCGTCACGGCGACCATCTGGAGATATGTAACCAATCCGTTTAGTTGGACATCCAAATCAAGTGAGATGCTGGAGAAACGTATGCTGCGATGGGGAAGTTTACTCTTCCACATCGGCATTTTCGCCGTCATCTGCGGACATATTGCCGGTTTGCTAGTACCGATCGAATTTTACCACTGGATCGGTCTGAGTGACGAAGCCTATCATATGGGCGCTGTGTTCGGCGGATTACCGGCAGGAATTATTGCATTTGCCGGTTTGTTTATTCTGTTGGTACGCCGCTATACGGCTCGTAGAGTACGGGCAGCAAGCAGCGTCGGAGATTGGTTGGCACTTGCGATGCTGATCATTGTTATTGTGACCGGCATACTGGCAACATCGGCCAATGCGGTAAACCACAGCGGCTTTGACTATCGTACAACGATTAATCCATGGCTGCGGGGGCTTTTGGTCTTCCAACCAGATCCGGCATTAATGCAGACGGTACCGATGAACTTCAAAATTCATATCCTGCTCACATTTGTGCTGTACTGTGTGTTCCCATTCACACGTCTCGTTCACATGCTGAGCATGCCGCTTGGATATCTGAGACGCAGCTATGTGCTGTATCGCAGAAGAGATGGAGCAGTGTATCCGAATCAGGAACAAAAAAAGGAAAGGGCGATGTAAATGCAGCAAAAAGGTAAAGTTCAACTGCCCTTGCAAACGGCAAGTCTGATTCTCGGTTTCATGGTATGGGTGATTCTGTCTTCACTCATGCCCTTCATTAAAGAAGATATCGTACTTACATCATCGCAGCTGGCTTGGGCGACGGCCATTCCAGTCTTGATCGGTTCGATTGCCCGTATTCCGATTGGGTATTGGACGAACCGATATGGAGCGCGTAACATTTTCATGATCAGCTTTGTACTGTTACTGGCTCCAGTATGGTGGGTAAGCCGCGCAGCATCCTTCAGTGATCTGGTCATTGGCGGATTTTTCCTCGGGATCGGAGGGGCTGTATTTTCAGTCGGTGTAACCTCACTGCCGAAGTATTATCCGAAAGAGCGCCACGGTTTCGTGAACGGGATCTATGGTATCGGTAACTTGGGGACGGCACTTTCCGCATTCGGGGCACCTCTGGTTGCTGCCCATGTGGGCTGGTCGAAAACGGTGCTGCTTTACAGCATTCTTTTAATTGGTATGGCAGTGCTGAATTTTGTTTTGGGAGACAAAAAAGAAACTCGTGTCACCCTTCCTCTGATGCAGCAGCTAAAAGACGTATCACGCAATAATAAGCTGTGGCTCTTGTGTCTCTTCTATTTCCTGACGTTTGGTTCATTCGTGGCGTTCACCGTCTACCTGCCGAACTTCCTCGTGACCAATTTCCAGATGGATAAGGTCGATGCAGGACTTCGCACCGCAGGATTCATTCTGGTGGCTACGATCATGCGTCCGGTGGGCGGATGGCTGGGAGACCGATTTAATCCATTTAAAATATTGATGTTTGTGTTCGGCGGGCTGACTGTGGCAGCAATTGTATTATCCTTCGCGCCATCCTTTTATATTTACACGGTGGGCTGTCTGACTGTTGCGCTCTGTGCAGGGACGGGAAACGGTACGATTTTCAAATTAGTACCGATGTATTTCGTTAAACAAGCAGGTATCGCGAACGGCATGATCTCGGCAATGGGTGGTTTGGGCGGTTTCTTCCCTCCATTGATGCTGACGCTGCTGTACAGCATGACAGGTCATTATGCGATTGGATTCATGGCTTTATCCCAGATCGCACTGGTAAGTCTCGTGCTTGTGATCTGGATGTTCTATCAGGAGAAGCTCGAGCTGTCTGCCAGCATTTTGGAGAACACGATTGAAGCCATTCTCGTGACGGATACGAACAGTGTCATTCGTTCTGTCAATCCGGCCTTTACCGCAGTTACAGGTTACACGGCTGAAGAAGCGGTAGGGCAGAAGCCAAGTATGCTGAAATCAGGCAGGCAGGATAAAAAGTTCTATGATCAGTTATGGCGGGAGCTGCGTGAAAAAGGATACTGGCAGGGCGAGATCTGGAACCGGAAGAAAAACGGTGAGGTCTATCAGGAGTGGCTCAGTATTACTGCGATCCGTAATGAGGCTGGAGAAATCAAATATTACGCGGGAATGTTCAGTGATATGAGCAAGCCTGACCTGACGCTTGCCTGAGCAGGTAATGGTAACGGAACAGTTGTTGAAAAGGTGATCCAACATACAGAAAGAGACCTTAACTTGATGTACAGTAGTTAAGGTCTCTTTTTCACAAGCGAAAGGCAATTTTTCGTAATGCTCAAGCGTCTCGCTGTTCTTTTAGAGCTGGCAGGTTATGAATAATGATGCGGCTGCGATCAACCTCCAGCAGCTCATCCTTCGCGAGCTGGTTCAGCAGGCGATTGGCAGTTTCTCGTGTTGTTCCGATCGAATTGGCAAACTCCTGGTGTGTCATAGGCAGATTAATAACGACCTTATCCGCCTGCTGCTGACCATGCTGCTCTGCGAGCATAAGGAGAAAGGAGAGCACACGATTACGAACATCCTGTCCGGAAAGCACCTGCAGCTTATCCTGCAATTCACGGATTTTATCGCCAAGCACACGCATGATTTTAATAGCAATCGAAGGTGTGCTGAGCATTAGCCGTTCAAATTGTCTGACGGGGATTGCCAGCAGACTTGTTGGTGTAATCGCCACAGCCGTAGCGGGATATGGATGCGCGTTGAAAAAACCGGTATGTGGAAACATATCGCCTGTTTTGAGAAAAGAGACAATCTGTTCATGTCCGTTCTCATCCGTTTTGTAGGCTTTGACGATACCTGTACGGATGAAGAACACGGCTTCTTTCTCACTGCCCTCACTAAAAATCACTGTTTTTTTGTTGATGCTTCGGGATATGGCGATTTCTTCAACCTGTTTCAACTCTTCGGAGCTCAGGTCCTGGAAAATAGGAAACTGCTGCAGAAATTCCGCTGCGTTTTCTTTATTAACCCTGGTCATACGAATCCATCCTCTCAATAACGTTTACATTTAAACTCTTTATTTGATGTTCATATCTTTGGTTCTCCAAAGATCAAAAGCCTAATTTCGTAATGATAAATCGGTTAGGAGGTCGTGATTGAATTGAAAAGCAGTGCGAGTACAAACTTAAAACCAATCGTTATCCCTCATGAGCATGGCGGATGGGCGATGGTGAGTGTGCCTTTTTTCGTCGGTGTGGCGGCGAGCAGTCCCCAGTGGCTTCATGTGCCGCTTTTTATGGCCTGGCTTGGCCTGTATTTGACGGCTTATCCCCTGCTGCAATCACTCAAACGAAATGCGAATCGGCCGCGTTTATATACATGGGCAGCCATATATGGCACGATTGCCCTAGTCTGTCTCATCCCGGCTGTTATTGGTCAATCATCACTGTTGTGGTTTGGACCTATGCTGGCTGGACTGCTGCTGGTGAACATTTGGCATGTGAAACACAAGGCAGAAAGATCCCTGACTAATGATCTGTGTGCGATGCTGGTGTTTTCGCTTGGCGGAGCGGCAGCTTATCTGATCGGCAGCGGTGAATGGGATTACGGAATGGTCATCGTTGTATTATTTTCCTTTTTACATTTTACAGGAAGTACGTTCTTTGTGAAATCCGTCTTTAGGGAACGCAGCAATCCACGCTGGATCAGGTTGTCACGTCTTGTCCATGTTGTACTCTTATTCATTCCGGCTATCGTTGGGTACCCATGGATGGGGCTGGCCTATGTTTATTCCGCTGCGCGGGCGTTTCGTTATGCAGGCCATACACTGCGTCCCATGAAGGTGGGGATGATCGAGATTATTGGTGCCGTGCAGTTCCTGCTCTGGTTCATTCTGCTGTAGATGGCATCATTTTATCATAACGTGATTTAAGTCCACATCAGGTGACATAGGTCACACCGTCATCGAATTGACATGGAATGATAAAGAAGTCCGCACATTTCCGGTAATTGTTTTTGATCTGCCCGCAGAGGTTAATGGGAGATAAATAAACTGGAACAAGGGAGGGGCCTACCCGAATGTGGACTGCGTTTATGTGGGGCGGCATCTCCGCCTCGGCGGTGGTTATCGGTGCGCTTGCTGCACTTTTTATGAAGATTCCGAAAAGGATTATCGGCTGGATAATGGCTTTCGGGACAGGAACGCTGATTGGTGCAGCAACGTTTGAGCTGCTTGGAGATGCACTGAACGATGGAGGCATGCTGCCAACAGCTATTGGTTTTACTGCAGGGGCAGTGGTATATACGCTGTTTGATCTGCTCATCTCAGCTAAAGGCGGGTCTAATCGGAAACGTTCCAGCAGGAAGGATTCAAGCCAGCAAAGCGGTCTCGGGATATTCGCAGGCACAGTGATGGATGCAATTCCCGAGTCGATCATGCTGGGGGCCAGTTTGCTGGCCGGTAACGGAGTAAGTGTGGTGCTCGTGGTCTCCATCTTTGTCAGCAACATTCCTGAAGGGTTATCCAGTACGGCAGGACTGAAGAACAGCAAGTACAGCAAAGGTAAAATTTTATTGATGTGGCTCGGTGTACTGCTGATCTCTTCACTTGCCGCACTCGGGGGATATCTGTTTCTGGAACAGCTTCCGAAGGAGATGGGCGCAGCGATCGGAGCCTTTGCCGGCGGAGGCATCATAGCCATGCTCTGCTCAACGATGATGCCAGAGGCTTTTGAGGAAGGAGGCCCTGTTGTAGGGTTGATCGCTTCTATGGGATTGCTTGTGTCACTGCTGCTGGACATCTAATTGGGAACATACGTCGAGACCTTCAAAACAAAACACGAGTAACGTCAAACGTTGATAACTTCAACTTGTAACAGGTAAAGACAAAGAGTATCCCCTCAGAGCCATTCTGAAGGGATACTCTTTATTTATAGGCGGATATCGTTTATAGGTTACAGAGAAATTAGTGACCAGAGCAGTTTCCGCCGCATCCGCAGGCTTCTTTTCCCAGCTCTTTAGCTTCGGGCAGACGGTTTAATTCGACTGATTTTGTGAAATAGGTGCTGATCTGCTGATGCAGTTGACTGAACTCGCGCTGCGCATAGATAAATCTGCGAATCAGCGGATGATCATAAAGCGCGCGTTCTTCCTCTTCGTAAACTTTAATCTCGGATTCGAGCAGTTCAATATTTTGACGTTCTTTCTCTTCGAGTGCCTGATGTTTCTCCATAAAGCGTTCATACTGTTCAGTCGCCTGCTCATCTGCGGCAAACTGGTCGATCATTGCACGCATCTCCTTGTAGCCTTCATCCTGTAACAGCAAGGAGCAGAGCTCCTGCATTTTATGCATAATCAATTGTTTGTCCATTTTAACGACGGTAGTCATAGGTTAGCCTCCTGAAAATTCTTTTCTTGTATTCACTTTATACCGTAAACCTGAGGTTCACTGTGACGATACTCACAACACAGGTTAAATCGTTTACATATCCTAGATGGTGATTAAAGCATCAAAAGATCATATCTTTCAATTCCTGCAGCTGCAGAATCCGGATTTCGTTCCCGTTCACTTGAAGCAGATTCTGGTGCTGCATGACATTTAATTTTCGACTTAACGTCTCGGGTGTGATTCCCAGAAGCAGCGCCATATCTTTTTTGAATACCGGCAGTCGGAGATCGTGGTTTTCATGATTCCGGGTATGGAAATCGAGGAGCAGTTTGGCAATTTTTTGCTCCGTGGTCATTGCGCTGAGAGAACTATTCCACTTGTCGGTTTCACTTAACAGACTTGTTATGGCAAGCAGGAAATGATAAGCGAGCTTAGGATCCTGCTCAAGCAGCTGGTCAAAGTCCTGTTTGTGAATAGAGCATATCGATGAGGGTTCAAGAACTTCTGCATTGGCGTGATGCGGTGTCTGGTGCAGCAGTGAACTTTGCCCGAAAAAATCGCCCGAAAACAAAAACCGGATAATATGCTCCTTGCCATTTTCGTTATATTTGGACAGCTTTACGCTGCCTTGATGTATCACAAAAAGAGTATCTGAACGCTCGCCATCCTGAACGACATATTCTCCTTTATGGTAGGTTCGGGTATGGAGAAGGGAGGTCAGCAGTGAAGCGTCCTCAGGCTCCAGATGTTGAAAAAGCGAAACTTTGGAGAAACAGGCATCATTTCGGTCATGTTCACAAATCATCTCTTCGTCACCTCTTCGTATTCCAATGGCAGATAGCCGCACATCAGAATGATGTTTGAATATGATTCTTGCAGATGCTTTCCGGTTTAATGAGACATGGTTGTACCACCGTGGTCTTTGCCATCTTTCGTGACGCGAAGCACGGCAGAAGCACCCTTGTCTACGTGTTTGAATTGATGGGTTACGATGGGATAATCGCCTTCCTCGGTGACGGTAAACTCGACAACAGCTCCTCCGCTGGCAGGAAGCATGACTGTCTGAATACCATATTGGATGTTCCTTGGATTTCCATCCGTGTATACCCTGTCCATCATCGTACCAACAACGTGGAAGGAAGAAACTTCATTCGGACCCGCGTTGCTGATGTATATGCGCACGGTGTCTCCTGCTTTGGCAAACAGTGGATGTTCTTTGAGGGTATAGGTATTGCCATTAAAAACTACATATTCCGGTTCCTCATTCAAAAATGAATTATAATCATGCTCTTTGTACCATTCGCTCTGTACAAGGGTGTAGGAGCGATCAATGAGATGATCCGAAGGGTAACCCGCCTTGGGTTCCACAATGATCATGCCGTACATCCCGTTGGCGATATGGGCAAGGGTCGGCTTGCTTCCGCAGTGATACATAAATACCCCCGGAGAAGTGGCCGGATAGGTAAAGGTTCCTTCTTCTCCGGGCATGACATCAATGAATTTACGGCTTGGAGAAGCATGGACGGCATGCATATCCATCGAGTGGTTCATGCGGGTATCTTTATTTTTTAAAGTAAAGACGATGGTGTCGCCTTCTTTCACACGCAGGACGGGTCCGGGGGAAGTGCCGTTAAAGGTCCAGGCGTTGTAAATGACCCCTTTCGAAATTTCAATATCAGTCACTTGTGCGGTCATTTCAATATAAACGGTATGGCCCTCTCTGCGGATGATCGGATCAACGGGCGGCTGGCTTGGTGCAGAGCTGGAGAAAGCCTCTTCTTTATGCTGACTGTTCGGAGCGCTGCTTGGTGAACTGCAGTGAGAGAGCGCTGCGGTGAAGATCGTTAGGATAAGCGTGTATTTGTAGATGTTGGGGAATGAGAACATATAATCACAACCTTCCGGCATGCAAGTGATGATTTTCACAAAAAGTGAGTGAATAAATGAAGGAATAAATAATCTCTTAAGTTTAGATTACGATATCGAAGGATTGACGGGTGTGACGGAGCACACATTTGTGTAGGACTATGGATGTTATTTTGAGCCGGTGAGCCTGCATTTGTTGTGCTTGGGTAAAGAGTTTCATATAATTTTATTAACGGTTTATTTGGAACAATGTGGGATGGAATGGCTGACTCGGCAAAAGGTTCAATGAAAGGAGAGGTTGATTGTGAAACGTTTCGAAGACGAAGGGGCATACAAATACAGCTATTTCTTTGTGCTCAACCGCGGAGAGCGAATTGATGTCAAATGTCCCGAATGCGGCGGTTATGCTTATATCGAGCGCTCTAATGGAAAAGTGCAGTGGAGATGCAGCCAGTGTTACACTCATGCGGTCAAAGAAGAAGACTACGAGTATGCAGCCAAGGGGTACTGTGCTGTATGTGAGCGGTGGTTTAGTGTGCTGGTAACCGATGAGAAAATGACACCCCATCCGCTGGTACATATTACATGTCCACACTGCGGGGCAACCAATCAGGCTGCGCTGCATAAAAGCCAGGTCAATCGAGGTTATTATCGGGAGATTCAAAAGGGCAGAGACCCGCTTTTTGGTCTGGAACTGTATTTTCTGGATTATATTCGAGGCAAACAGATCTGGGCTGTCAATCGGAAACATCTGAATTATCTTCTGCAGTATGTATCTGCTGATTTGCGTGTGAAATATGGGGGCAGATCTCAGAAGACGGCATCACACAGTATCCCCGCATACATCAAGGAGGCCAAGAACAGGGAAGCTGTGACCCGCGTATTGACCAAAATGCAGCATAACGTCAGATAGAAAGATAACGATCAAGAACAGGGGAAGAAAAGATGAATAAGCGAATTACGTTTAGTGTCTTTCTGTTGATTTTTGCCATGCTGTGTATTCCTGCTTATTTTATTATGGAGACGTATGGCGTATTTCAAAAAGAAAAGGTGTTATCGGGTTATGCCGTTGCTGTGGATGTCGAAGGTAAATCTTATCAGACATGGCCGCTGATCAGCGGTTTTGCGGCGATGGACAAACGAGGGGAGGATCGTCAGCTCTATTATCGTATTGACATGAGCGGTCTGCAGTATTTGTTTCAACTGGCTTATAAGGAGTACGAGGTTGAAGCGGGGGGAAATAACCCGTTTTTAGCCGGCCAGATTGACTACTCGCAAAGCGATCATATGTATGTGCGAAGTGAAAACAAATACAGCAATGCTAATGACTTTGTTACGTTATTGACGCTTACTGACCGTGAGGGAAAGGTCATCTATACTTATGAACAAACAGGTAAGGGGGATGACGATCTGGTAAAATCGATCATTCATCAAGGCATGAGCCGGACGAGCAATCGAGGCACGGAAGCAGCTCGTGACCCATATCTGAATATTACAGTTCTGTTTCGTGAGAAGCTTAATATCGATGTAAAGCTGACAGTGGATGAAGAGCATAAAGTGGTTACTATTCACATGAACAAAAGGGAGGCGAAATAATGAATATGTATGGTGTACTGCATGGGCCGTTATACCTCGAAGGGCTGACCAAGCGTGATACAGAGGGCTTGGTTCATGAAGTGGAATGGCAGGGGAAATTGCAGACGCAGGATGGACATGATCAGTTTCATATTTTTTATTATGGTGACCTGGATGAAGATGATCTGATTTTGTGGCATGATATGACACCGCTGCTCGTTTATGCAGAACATACGGTTACAGGTGAACGATATTTGCTGATTGATGCGGCAAAACACGGTTATGATGCGATGTTGTGTGAGACGTATCCCGAAGAAGAAGTGAACAACAGGCCGCTGCGTCCTTATCTTGACGTTGAGGGGGAAGATACATTTGAAGTGCATTTGACGGCATTTTATAACGTGCCATGGGATGAAGAATTCGGTGAAGATGTTGAGGAAGACGGGATGTACGAACTGATTACAGGTGAGCGCGTGCATTTTAATGAAGTCAAACGTAATGGTTATGATGCTTTTGCCATTCGCATTCGCAATCGTAAAGGTGTAGAAACGGAGATCGTACAAGAAGAATTGGCCTGATGTACTGCTGTCGAATGATCCGATGAAACGCTTGGGCTTAACCCGCTGCCCGAGGCCCGGAAAGAACTATGATTAGGAGCTGATTCCGAATGTACATCGTGTCTCGTATGTTGAAGCCTGTCCCGCAGCAGGAACTGCAGCAGGTGGAGCAAGAGCAATCCGCTCGTCTGCCCTCGGCTTATCAACGCTGGTTACAGCAGTACGGAGAAGGAACTTATTCGGGCTGGATGAATATTCAGCGTCCTGACCCTGAAGTGTTAAAACCATTTGCGGACTACGATTTATGGGAGCATTCAGAGGAAACGGTCATCAGCCAGGACCAGCTGCAGGAATGTATCAGCATCGGCAGTTCAGTCGATGGGGATTTCCTGGCGTTACATGCAGATGTGGAGGGACTGATCTGGCTTCCGCGGCATGATGAACAGATTACCGTGTGGCCTTCTAATGATCGCTCGTTCGCTGACACTCTTGACCGAATCTACTGCGGATATTACCGCAGAGACATGCCCTTCAGACCAGCGTATTTCGAACCTTGGAACGAGGAGCGGCGACCTGTGTTTTATAATTTCTCGGGAAAAGAGAACGGGATTTCGATGAAAGAACTGGCTGATCTGTGCCAATCCCGCTATTCGTGGGATCTGGTCATCGAAGACGAATATATGTGCAGGCTGTTTCGAACAGCTGTGGGAGGATATGTTCGTTTTAATTACGCATACGAGCGTGAAATTGTCCTGTTTTATGAGAATGAACGTATGAGGGATGGGCAGGAAGTGCAGATGCAGGTACAGGAGATACAGCAGTTTTTAGAGGCGCATTACTGCACCCTGCATGAGTAAAGAACAGCAGAGGGAGAAGGGGTTATATGGATTGGTTAAACACGGAAATAGCAAAACAGTGGCGTAATGAAGGCAGGCGGTACGCCCGCGATGTCAATACATTCGTGCGCAAAATGCTGCAGGGCGAACACCCGGATGAATCCGAGCTGGCGGATGATGCCCGTCATTCGATCAGTTCTAAAGTGATGAAGATGGTGAAACAGGCTAATCTTCAAGGGGATCTGGAAAAGCTTCGAGAAGAACTGCCCGCGGCAACCTGGCCGCTGAGCAATCATTTTCAGGATTCTATGCAGGCTGTACAGACTGCAGGCTATCTGAATGAGGATACGGTTCTATGTAATACAGGAGTGCTGTCTAATCATGGACAGGTATACATAATGGATCAGCAGGGATGGTGGTGCAGTCCGGATTATACGTTCGCAGGCTGCTCAGCCGATGGTGTCTACGCTGCTCTGGCGGATAGCGAAGGTTTGCATGTCATTGATAAGCCTGATCGCAGGCTGGAAGGAGAGCGGATTGCATTCTACCGCTGGCAGAGCATTCGGGATCAAATCAAAGCTCTTATGCCAGAGATCGAATCTCTCGCCGACTGCGCACATCCTGAGTGGACGCTTGAAAAATTAATACCTATGGATCAGGGGCAGGCGCTGCTGCTTCAATCTCAGTACGGAGTCTATCTCATAGAGCAGGAGCGGGTGACACTGCTTCATCCCGATCACGCAGAGATTCAGGAATACGAATATGAAGATACGCAGCTATCCATGGGACATGCAGCTGTATCGTATGACGAGCGATGGATTGCCTGGGGAAGCCAGATGAGCAGCCATACGGTTCTGGATCGGGAGAAGAACAAAACGTATGAGGTGGAGCCGGAATCGAGTTATCCGCACTGCGCGGCATTCAGCCGTGACAGCCAAGTTGTCTGGTTTAATGCCTGCCACTTCTACAACGGGGTCACCATTCAGGTTCCGTTAGCCAGCATTTCGGATCGTGTACAGGAATCACAATGGCCGATCATGGATGAGAATGCGCGTGTATATACGATGGTTGAGATTCAAGCAGGTATGGTGATGGGGGATGCATATGGCTATCTGTACTGCATTAACCGAGAAGGGCAAGAGCTGTGGCGTCATTTTGTTGGCTCGACCATCTATTCTCTGACCGTGTCACCTGAACAATCTAAACTTGCTGTGGGTACATACGGCGGTATGCTGCACATTCTTGATCTGTGTTCGGAACGTATGGATGCATACGGAATTGGCACAGGTAGTTTACGTGAACTGGAGCGTTATGTGTTGTGGCGTGAACAAGAGCCGCTGCGCTGGTAACATTTTGATCCATGATTTTGCTAAAGGGTGATGAGATGGAACCTCAAGAAGCTGTCCTGCTGTTAAAATGTCATGCCTTTTCCCACGATGATGTGAATCATCCGAAAATGCAAAACGGCTTTCTCGGGAGTTTGCGTCCCTTTCGCGGTCACTTGATTGAAGCGAACTTCCACGAACTAATGCGTATACTGCGCATCCTTGCTCCGGAACTTTCGACTTCGGCATTGGACCGGGAAGTAATGGCCTGCCTGTGGAGTATCAATCATCTCGCAAGAGCTTGGGCGGTTGAACCGGAAGGAATGCTTCGCAGAAATCATCTGATCACGGATGAGCAGGCTGCGTTAATGGAGGAATGGCTTAATCTGTTCTCATATGCAGTCATGATTTTGATTGAAGACGGCGGAGCGCACGAAGCGTTTTGGGAATATGAGCAGTACATGCTGGATAGAAGCCCAGAGGAAGGTAAGGATGAGGGAGAAGGTGGAGGAATATGAGGTCTGAAGTGGATGCTGTTATCAACGAGCTGAGGGAACAATTGAACCCTTTGTTGGACCGTAAAATACAAGATGAAGAGATTCGGGCGCTGTATGAAACATATCTTCATCTGGCAGGGGCATCAGAAGCAGAGCTGAATCAGTTGGAGAAGCTGTACGGGGTTCGCCTGCCGGAAGATTTTCGTGCTTTTTATCGTAATACAGATGGCAGTGGGTATGGTCTGCATGTTTTGTATCCGGGGGATGCGGAGCAAGGGTCATGCCAGCCCTTCTATCTGATGTCACTCGAAGAGATTCGGGAGACCAAACAATATTTCTGTGAAGTGGATGAAAAGCTGGAGGAGTATTATGGAGAAGATGAAATGGGTCAGCTGGACCCGGAAATAAAACCGTATTTATTTCACACGTCTTGGATACCTTTTGCCACAATGGCTGGGGGCTCGCTCTATTTGATGTTAGATTTTGATCCAGCAGAGGCAGGTACATATGGTCAGATCATTATGTATGTGCATGATCCGGACTTTGTCTATTACGTAACCTCTTCGTTTACGGACCTGCTTCGGATGTCTATCCGCAATCTGGATCTGATGGATGAGATTGAATACTGAGTACTTAGTATTCGGTGTGGTTGGTAAGGGACGCAGCTTGAATCGAAAAAAACAGGAACTGTTTTAACAGCTCCTGTAGTGTTGAGACGTGAAACCTTGAGGTTTTATCCCTGGAAAAAACGATGACCGTGGAACCCGCCGGGACCACCTGGTCCACCCGGTCCTGCGTGACCCCCAGGGCCTCCCGGTCCACCGTGATGACCCCCAGGATATCCCGGATAATGCCCTGGATAACCGCTATGCCACCATGGTCCCGGACCCCCGATGGGATAAGGAAGAGGGAAAGGTAACACCGTTGGATATGGATAGGGGTACGGATAAGGGTACGGCGGTGGATAATAAGGGTAAGGATAGCCTATAGGCTGCTGGGCTGATGTTGGACCCGGAACGTATGACATATAACAAACCTCCAATGTCTGAATGGATGATATCAGCCTATGCGCATACGTCATCCGGCGACACAAAGGATTTAATTCCGTCTACATGGTCTCACCAATCTGGGCGCCGGGCATAAGCTGAGGTTATGGGTTATCACCTAAACCGAGAGCGAAGGGCAGGCGTTTTATTTTGGCAACCTCGTACATGGATTTTACCTTACCAACTACACAGTTTACGTATGATCTGAGCAAAAATCCGCTTTTTAAGAAAGATGAGTATAATTACATTCATGCACTTTCGGTAAAACAGCTTAACACGCTCGGAAACAGTTCTTTGCTGGATATTTTCCTCAGTGCAGGCAATGTGGTCGAACCCCACATTCATCAAAACGCGACAGAGCTTGTGTACTGCATCAGTGGTTCGGCGGTCGTTTCCCTCATTAACCCGTTCACTAGTGAACTGCTTCATTTCCCGATCACACCGGGACAAACGGCCAACGTACCTCAAGGCTGGTGGCACTATGAAGTGGCCACAGCAGATCATACACATCTGCTGGCAATCTTCGATGCGCCTGTGCCTGAGGCGATATTCGGCTCCGATATTTTGCGTTTAACACCTGCGAATGTGTTGGCTCACACGTATTGTCTGAATGAACATAAAGTGCAGAAAGCACTAGCTCCCATTCAAAAAGCGGTCATCATCGGCCCGCCGGCAGATTGTAAGACGCATGCAGACCCTGCATCAAACCATATGCCTAATATAGGGCCGAATGTACAGCCGAATATCGAACCTCTTAACATGCAGCCTAACATTCAACCGATTATCGAATCTAATATCCAACCAAACACCCAGCCAAATGTTCAACCAAACATCCAATCCAACATGCTGCCTAATGTTCAACCGAACATGCAGCAGCCTAATATGGCCCCTTACGTGAATCGTCATCCATATTGGGGAACTTGGGTGGATCCGCGAATTATTCACGAACCAGGTTGTCCATATTATACGGAACCTCCGGTACAGCTGAATTCGGATGATAATACTTCTGGAAGATGAAATACCAAAAAAAGCATCGACTCCTGTTTGAAGGAGTTCGATGCTTTTTTGGTTGGAAACTAGTAGCCAGAACCGTGATTATAAGTTGTATTAGTTGCTGTAGTGCTTGTCCCTGTATAGGAGATGAGTACAAAACTAAACATGACAGCTAATATAAGCATAGTTTTTTTCATTGCTAAGAGCCCCTCTCAGTATATTTTTATATTGAGTAATTTGCTTCTCTGAAGCTTCTGATCTCAAAGATTCAAATAGTACGCAGCACTTACGAAATCCGGATTCCAAGTTTATTCTACAAGAAACTGCAATACCGTTAATTAATGCATCTATTGCATCGTTTTTACACAGACTTATTTTATACAAAGCAAGACAATACATATAATGAACGTAAAGACCAACATTCTCAGCTTCCTCCAGCATCGCAAATGGTTCATTGAGAGGCAGGATCTTCTTAAGATCTTCTTCTATTTTCCAGCCGTGCACTATTGCGGCTTCCAGTATTGTAATGCACTCTGGGATAATTTCTTCTGGATGGTCTAATAGAAACGCAATATATTCTTCCAGCACATCTTTATGCCCCATTAGAATCAGGACCGCATACCGATTCGCCTTAGCGAAATTTCGGAAATTCTCGACAATATTTACTCCTTCTGTATCCAGTCCAATAAACCATCCGAGCTCTTGGTATCTATCAATACATTTTAGAGATTCTTGATACCGTTCCAGTTTTTGCAGAGCCAGCCCTTCATTAGATGTGATTTCCCAAAATAATAAACAAGAGGTCTGTTAATCGAAATTCGCTTTTTTTTGTTTTTAGCAGTAAGGGATTGGGTCTGGGTATATACGTCGTTTGTGCACGAATATAGGTGATCTGCAATATGTATGACTCGCTCCATTTGTTCGGTTCGATATGCCATTTCAAGCATTTGTACAAGATAATCTAAGCTGGTGATTTCTTGTATTTGTAATTCACTCACCAATTATACCTCCTTATTCCATTTTTTAGATTCATTATATTCCTTATTATTCCAGTGGTCAATAACATTGATATTTAATTCGTGATAAAATGAAAGTTTAATCAGAAGCGTAGTGCCTTAACTTCACTGGGTCGGTCTGGAATCAAATTTAACCGAAATCTTTTATTCGTCGCTTTTTAGCAGAGTTATTATTTATTTTCAAGAGAGTTGTCACAAAACGTAGGTGCTGTTTGTCTTCAGTATGTAGACCAAATGATGGAGGCGAATGAATAATGGATTTAAGAATGAATTACAGAGCGGCAAACCCCGGTGCATTCAAAGCCATGATGGCGATGGAACAGTATGTATCCGAACAGTTCGAGGATAAGGTGTTATACGAGCTGTTAAAAATCCGCGTGTCACAGATCAACGGCTGTGCTTTTTGTTTGGACATGCATGCCAAGGATTTGATGAAGCTGGGCGATTACGGGGATCATATACTACTGCTGAGTGTATGGAATGAAGTTCCTTTATTTACGGACAAACAGCGTGTTATGCTTGAACTGGCAGAGACTGTCACGCGGATATCGGAACAAGGAGTTCCGCTTGAGCTGTACAATAAAGTTCGTGAGTACTTTAGTGAAACGGAAGTCGTTAACCTGATTATGGCCGTCAACTCCATCAACAGCTGGAACCGGATTGCTATAACGACAGGTATGTACCCTGGCTGCTTTAACTAAAATGACAAACGATAAATGAACCAACCTAGGGGAGGCGATCCCATGCAGTCCAATCTCGATCCTGGTTTAAATCAACATAAGTATACGCCGGAGACGTCTTCTCTTGATGTTGGTGCATTGTATAACCGATATAAAAATTATGCTTTCTCCATCGCTTACCGCATGCTGGGCACTGTGACAGAGGCGGAAGATATCGTTCAGGACTGCTTCACAGGGCTGCATAGTATGCCCAAGCCGGATATTCATAACCCCAAGTCTTACATCGCAAAACTCATTGTAAACCGCTGTTTGAATCTGCTGAACTCTGCGCGTAACCAGAGAGAGCATTACGTGGGGGAATGGCTTCCCGAACCGCTGGGTATGCATGACATGACTAATACACCAGAGGAAATGATGCAGCAGAAAGAAATGATTTCGTATGCTTACCTGGTGATGCTTGAACGTCTGTCTCCCATGGAACGGGCTGTTTTTGTACTGCGTGAAGCTTTTGAGCATGATTATTCGGAGATCGCAGGTTGGCTTGGGAAAACGGAGAGTAACTGTCGACAGATTTATAGTCGTGCCAGACGTAATCTGCCCGAAGTACTTCCTGTAATAGAACAGGTTTATGCGGATTGGAAGGCTAAAGAAGAGGTTCTCAGCCGTTTCACTATGGCGTTTCTTCAGCATGATGTGCAGCCATGCTGGAGCTGCTTGCTGACACGCCTGTATTCACGGCGGATGGGGGCGGCGTAGTTCAAACGATTATGAGAACCATGCGAGTACACCGAGGAGTGCTTGCTATTCTGACCTCTCCACGAGTGCTTGTTTCGTTGAGAGAGAGGGAGTGGAAGCCGGTTTGCGTTAACGGTGAACTGCAGCTCGCCTTGATGAACGAAGGACAGCTGTCTGAAGTAATATGTCTGGAGATGGACGCTGCAGGGGAGCGAATTAATGGGGTGTATCTGGTTGTGAATCCTCAGAAACTGGTTTCCGTGTACCCCGCAGATGGTGTGACGTGAAGTCAAAGTTGCAAGTTGAAATAAGCGGCATGATCCTGGGAACAGGACAGTCGCTTTTTTGTTTTGAATAGATGGTGTATTTACGTTTGTTTGTTTCTACTAATCTATCCATAATTTGATTCTACTTTCGGACATGGTATGATGCTAGTAGGATGTAAAGCATTGAATTTATGTCATATTTTACTTAAACGATTAGAGACAAGTGAGGTTGTACGCTTTGAAAAAATTGAATTATATGCACATGTTTATTTTTCTTAGTGCAGTTACAGTCGTCACCCTGGGATTGTACTATGCAGCGGCCGAATGGCTCGATCAGCGGTACTTTCGTTTCCTGATCTGGAATCTGTTTTTGGGCTGGATTCCCTTTCTGTTCTCGTCGATAACCTATGGATTGCATCGATCGAAGTGGAAGGGAGCCTTATGGTTTGCACTGCCAAGTGCGATGGTGTGGCTGCTGTTTTTCCCGAACTCTTCATATATCGTGACGGATTTACTTCATCTGACGTCAAGGAGTTCCAGATATTTATCAGGAAACGGTGTGAATTTTAACTATTGGTATGATCTGGTTGTCGTACTGATGTTTGTATGGGCAGGGTTATTAGTGGGGTTCTTATCCATGTATCAGATTCAGGAAGTCATCTATGAACGATGGGGACGTGCAGCATCATGGGTCTTCGTACTCGGAGGAACAGCACTTGCGGGGTATGGCGTGCTGCTTGGGCGTGTGTACCGGTTAAACAGCTGGGATGCATTAACGAATCGTGAGATGTTAATCAGACTGATGCACGAAAGTGTAAGCCGGCCATCGTTGGCTTTTTGTATGTTCTTCGGGCTGTTTCTTCTCACCATCTATCTCACATTATATTATCTGATTCATGCGAGAGCGTCTGATGCGCCAAATGCATAATTTGATGATTGGAAAGCGGAGGTGAATTCTTCGAGATGCTGGATAAAGCAATCTTAACTGAAAAAGTCAGAGAGCTGATGGAAGAAAAGGATTTTTCGGGCGTGGTGCTCTGCAAACATAACGGTCAAACGCTTATACAGTTTGCGCGAGGTTATGCGAATCGCAGTGACGAACGTTTGAATGAAGTGAACACACGTTTTGGCATCGCTTCGGGATGCAAGCTGTTCACAGCTGTCAGTATACTTCAATTGGTTGAACAGGAGAAATTCTCGCTGAAGTCCAGATTAAAAGATGTATTAAACATACCTTTCTCTGCATGGGACCCGGAAATCACGATTCATCAATTACTGACGCACACTTCGGGTGTTCCGGACTATTTCGATGAGGAAGTGATGGACGATTTCTCAGAATTATGGAAAGACAGACCCGTATACAGAATGCGGCAGCTGCATGACTTTCTGCCGATGTTTCAGCATTTGCCGATGAAGTCCGCTCCCGGGGAGCGATTCCATTATAATAATGCGGCATTCATTGTGCTGGGACTCGTTGTGGAACAGCATACAGGTATTACATTTACGAAATATGTGGAGGAACATATTTTCAAACGGTGCGGCATGGTAGATTCGGGTTATTTCCTGACGGATCAGCTTCCGTGCAATACAGCTATTGGGTATATTGATGCCGAGGACGGGACATGGACAAGCAATATCTTCTCTATTCCCGTACAAGGGGGGTCAGATGGAGGGGCCTATGTTACTGCACCGGATATGATTCGTTTCTGGGATGCCTTGCTGGGACACAAGCTGCTGGGTGAGGAGATGACCCGTGACTTGTTAACACCACACGCGCATGATGAGGATGCGGAATATTATGGTCTGGGGATATGGCTGGAACTGCAGGAAGAGGAAATATTTAAATGCCATGTGATGGGTTTTGATCCAGGCGTTTCGTTTATGTCCGGAGTATATCCAAAGCATGGTGTGCAGTTGGTGGTCATATCCAATCAGGAGTCTGGGCCTTATCCCGTTACGCTGGCTGTAGAGGAAGCATTGAGATAGGCGTGAAAGATCTGAGCTGTCCTCGAGACTGGATATAACGGCTCCTACTTTGCAAAGAAAAGTAAAAAGCCCTTAGGCTTTCCCGCTTTTTGCTTAACAGCAGTGAAGAGGGAAGATAAGGGCTTATAAGTGGTCAGTATGTAGATTTATAGTTGGTTTATTCGAACAAGCGAGTAAGCTGCCACAGCTCGGGAGCGATCAATCGCGGGAATACATCGATTGGTGGCTTTTCCTTCTTGCGCTTGTCATTTGTCAGTACAGTCACCAGCTCCAGCTCCGGAACGACGTATACATATTGGCCTCCAAAGCCTCTGGCATAAAAATAGTGAAGTGGTTGACGACCTTCTGGAGCGGTTTGTCGGCATGCCGGGTTGTGGGTAAGGTCCAGATTCACGCTTCGGGTCTCGTCTTGAGGCACATATTGATCCACCCACCAGTGCCAGCCATAACTGCCATGATTCGGAGGAGAGACAGTGACGAAGGGATGTGTCGAACGTTTGACGAGTTGGCTGGAAATGAGCTGTTTACCTTCCCATTTTCCTTCCTGAAGGTAAAGCTGTCCGAATTTGAGCAGATCAGCAGGCAGCAGTCTCAGGCCGAATCCGCCAGTGTGCACACCTTGAGGATCATGTTCCCACTCATAATTGTCAATAGCCAGTGGACCAAAGAGATAACGCTCGGCATATGCTGCTGTGCTTATGCCTGTATGCTGCATCAAGATGGCAGACAGCATCTGAGACACACCAGAATTATATTCCATGTGGGTGCCTGGTTCATGGCGCAGCGGTTGTTCCAAAGCAAAGTTAACCCAATGATCTGTTCGTGTCATCCGTGGAAAAGAGTTCTGCCCGCCGAACTCATCCCAGTTAAAACCTGCTGTCATCGTAAGCAGCTGCTCCAGCGTAATGGCTGGTTTACGAGGGTCAGGGTCAGATGTGAGCTGCGGGAAAAAGGTGGAGATCGGTGTGTTTGCCGCTGGCAGCAGCTCCTGATCCATGGCAGTACAGATGAGCGCGGAGATAAAGCTCTTGGTACATGAATTGATTTTAGCGATATGTGTCTCGGCTTCTGAATTGCGATAATGTTTGTAAACGATCTCTCCACGCACACTGACCAGACAGCTTCGCAGATCGAGTGGCGGAATGAGGTGCTCCAGTGTATGGTGAAGGGTTGAAAGATTCATATTGTCCTTTCTGTGAAAGCTTGTGTATTTTGTATGGAACCATGAACAGCTGCCCACTATGTTAGCATACTCATGGAAGCGTCTCAAGAAACAAGCCGTTTATTAAACGTAAAGTAAACTATGAGAATATAATCAGTATTAGCTCGAACTTATTTTTATCCTTGCGACAGGAGGGACAAGTTTTGTATAAAATCGGTAATCAAGGAACGTTTAAAACACTGCCAGATGAAGCTCTAGCGATCTACCAAGGGAATACTGAAGGAGTTGAGGCATGTTTAGAGCATGGAATGGACTTGGAAGAAAAAATAGTGTTGAGCAGGCATACCGAACTTAGTCCGCTTCATCTGGCATTGATCTGTAATCAGCCCAAGGTTGTCAGACTGCTCGTGGAGCGAGGGGCTGCACTCAATGCTAAGGAGAATCCCGCCATCCTTTACGCTGTGCGTTATTGCGGAGCAGATGTAATTCGTTATCTGCATGAACAGGGAGCCCGGTTAGAGGGAGTAAATCACGTAAAATCAAATGCATATGACGAAGCATACAATGGAAATAAAAAGAATATCAAAGTGCTGCACGAACTCGGGCGGGATATTCGTAAATATGGCGGCGGAACGCTGCGCAAAGCAGTGTCGGATTATGATATGAAGACTGCTCAATACCTGCTGCAGGAGGGTGTGGATATCAACTACAACGAACCGGATATGGTTTATCCGTATAAGGCGACACCCCTTACCACAGCTGCACGTCAGAACAACATGCGAATGGTGCAATATTTGGTGGAACAAGGTGCAGATGTAACGATACAGGAGAAAGATGGAGAGCGGGCATATACAATTGCGGTTAGTCAGAAAAACACGGAGATGGCAGCATATTTGAAGGCACATGAGCCTGAACAATTCCATAATCGGAGTAATAAACTGCACGCATTAAAATCATACAAGCTTCCAGCATCGGTAATTCAATTTTTAACCGAAGGCCCGCATAGAATTGAACTGCCAGAGCACCCAGCAGGAGTAAGGCATATTGAATTCTTTTCGCTGACAGACACGGTCGAGATGAAGATGGGAAGGCAAAAGCTGCTCCGCTTATCCTCTGATCTGGATCAGTATTCTCACATACTGATTGTCTGGAACCCGAGCAGGAAAATGATAGGTTATGCCGACATAGAACATCAGGAACACGGTACATTGTGCACGTTTGAGCAATTTCTGGCTGCACCTGCAGTCTATGTGAAACAAATTCTGGAGTGATTCGAATCATTGGTTGATTACTCTCTCATCCAAAACCCTCTTTCATCACACATCGTTGTGGTAAAAGAGGGTTTTCGTATTTTCCGATCGTGCTGCTTAATTAGGAAAAATATCTCACGAAATATGAACTATACTAGTGCGAAAGAAGGTTAGAAATGGTAAAATAGCAATGCTTAAACATGAAAAAAAGAGATAAATAGCGAAAAATAGCACAGCATGGCATTTTACAGTGTTAAGAATGAATAGATTTGGAACGATAGAACGATTGATTTTAATCTGAAGTGGGGAATAGAACGATGGCTGTTATTGATGTAATCAAGTATGAAGGCTCTCCTGATGTGTTTGCCTGGAAACACCCCGAGAGTGAATTAGGAACATGGACGCAGTTAATTGTAAATCAATCTCAACAGGCCATCCTTTTTAAAGATGGAAGAGCCCTTGATTTGTTTGGGCCCGGAAGACATACGTTAAGCACCGCTAATATACCGATTCTAAATCGACTCGTTAACCTTCCATTCGGTGGAAAGTCTCCTTTTGCAGCAGAAGTATGGTATGTCAATCAGGTCAGCGCCTTGGACGTCAAATGGGGAACGGCGAATCCAATTCAAATTCAAGACCCCAAATATAATATTATCGTGCCAGTAAGAACCTTTGGGCAGATGGGGATAAAAATTGTAGACTCCAGAAAATTTTTGGTCAAACTGGTAGGCACACTGCCGGAGTTTAACCAACAAAATATGATCAACTACTTCCGTGGATTAATTATTATGAATATTAATTCGATGCTGTCTTCGTATCTGATCCATCAAAAAGTAAGTGTGTTAGAAATTAATGCGTATATTTCTGAAATATCACGGCATTTTGCAGACAGCGTCGCTTCCACGTTTGAAGAGTTTGGAATTGAACTGATCAATCTCTATATACATAATGTCAATTTGCCAGAAGAAGATCCTTCCGTCATCCGGTTACGAGAAGCGCTTGCCCGTAAAGCAGAAATGGATATCATTGGATATACCTATCAACAGGAACGTTCATTCGATACCCTTGAAGGTGCAGCCAAAAATGAAGGAAGCATGCAGTCCGATATCATGGGCGCGGGGCTTGGCATGGGGATGGGCGTTGGTCTCGGAGGTTCGTTCAGCAGCGAGATGTCACAGATGTCCAAAGTGATGGCTACAGCGGAGACGCCTTCCGTACGTTTATGCGGCCATTGTCATCATCCGAATCAGGAGCAGAGTTCCTTTTGCAGTAATTGCGGCAAGTCTTTGGCTGATAAATCCATGACAACGGACTGTAATAACTGCGGACAACCGATGCAGAAGGGGACCCGGTTCTGCCCGAATTGTGGTGACAAGTATCATGCATGCCCCGCATGTGGGGCCGATAATGCAGAGGATGCGAAGGAATGTACACAATGCCGTGAACCGATGCCAATCTCGTGTCCCCAATGTCATCATCTGAACAGACCTCAGACCAAATTCTGTGGTAACTGTGGTACAGGTCTATCTTTAAGGTGCAGTCAATGTCAGCATGAAGTAAAGCCCGGTCAGAAATTCTGTCTGGATTGTGGAAACAATCTGCAGAAAGGAGGGCAGGCCTAGTGATGGTAAAACGGAGCAATCTTCTCATTTTGGATGCGATTTATCTCGTATGTCTGGTCCTGATCTCTGTGATTTCTTTTACGATATTTATGGATGCGTTCCAAACCATATCTTTCAGGATCAATCTGGTGGCGACTTATGCTGCAGTCACGGCATTATGGATTTATGTGCGTTATGTGATGAAAAATATGGAGCGCTTTAAACGATTTGTTCCAGGTTATGCAGCTGTATTTATTGTATTGGTAATTTATTTGTGTTGTGTTATTTGTTATACACTTTTTGTAGGTTTCGCGGATCAAGGGCTGCGCTGGTTTGTTCTCCTGCATGTAGTAACTGCTGCTCTTGCTTTCATTGGTTGCGCCGTATTGTTGATCTTCATTCGGTCAACAAGTCAGCATGAGGCGATTCAACAATCAAGTGCTGCAGACTTGAATTCCATTGACAAAGCTTTGAAGCAGCTGCTGTTTACGATGGAGAATCATTCTGAATCTCATCTGGACAAGGACAGAGATTCAGTGAAATCCATCATCGAGCTGGTAAAATACAGCGATCCGGTAACTCCGGCTTCCATGCAGTATACGGATCGTCAGATCCTTCTCGATATTGAGCTGTTGAACGACGAACTCGCATCTATGTACTCGGCAGGAGAATCAGTAAATAAGGAACGTTTAACCAAGCAAATAATCCGTTTGAAGTCCCATTTAGAAGAAAGAAATCAACAGATTCTTAACAGCAAATCATAATGAAGCATGTAGGAGGAAAAATAGTGAAACGATTTTTTGGGATCATATTGATTATCATCTCTTGTATAACCATTCTATTCTCTTTGCTGCTGTTGTCGGAAGGGACAGATGTAGCGATTATAAGCACAATTGCATTTTTTATCCCTGGTGTTGTTGTGCTCGTTACTGGAATTAAAATGTGTGCAAAGCCGAAAAATCATCGAGAAGAAGATCGCTACTACGAGCATTACGATCGTGACGAAGAGTATTACGAAGACGAGTATGAAGAGGACGAATATGATCAACCCGTATCCGTGAGCTGTTCAGGCTGTGGAGCCAAAGTGAAGGTCTATCCGAATTTGGCTGCGGATTGTGATTATTGCGGAACAACGATGAGAATCTCGTAGTTTCACTGACTTCCTAGAAGCTTAAGAGTGAAGGCATGTGTTAGATTATTTGAGTGCGTACAACGTGTTCTAAATTATAAGTGAACCTTTTATCTTCATTGAACTCTCCGTATTTGAATTTATTTTTATATTTTCAGCGATTAAATTACTCCAAAGAAAAAAGGCTGCTCAAAAACAATTTTATGGCGGGGACTATGAGAGTGATTCAGACCCGGCAGCAGAAAATGCTTATCGACCCCAAGAAATTGGAAATGGTTACTCAAGTTACAATAGTAATACGGTGCATTATACAAATAACCAGTCATATAGCTACACAGAGATAAATATAAACAGTGACAAGTATGACAAAGACGATGAAGAAAAGGTTGAAGAGAGGGCAGAAGAAGCGCCAAAGAAGGTTTCACTTACTTGTCCAGGGTGTGGGGCGAAGGTAAAGGTGTATCGGAAACAGTTTACGGATTGCGAGTACTGTGGAACAACGGTTGAGGCTTCGTAAATTAATAGAATAAATATAAGAAAAACCACAGCTTCCTCCCGTTGAATAAGGATAGGCTGTGGTCTTCTTTTTTCATAAGAATAACAAAAAGAAAGGCTATGAAGTTTTTTGCAAAATCCAACTTTTGCTCTAAAAATCTCTAATCCGATCAAAGACTTCGTATAACTGTTCGCAATTAATCTTGAAGGAACCTGACTGGTTTGTTTCCAACTGTTCCTCTAGTTGATCAATTAAGCCCGCAAGTGCAGCAGCAATTTTTTCACGCTCAATCGTCCCAATCCATTCCGATTTGGCATCCATTTGATTAAACGCCTGTGTATACTCTTGGGTGAAAGAAATGAGCTGCTCAGAGAGTATTTCTGCTTGAACGGTTCGCTGGCTCAATTCACGAATACGCTTCAGAGATTGTTTATACAACTGCGCGGCTTTTTTGGTATGTACTGCCTTGATCTGTTCCCTTCCGTCCCAATCCCGAAATGGATTGTTTAGATTCTCAGCGAGCCATTCCGGTTTACGAGGCTGACTTATATCCAGATCGATTCGAGTTTCAGCAGCTTTTTTATATCTGGTTTTGATCGACTTGGCTGCTTCTGCCGGGAGACTGCTCATCCAAAGCGTATGTAATTCAGGAAGCTGCTCGGGACTTGGAAATTGATCTCCATTAAAACCAAATAGGTCATTCGTGCTGAACATTTGCAATGATGTTAGATGCTGAATGGAATGAATACCGGATACCGTGCCGGGTTTACCCGACAAGCGTAATTCGGATAGTTCAGGATATGCATGAACGACAGATTCAATATCAAGCTCCTCGATCTTACGCAATTGAAGGGCACGAAGACGCGACAGACCGCTAATTTGAGGCAGAGTTTCAGCTATGCTTAAGGTCAGCCGCTGTCCATCTGCAGCAGTATCAATAAGAAAACCTGGACTGATTTCTCCGGTAAGACTTAGAAAATCCATCTTGTCATTTAGTATAATTTTCTCCATTCCGCTAGCATCCACAACAAGCCGGGTCAACTGCGTTTGACTGAAATTCAGTATACGCTGCCCGTGGTTCTGTACATGAAGTTCATAAATGAAGGGATTCTCTTCTAGAAAAGGAATGATCGCTTCGTGGTACCCATTCATCTCGATATGAGTCAGACACGGAAGTGCCTCAAGTTCAGCTACATCGTCAGCCGAAGTTGGAATGAAGTTACGAATCGTGCTGGTGTTACGCCGCATGTTAATCCCGCGGGCGGTGATGTCACTGTGGTCATTAGCTGCCTGCTTAAAAAGAGTTCTGCGGCTTTCATCGATGAGCTCCCATTGCCGCTGACGATACAGGCTTTCTCCAGTAGGCCAACCCGAACTGTAACTTCGTGATTCTTCGGTAATCAGGGGAGGTCGGCTGCCGACTAAAGTATAGGATACGGGAATCTCCGCTTTTACATAGTTATGTTCTAGGGTACCATTCCAAAAATAGAAATTGCAGATCAACGGTTTCATCACGTCAAGCTCGGATTCCGTTGGGAGTTGATCTCCAGACCAGTTCAATTGCAGAATCGCGGCTAGTTGACGTGGTTTTTTATCTTCTGTTTCTTTTAAAGCAGTGATCTGACAGGCCGTATATTGCTGCATTTGCTCATTAAAGCTGCAGTATATATCCCCGATAGATGGAAACATAATAAACTCCTCTCAACTTATAAAGAGTATCTGGAAAAAAATGAAGCCCAATTCGTTATCAGAATTATATCATCTAAGCCTCACAAACTTCCAATTCGACGCCAGCACAGACCACATTCTTCTCATCCTCAGCACGCACAGTTTGGCTCAGCTATATGCCAGAGCTTGAATGCAGTATTATCTCATGATTTCCCAGCATACAGTACAACAACGAGATGTTTGCCCAAGGAGGAGAATAGAACTGATGATTAATCCGATTCTGAAATCCCCGAACGTTCCGCTGGCCGCAGATTCTAACGCTGTGGTCAATTACCGGAGAGACCCAAACAACTATGTGACTCAGTTATTTGGAGAGCAATTGCCCACAATTGAAAATGGTTTCTTCAATGTATACTTGAGCAAAGGCATTATTGTGCAGCCGCATTGGCACCCTAATGTCACGGAGATGGTTGTCGTCATCAGCGGAGAGATTACCGCTTCAGTGTTCAATCCATTCACACGTGAACGAATTACGTATCGTCTGAAGCCTGGTCAGGTTGTTGTTTTTCCCAAAGGCTGGTTTCACTGGTTTGTGGCGGAGACGGATGGTGTATACGTGCTGACGATTTTTGATCAACCGACACCTGACATTGTATTCGGGGCAGATTTTCTTGCCGCGACACCACCGGAAGTGGCCCACCGCGCATACTGTCTGGATGAAGAAGCTTATGCTAAAGCGGCAGCTTCCATTCAAAATGATGCGATTCTGGGTCCGAATATCGGGTGTGGAGCAGGCGTTTCTGACATCTCCGGTGAAGCTTCCAAGTCATCACCGACATCAACTTCCACATCAACTCCTAAACCGAAATCCTAAGTCGTAGTCCTGAGTCGAATCATTTCATCTTGATGAAACGAAGTTTTACGACCTGCAGCTGGAATCTACCAGTCTGCAGGTTTTTGAGCGGCAGTCGTTGACTTCATTCACCCTCCCTCTGTTACTATAGGAGTATCAACAGTGAATATGGAGGATATCACCTATGACTGCAGCTGAAAATGAATGGCTGGAAACAGCGATGAGTTATGCACCGGTTATCATGTTTGATAAGAACGAACCTTTTTATCCTGATTTAGTTGGCGTGTCTGTGCTTGAGCATTCTGGACCGTCTCCTTCGTTTCGAAGAGAGATTCAATTTCCTCCCGAAGCGGTTCGATATGTTATTGAGTATGCCATTTGGTGGGACTACGAGATTGGCCATCTCTATGAGATGGAGCATGTATGGGTGTATGTAGGGCATGATGGAGAGGTTGTCGACTGTGAAGCGAGTTTTCACGGGAAGGTATTAAGAGGGCTGCTGAGGGATAGAGTTAATCTGGTAGATCGCCATGTGTGCCTGTATTCACAGCCAGGTAAACATGCTTTTTCACCGCTGCCCGTTGTGTTTGAACTGCTGCCAAATCTGTATAGTGCAGCCGGGGCTCAGGCGGGTTGTGACGGTCTGCTTGTGAATGAGATGTTCCAGCCCTATTTTCAAACGAGTGAACAGATTGATGCCCGTGTTATGAAATACCTGCAAACGAAAGCGTTTGTACCCTCGATGCAGTTTGAAGAGTACTTGCTCAGACCAGAGATGTTCATGACATGGGACAAGCTTTTTACACTTATTCCACAGCGAATAAAAGACTGCCTGAGAGAGCTGGAGCAGCTCGAAGAAACTTAATAATGATTAGATAGGTTAAACTGATGAGAACATGAAAAAATGAAGTTTTTTGGATTATTTCGCACAACAATCATAGCAATCAAGCTCACTAATCATGGGTTTGATTGCTTTTTTTGTAGGACAATTGAATCAAATATTAGAAGTTTTTATTAGACTTAGGTCATGATATGGGAGGGTGAGTGGGATAGATGTAAAAATATTAGCCTAATTGTAATGGACGTTAGTCGGAAGAACTACGGACAACAATATAGGTCTACTTCAAAAAAAGCATATGTTACGCCCGGATAATCATGTAAGAAAGGATCGTAATAAAAAGGAAATGTATTTCGCGAAAATGAAATTTGTATTATGAATTTTTGATTTATTAGTGTATTTAACATTTTAAACAAGAGTCTATATAATGATAATTAAAATACATAAAAATGAAATTTTACAAAAATAAAAATTCTCTATTCAGTTTTATAATATTTATGTCGAAATACATCGTATGTTGTCTAGAGAGCGATCCATAGAATGGATTAGCACACTTTTTTTACATAACTGGACAAAGAACTTAGGGGGAGATCAAATGAAGTGGTTTGGCAACTTGAAAACAGCAACAAAGATTATCTCGGCTTTCATGGTTGTATCTATGATTCTTGCGATTCTTGGAGTGTACTCTATCACTACTCTTAGAAGTACCAATGAACGGAGTAAGGAAATGTACAACAACAATTTGATGTCAGTAAGAGAACTAGGCGCAGCGCAGTCGAATTACCAGAGAATGCGGGTTAATATACGTGATCTCAACTATGAAAAAGATGCTGCAGAACAGACTCGAATTGTTCAAAATATTAATTCCCTTAGAGAAATGATTGACAATCAAATCCAAGGCTATCGTCCTCTAGCCACCACCCCCGAAGAATCAGAAATTCTTAGCAAATTTGATAAGCAGTATTCAAATTATATGCAGGTGTTTGACGAAGGTATGAAACTTGCGCAAGGCAATAATGATCAAACATTTTTGACTTTTTTGAAAGCAACACTCAAACCTCCTGGTGATGAAGCGCTGGCAACGTTAGGGAGTCTGGTGGATTTGAACGTGAAACTGGCGGAACAGAACAACACGAAGTCTAAAGAAGCATACTCCAACGCATTCACTGTCACCATGATTATAGTCATCGGGTCCGTTGTTTTCAGTATTATTATCGGATTCGTAATTTCTCGCTCCATTTCCAGACCTCTTATGGCTATGCTCGGTCTGGCTTCCGAAGTTTCTAACGGAAATCTCACGCTGAAATCTGATATTTCTTCCAAAGACGAAGTGGGTCAACTGGCCTTTGCAATGAACCGCATGGTGGATAATTTGCGAGAATTAATCAATACCATTGTGTTGAATTCACAGAGCGTCGCAGCATCGTCGGAACAGATCTCAGCAAGTACTCAGGAAATTGCAAGCACAAGTACAAGTCAATCGAGTGAGGCTTCCAACATCTCGGAGTTGTTCAAGGAATTGTCTCTGGCCATTAACTCTG
Source organism: Paenibacillus sp. AN1007 (assembly GCF_040702995.1). Lineage (NCBI taxonomy): Bacteria > Bacillati > Bacillota > Bacilli > Caryophanales > Paenibacillaceae > Paenibacillus > Paenibacillus sp. AN1007. Next base: position 1,918,434 of record NZ_CP159992.1, read on the forward strand.
TAGCTGCAAGTGCTGAGGAAGCCGCCGAGCTGTCGAATGATACCGTGAAGACTGCCCGAGAAGGAGGTCATGTTGTCCAGACCTCTCTTGAAGGCATGCAGGCTGTGAATACGAAAATGGCAAAGCTTGAAGAGGATTCCCGCAAAATTGGCGACATCATTGAAGTTATTGACGACATTGCTGAACAGACCAATCTGCTTGCACTGAATGCAGCGATTGAGGCAGCGCGTGCCGGAGAGCAGGGAAGAGGTTTTGCGGTTGTAGCTGACGAAGTTCGCAAACTCGCTGAGCGCAGCGGTGAAGCGACGAAAGAAATCACAACGATCATCAAAGTGATGCAGGAAAATACGCGACAAAGCGTACAAGCGGTTTCGGATAGTGTGGCCCAATCGTCCAAAACGGGGCAGGCCTTTGATCAGATCGTTGAGATGGTCAACAATTCTTCGCAGAAAGTGAATGAGATTGCAGCTGCGTGTGAGGAAGAGGCAGCTCAAGCGGCCGAGGTCATGAGTTCGGTTGAATCCATCTCGGCATCCAGTGAGGAGTCGGCAGCGGCATCAGAAGAAACGGCGGCAACCTGCCAATCGCTGGCTCATCTTGCCGAAGAGTTGTCTCGATCTGCCGCGGCTTTCAAAACCCAGTAATTATAACGAATTGAGGGTGAAACGATGTCTTCACTTCAGGTAGAACAATATATCGAACTGTCGGTCGGGGCAGAGACCTGTGCCATTCGTATCGAAGAAATTCATGAAATTATAAAAATGCAGAGCATTACGGATATTCCTTTCAGCAGGCCTGAAATTAAAGGGGTTATGAATCTGCGCGGTAAGGTCGTTTGTGTGATGAGCCTGCGCAGCCTGCTGGGTATGCCGGATGAACGGGACACTCGGGCGACCCGAATCATTGTAGTGCGCTATCAGGAAGAGTATATTGGTTTGATTGTAGATCGAGTCAGTAAAGTTACAACTTATTCTGATATACATCCGCCTGCTGGTGGTCACGGACGTCACATTGAATCGTTTTTTCACGGCATTGGTCAACAGGGAGACAATCTGGTTGGGATTTTGAAGCTGGATGAAATATTGGGCGGTTAGGAGGGAATACACCAATGATGGATTTGTCTGCCTATCGCGACATATTTATTGAAGAACTGAACGATCAATTGGAACGGATGGATCAGTCACTGCTTGCACTTGAACTTTCACCTTCGGTAGAACTGGTGCAGACCTTATTTCGGGCAGCTCATACCATTAAGGGCTCAGCCTCCACGATGGATTTTCGTGAATTAAGTGATCTTACACACGAGGTTGAATATGCCCTGGAGTGGGTACGGTCCAAGAAACCGGAAATAAATGCCCGATTGATTGATACGCTGTTCCGCTCGTTGGATGCGATGAAAGCTCTTAGAGACCAGTATGTGAAGGGAGAAGCATATTCCGATGTTCGTGCGGTAGTAAGAGAGATACAAGATTTGATTCATCAGCCTGTTTCCATTGGGCAGCTTAAACCGCCCGCACTGCAGCCTGCAGCATTCGAACAGATTAACAAAGAACTGGAATCGGACCAACAGATTTTCGCTATTCGAATTGTATTAAGCTCAGACTGTTTGATGAAAGCGGCGAGATATCATATACTGCGCAAACGGGTGGAAGATACCTGTGGAAGGGTAATAGCCTCCTCGATTCAGGAACAGGGGGAAGAAGAACGAGAAGAGGCGTATTACAGCCAGTTTGTGATGATTACAGCCTCTTCTCTGAATCAGCATCAGATGGAGATGGCGTTATCCGGGGATTCGGACATTCGAAGCATGGACATCAGCCCGTATATACCGGCAGCGGAGGAGATCGCTGTAACTGCTCAACGGGCAGAATCCGAATTGGGAGCTGCCGTAGAAAAACCCGAATCTCCCGCCCTGCCCCATGATGAAAAAATGAAGTCATCCCAGCCGACCGTACGTGTAAGTGTTGAACGTCTGGACCATCTGATGAATCTCGTTGGTGAACTGCTTATCGATCAAACTTCACTTGCGGATTTGAGCAGTACCGGCGTCCGCAAGGAAGCATCTCCTGTGCTGCAGCGTATTGGCAGCGTGTCCGATCATATGGGCAGCGTGATCAAGGAGCTGCAGGACGGAGTGATGAAAACACGGATGCTGCCTATTGAGCAGCTGCTGAACAGATTTCCGAGGCTGGTGCGGGATTTGTCGCAGAAGCTTGGCAAAGATATTGAACTCGTGATCAAAGGCGGCGAAACGGAGCTGGACCGCATGATTATCGAAGAACTCAGCGATCCCTTGATCCATCTGATTCGAAACAGCGCGGATCATGGCATTGAGAGTGCAGAAGTTCGAGCAGCTCATCATAAACCCGCCAAAGGACGGATCAAGCTGACTTCGTACCATGAAGAGAACCATGTTGTTATTCGTTTCTCGGATGATGGTAAGGGCATTGATGGAGAAAAGATTAAAGCTTCTGCATTGAAAAAAGGCATAATAACGGAAGAGCAGGCCGCGCGTTTGAATGCCCAGGAAGCGGTTCATCTGATCTTTGAGCCCGGGTTTTCGACAGCTTCGACAGTTAGTGATGTATCGGGCCGAGGTGTCGGTATGGACATTGTGCGCAGCCAGATCGGAAGGCTGAATGGCATTATCGATATTGATACGGAGGTAGGTGTCGGCACAACGTTTACGATTCGTTTACCGCTTACTCTGGCCATAATCAAGGGTCTTCTGGTGAACGTATCTGGAAGGGTGCTGATTCTGCCAATGTATAACGTGGCCGAGATTGTACGTATTAAACCGTCGGATATTCAGATGATGCAGGGACAGCAGTCCATTCTTAATCATGGGCGGATTGTACCTTTTTACCGGTTGTGCGACAAGCTGCAGTATCCACGTTCGGATCGTCATTCCAAAACGATTCCACTCGTCATTATTCGTTCCGTCGACAAAATTGCGGCCTACGCCGTGGATGAGATCATCGGGAACCAGGAAGTAGTGATCAAATCGCTGGGCGCGTATCTCGGCGCAATGAATCATCTCTCTGGTGCGACCATTCTGGGTAACGGTAAAGTCGCATTGATTCTGGATGCTTCGTATCTGGTCAGTCATTAAAGCCGGCATACCGTCCATCGTATTACGATAGATTTGGGTTGTCTTTCTTCAAAAGAATAAAGAACAAAGAATAACAGCCTCAAAGGTCCTGATTGGACCTTGGGGCTGTTTATGATGCATTTTTATAATTCCATCGATTAGATTATCCACTTACCCTTTGAAAATCAAGTCCATAAAACGATTGGCCGCAGAAGAGATCGGCATGTTTCGTTTCGTCATAATGCCTACATGAGAAGGAGGGAGCGGAACATCCAGCTGGATCTCGAAGAGAGAACCTTCCTCCAGCTCTTTGGAGATGAATTCACGTGTAACATACGAGATGCCCAGGCCGCGGCGGGCGAATTCGATCAGAAGGTCAACACTGCCGACCTCAATCTCTGGTTTTAATGTGTAATTATAGCTGTTAAACAGTTCGGTTATAGCCATCCGCACCCGGCTGTTCCGGGAGAACAGAATAAGTTCATGTTCGAGCAGCATTTCAAGGGTGAGCACTTTGCCTTTCAATTGAGCATATCGTTCGCCAGCAACAAAACAATCTTTTAGCTGAATGCTCTCTCTCACTTCCAATTGTGGATCCACAATGGGCATGCGGACAACCCCGAGATCGATCTTGCCTTCCTTCAGAAACGTAATGACTTCTGGCGTGGTTCCATGGCTCAGATGCAGCTTGATATTAGGATACTGAATATGAAACTCCTCTATATACGATAACATGTAGTGTTTGAACAGGGAGTCACTGCCGCCGATCCGGAGTTCTCCATTGTCCAAATTTTTCAGCGCGGCCATTTTTTCTTCCGCAAGGGAAATCAAAATTTGGGACTGTTCAATATAGGAATACAGGCTGGCACCCTCCTGAGTCAACGATACACCCTTGGAGTTGCGATAAAACAAGGTGAGTCCAAAGCTGTCTTCCAACTGTTTAATCGCATGACTGACACTTGGCTGCGTGATGTAGAGGGCTTTGGCGGCTTGGGTCAGACTGCCTGTTTTGGCGGCCCAGTAAAAGACTTTATATAGTTCGTAATTTGTTGTCATAGATATCGTCTATAGCTCCTGTGAAATATATTAATTACTTGTATAGCTATAAAACGTATTATAGTGTAACTACAGTAAAGAAACCAGAGTTACTTGGAAGGAGCACGGTAAGATGGAACCAACTACAATCGTTTTATTTGGAGCTACTGGCGATTTAGCCAAAAGAAAAATATATCCTGCCCTATATAATTTATATCTTGAGCAAAAGCTTCCTGAAACCTTCTCCCTAATCGGCATGGGCCGCAGAGAGTGGTCGGATGAATTTTTCCAGGCTCAAGTGGAAAAATCCTTGCATGAGTTTTCCAGACGCCAGGGAGATCATGATTCGGTCAAATCATTTGTGAAAGCTTTTCGATACAGTGTATTGAATATCAGTCATAAGGAAGATTATATAAAGTTACTGCATTTGGTTGAACAAAGAGAGGCTGAGCTTGGTATTCCGTCCAATCGCTTGTTCTATCTGTCGGTGGGTCCTGAATTTTTCGAACCGATCGCAGAAAATATTCAAGCAAGCGGGCTGGGTTCCACGCAAGGTTGGAAACGTCTCGTTATTGAGAAGCCGTTTGGTCATGACCTGCAGTCCGCTCGTGATCTCAACCGCAAGCTCAGTGAATCGTTCACCGAGGAAGAGATTTATCGGATCGACCACTATTTGGGCAAACCGATGGTGCAGAAACTGGAGACACTTCATCAAAGCAACCCAATTATGAAGGCCCTGTGGAACAATCGTTACATCTCCAATGTGCAGATTACAGCCAATGAGACTGTGGGCGTAGAAGAACGTGCATCCTATTATGATCATGTTGGCGCTGTGCGTGACATGTTCCAGAATCATATGCTGCAGATGCTGATGATGATGGCTATTCAGCTCCCGTATAACAGTACTTCCGAAAATGTGGGACAGAAGAAAAAACATATTATGGAGTCCATTCAGCCATTGGAGAAGCAAACCGTTGGCGCAAGCATCATTCGTGGACAGTATGCTGCAGGCAGCATCCAAGGTAAACCGGTACATGCTTATACAGAGGAACCTGGGGTAGCCGAGAACACCATGAATGACACATTTATCGCTGCCAAGCTGCAAATTGATGATTTCTTCTGGCGCGGTGTTCCGTTTTACATCCGTACGGGTAAAAGAATGAAGGAGAAATCAACACGAATTGTGATTGAGTTCAAAGAACCTTCGGGTCAAGGCCATCTGATCAAGAACAATGGTTCGAAGCCGAATCTGCTCGTGATCGAGATGAGTCCGGATCAAAGCATGACGCTGCAGCTGAATGCGAGTGATCCTGAGAACAAAGGTGAATTCAAGCCAGTTCATATTGATCTTGCTCCAAATCAGGGAGATCTGGCAGAAGCGTACGAGAACTTGATTCGCGATGCGCTCCACGGTGATCCCACATTCTTTGCACATTGGGGTGAAGTTGAGTTATCCTGGGCTTGGGTGCAGCCAATTCTGGATGCATTTAACGAAAATCTGCTTCCGCTTCACTTGTATGCTGCCGGAAGTTATGGTCCGGCGGAATCGGATGCCATGTTGGAGGCGGATGGCCACCACTGGTGGTTTGATGAGCCATCTGAGCTGATTTCTCAGGAAGACAGCGATGTTCCGATGGCAGTTAACGGCAGCATCTAATTCAAAAAAAGACAAAACCAAAATAATCGGAGGTAATTCAGTTATGAAATTTTTTATTGATACAGCTAACGTAGAAGACATTCAAAAAGCATATAAAATCGGTGTATTGTCCGGTGTAACGACTAACCCTTCATTGGTAGCCAAAGAAGGCGTGAAATTTGAAGACCGCATCGAAGAAATTCTGAAACTTGTTCCTGACGTGGAGTCCGTTTCCGCTGAAGTAACGCCAGATGCGCTGACGGCTGAAGAAATGATTGCACAAGCAAACGAATTGATCAAAATCAACAACAACGACAAAAACATCACGATTAAACTGCCAATGACGCTTGCAGGTCTGGAAGCTTGCCGTTATTTGACCAAAAAAGGTGTGAAAACAAACGTTACACTGATTTTCACTGTGAATCAGGCACTGCTTGCTGCTCGCGCAGGCGCAACATATGTATCTCCGTTCCTGGGACGTCTGGACGACATCTCCGAAGATGGCGTGCAGCTGGTATCCAAAGTGGCTGAATTGTTCCGTACACATCATCTGGATGCTCAGATCATTGCTGCATCCGTGAGACATCCGGATCACGTTACACGTGTAGCGATGGCTGGAGCACATATTGCTACGGTACCATTCTCTGTTATTGAACAAATTTCCAAACACCCGCTGACTGATCAAGGGATGGAGAAATTTGCAGCGGACTGGAAAAAAACAGTACAATAACAGCCATACGATTGAAAAAGCTTTAACGAAATAGATATATAAATTCATGGAGTATCGGGAGGACATAATGAGTAAACAACAGATCGGTGTTATTGGACTTGCAGTAATGGGGAAAAACCTGGCTTTTAATATTGAAAGCAAAGGTTTCTCGGTATCGGTATTCAACCGTTCACCGGAGAAAACGCATGATCTTCTGAAAGAAGCAGATGGTAAAAACCTGATTGGTACATTCTCTATTGAAGAATTTGTAGCTTCCTTGGAATCTCCGCGCAAAATTTTGATTATGGTGCAGGCGGGTAAAGCTACGGATGCAACCATTGAGCAGCTGCTCCCTCACCTGGATCAAGGAGATATCATTATCGATGGCGGTAATGCGTATTTCCCTGATACACAGCGCCGCAGCAAAGACCTGGAAGCCAAAGGTTTCCGCTTCATCGGTGCGGGTGTATCCGGCGGTGAAGAAGGTGCTCTGAAAGGTCCTGCGATTATGCCTGGCGGTCAGCAAAGTGCGTATGAGCTGGTAGAGCCGATTCTAACAGCAATCTCCGCTAAAGTAGGCGATGATGCGTGCAGCACGTATATCGGACCTGACGGTGCGGGACACTACGTGAAAATGGTGCATAACGGTATTGAGTATGGTGACATGCAGCTGATTGGCGAAGCATATCACCTGCTGAAATCGGTACTGAACGTATCGGTAGAGGAACTGCATGAAATCTTCACAGAGTGGAACCAGGGGGAACTTGACAGCTATCTGATCGAGATCACAGCGGACATCTTCTCCAAATACGATCCGGAAACAGGCAAACCGATGGTGGATGTCATTCTGGATGCAGCTGGACAAAAAGGAACAGGCAAATGGACAAGCCAAAGCGCGCTGGATCTCGGCGTACCTTTGTCCATGATTACCGAATCTGTATTCTCCCGTTTCTTGTCTGCCATGAAAGACGAGCGGATCGCAGCAAGTAAAATCCTGAACGGACCTAAGGCAGAATCATTCTCCGGTGACAAAAAAGAGTTCATCGAGAACGTGCGCAAAGCGCTGTTCGCAAGTAAGATCGTATCCTACGCGCAGGGTTTCGCACAGATGCGTGCCGCATCTGACGAATACGGCTGGGATCTCAAATACGGCAGCATCGCGATGATCTTCCGCGGTGGCTGTATCATCCGTTCGCAGTTCCTGCAGAACATCAAGGAAGCTTACGACAAAGACGCAGCTCTTAAAAACCTGCTGCTCGATCCATACTTCCAAAATATTGTGGAATCCTATCAGGATGCATGGCGTGAAGTGGTGGCCGCTGCGGTAAAACAAGGCATTCCGGTGCCTGGCTTCTCCAGCGCATTGTCCTACTACGACAGCTACCGCACAGAGCGTTTGCCAGCAAACCTGCTGCAGGCGCAGCGTGACTACTTCGGTGCACATACATTCCAACGTGTGGACAAAGAAGGTTCATTCCACTTCCAGTGGATGGACACCAACGAGTAATTTATAAATAAAACACCTCTGCTTCCATCCTATAGAGTTTACTCTGGGGAAGGCGGCAGAGGTGTTTTTTTGCCAATTAATTTCTAAGAATAGCAGCAGCAATTCAGCATTATCAATTGCTTAAAATTAAATATCACCAAATTGTAATAAAATGTACCTATATTAGCATTGTAATAAGATGCTGGAGTCCCTTGGTTTGCGTTATACTAGTTCAGACGGACATGTGTCCGGTTAATGATGCAGTAAATCACATTAGAACGTGGGGGTCAGGCCAGGCATGTTTGTACTCGTAGGTATTATATTTTTGCTCGTATATGGATTATTAGTTTTCTACATAGGCTGGAGCGGCTGGAGTTGGATGAAACCGGTCGTGTCGGCCAGATTTCGCTGGTTGTATGTTACAGCACTGGTGTTTCTGGCGGTTTCTTTTATTTTGGCGCGGCTGTTCGGCAGCATATCATTTCTCGGTATAATTGGTTCCTACTGGCTGGCGATTTTTTCGCTCTTACTTCTCATTCTGCCGATTGTGCACCTGACGTTGTGGCTGCTGCGGTTAACACGTATCCCGAGGCATCACGCGCATAAATGGGCGGGAGTTGTTACACTTGTCCTGCTTATCTCTACAATGGGCTATGGCATTTTTAATGCGTACTCTCCAGTTGTCAGGCAGTATGCGATTCAGATCGATAAAAAGGTAGAGGGCATCGACAAGCTTAACATTGTTATGGCTGCCGATATGCATTTTGGTCTGCTGTCAGGGCCTGCTCATGCCAAGCGGATGGTACAGGAGATTAACGCTCTCAAACCGGACCTTGTATTGTATCCCGGTGATCTGATTGATGACAATCTGGCGATGTACGAAAAGAGTGGTATTGCCGATATCATCCGTGATATCAAGGCTCCTTATGGCGTATACGCTTCTCTAGGCAACCATGACAAGTTTGATGGACCCATTGAGGATCTGATTGCAGCGCTGGAGAAAAGCGATATGCAGGTGCTGTATGATGACAAAATTACGCTGGATAACAAAATCACGCTGATTGGACGTAAGGATCGGACCGAGCAGGATCGGGCAGACGTCGCCGCGCTCATGCAGAATACCGATTTGAGTCAGCCTGTGATCATGATGGATCATCAGCCCTACGATTTGGATATTGCAGAGCAGAACAAGGTGGATTTGGTTGTATCCGGTCATACCCACCGAGGCCAGATTGCTCCTGCGCAATTTATTACGCAGGCGATCTATGAGAATGATTGGGGTTATTTGCAAAAAGGCTCCATGCATTCCATCGTTACCTCGGGTTTTGGTTTCTGGGGACCGCCCATCCGTACAAGCAGCCGTTCCGAGATTGTACAGATTAACGTTACCTTCGGGCAGTAAAAACAGCCCCTCCATGAAAGAAGGGGCCTCATTTAAAGCAAATTATAGATATAGTAATGGATGATGAGAATGCTTTCCTCCAACCGGATGGTGCTTGAACCAGCCTTCCTGATTGGAAGGAGGGCATTTTTTATCAGCTTACAAGGGTAAGCGAAAGAAATGAAGAGATTATGAGAAGGTCAGGTCTATTCATGACCTGTTAGTTCCGTACCCCGTTTACGGGAACAGCTTCAAACGAATAGAAGGTCCCCTTTTTATTAATTTTACCGATGATAGTCGCTGCACCTTTTTTCTTAAAGGTATATTCATTATCTTTAATATGCACGCTGTATCCTTTCAGCTGAAGGCCGAAGATGGATTTTACTTTTGGTGCCGCAGCCGACAATGCTTTACTTTTACTCAGCTTGGGTTTGGCAAATGATTTTTTGAAATCAGCATCATTGTTCCAGTCTTGACCAAGCTCATTTGCAGCCTTCCATACCTTCCCGGTTTCGCTACCGATATCCACATAGTTCAAGTTGCTGTCATCCCGATATTTCCATAGGGTGTCTTTGTTTTCTTTCGTAAGCTGCGCATAGTCAAACGGTTTTACAGGCGAAATGCCAAGGGTTTTGACGGAATTCCGGGCTTTGTTGGTCAATGAAGCATGTGCATCTTTAATATTATATTGAATGCTTGCAGATAATTGGTTGTTGTGATCTACATCCACGTACAGACTTTGTTTAGGACCCCAGATGACCCAATAGTTTTTGAGTCCGCCGTCGTTCACGGCTTGTTTCACACGCCAGAAGGCTTCGGTTTGGAATTTGTTATCTTTATCAAAAGACTTCAGAAATGCTTTTATTTGGGTTCGCAGCGCTTCATCCATAACGCTTTCAAGATCATCAGCCTTGTAAGTGATCAACGTGGAGGTGACTTTTCCCTTTTTGGAATCATACTCTTGTATGATATCTGCTTCAGCTTTTCCTGTCAGCTTGCTGTTAACAATCCAATTCTCAAAAGCGGTTTCTACGGATGTGAATTGAATCGGCTGTTTTCCTGCGATTGCCGTAATTGCATCCGTTAATTGTTTGGTTACCTTTTGATCCAGTTTCAGTGTACTCTGTGTCTCCTGCACTGTAGATACCGGAGCGGGTGCTGCCAATACAGAAGGTGCCGAAGATAACAATAGTGTCATAGAAGCGATCGCTGCGGTGATAGAAACATATTTTTTCATGAGTATTCCTCCTGGTCGATAAGTGTAAGTTTATTAGATATTGCTGCCCGGATATATTTATAAACGTGGATCAAAAGGAAAATGTTGCATGCTGCCTGTTTCTTTTAAAATGAACTTTATGTATCTTTTTATACAGCTCATATGTAAAAAGAATGACTGCATCCCGCCTGAGATGATATACTGTGTTCGTATTGGGGGAGGAATGACGATGACAAAACCGATTATAGCCGTAGATATGGATGACACGATCTGTCATCTGGTCAAGCGGGCGATTTACCATAACAACATAAGCTTCCCGACCCATCCGCTTCAATATGAAGATATGGTTCACTGGGACACAACTCACTTACGTCATCCTGAGAGCACACATGACGTATTTTACGGGCGACCCGGACTGTTCGAAGAGCTGGAGTTATATGATGAGTATGTAGTAGAAGAGATGCGAAAGTTAAACGATGCTTATGATCTGATTATTGTTACAGCGGCTGAACCGAGAACGGTAGGGGAGAAGTGGAACTGGCTGCAGCGGCACATGCCTTTTATTACACTGGAACAGTTTATGACATGCAAACGTAAAAACCTGTTGGCTTTTGATCTCTTGATTGATGACGGGCCGCATAATCTGGTTCCGGCTTTCGAAAGTGGACGAAAAGTCATCTGCATCCCCCATCCGTGGAATAAACAGCAGCGTGAACAGTATGCTTTTCCCCAGATGTCTTCCTGGAAAAATGCAAAATTATTCATAGATAGACTGATACATAAATAATTTGTCGAAAATGATAGAAATTAAGATTGTAATCTCCTCGCCAGCTGATTAAAATAAGATTTGGAATCTGGATTGCAGCCGGAAACTATCTTTCATATCAGAGACAAGCGAGGTTATATGTATGAGTCAACCCGTTAATCGACCCCGGCGTATAGAGTATCTGGATCTATACCGTGCAATCGCCATTATGGCAGTTGTAGCTATTCATGCAACATCAACAGCCGTTGCGCATTATCCGAAAAACACGTTTGATCATGATTTGTTTTACTTTTGGAACACATTTTTGCAATTTGCAGTGCCGGCCTTCTTATTTTTGTCTTCCCTGGTTTTGTTCTATAACTATAGTGTCAAGATGGACGAGAAGGGCTGGGTAATGTCCTTCTATAAGAAGCGCATGTTTTACATATTTGTACCATACGTGGCATGGTCTCTAATCTATTTTGTGATTAAAAAATGGATTGCAGGCAGGGAGCCACTGGCAGAGAGCATGCAGTTGGCGAAGCAATTGGTGCTGGGGACTGCCCATACTCATTTGTACTTTTTTTTAATTATTCTTCAATTTTACATCGTATTTCCTTGGCTGCTTTCTTTGACAAAACAACCTTGGTTTAAGCGGTATATGCCTTTGTATTTTATAGCGGGTCAAGCACTTTTTTACGCATTACATTTGAAATTTCAGTTCGAACGAACAGGCAGTATGCTTCCGAGTTATTTCATCGTAATCGGATTCGGAGCCTGGATTGGACTGAACTTTGAATGGATGATGAAAAAGGTGGTTCATTTCCGTTATGTACTGCTGGCCGCACTTATATCCGGAGCGGCGATTTCCATGTATGCCGCGGACGACATTAAGACAGCATTGATGGAATGGCCGACGGTGGCCTATATTGTGCTGTTCCTTATACGAAATATATTCACCCTTTCTGCATGCTTAACGCTTCTGATTCTGAGCGAACGAGTGGGTACAAGAGAGCGAAGAAAGGAATATAGAGTGTCTCGATTTGCGGACTCATTGGGCACGGTGGCATTTGGTATCTTTTTAATCCATCCTTTAATTTTACTGTTTTGGAGACAGGGACTCACCGATGATTTTGCCCGCCATTTCGGCCTTGGTATTGTATTATCTTACATTGCAGCACTGCTTCTCTCCTGGTTGTGTGCCGTGGGTCTCCGTCGATTGAAATGGGGATGGGTCCTCATCGGACGGTAGTTAAGTCTAATTGGGCTAGAAAAATAGGTGAATAAGTATAAAGAGATTTCAAGCTCCTCTTGTGGGGAACTTGAAATCTCTTTTTTATTTGAGGCATAACAGGTATGATGAATTAATGTCCAATAAATATAATTTATGGATGAAAACGCAGTACTGCTGAGCATATAAAGACATCTGGCGAGGGGGAAACATGTTGAAACTGGTTATTATTTTTGGGCCGCAGGCCGTGGGGAAAATGACTGTTGGACAGGAATTGGAGAAAATCTCGGATCTCAAGTTGTTTCATAATCATATGACCATTGATTTGGTATCGCCTTTTTTTAGTTACGACACTCCGGAAGGGAAGCGTCTGGTCGGATTATTCAGGGAGGAAATGTTTCAGGCTGCTGCCAAAAGCGAGCTGCCCGGCCTTATTTTCACTTATGTATGGGCCTTTGATCTTGAACAAGACGGTGCTTACATTCGGCATCTTACCGACATGTTTACGGCTCAGGGTGCTGAGGTGTGTTACGTAGAGCTCGAGGCAGAAGTATTTGAACGGTTGGAACGCAACAAAAGTGAGAATCGGCTGCAGTATAAACCTACTAAAAGAGATCTGGCATGGTCTGAACAGGATTTGTTGGATTCCATGAACGATTACCGATTAAATTCCGAACCGGGTGAGATTACACATGAACGTTATCTTCGGATAAATAATACAAATATAAGTCCAGATCAAACCGCACGATTAATCCAGAAGTATTTCAGTTTGTAGTATATGACAACTCACCAGATCACCCAAAAGGAGGAGACGAATGTACTTTTTAATGCTTTTATTGGTTGGTGCAGTTTTGTGTATATTGTTTCCATATGGGCCGATTATTGTAGGTGCGATCATCTTTGCAGTAGTCATTGACCAGTACAGACAGACCCAGTATATGCGTGAGGACATTCAGGCCATTAAAAATCATTTGAAATTAATGAAAAAGGAAGAGTCAGAAGAGTATGAGATGGAACAAGCTCTCAAGGAGGTAGATGGGATGTCGTCTGAGAGAATGGAAGTCATTAACCGCAAGATTGAGGCAGAGTTGGAGCGAGACCGCCGCAATAAAAAACGGTGATAACTCTTTGAAGAACAGCTCGAAACGGTTTATGTTGCATAAACCAGGGAAATGTAATACCATGAACGCACATATAAGTTTACATTGATGAGATAAGGGCATGTCCAGTAACCTCAAGACGCAGGTATGGTTTGCCTTTTTCTGTATATTGGAGTGATGAAGTGAAGATCGAGAAGGTGTTAAACAATAATGCGGTAGTTGCCATCAAGGATGAACAAGAGGTTATTGTTATTGGTCGGGGTATCGCTTTTCAGAAAAAGGCGGGTGATCTGATCTCGGACCAGCATGTTGACAAGATATTTACTTTACAAAATGAAGATATCCAGGAGAACTTTAAGGCATTAATCGCAAGTATCCCGCTTGAGTATATGAAAGTGTCTGAGGAAATTATTGCCTATGCAAAGCTGAAGCTTGGCAAGAAGTTAAACGATAGCATTTATTTGCATCTGACGGATCATATTCATTTTGCGATCGAGCGGTATCGCAACAATCTGCCGATTCGGAACGGTTTGTTATGGGAAACGAGGCAGCTGTACAAGGACGAGTATGAGGTCGGGCTTGAGGCGTTAAATATGATCTGTGATCAGTTTGGCGTACTTCTGCCGGAAGATGAGGCCGGATTTATGGCGCTGCATTTTGTGAATGCGGCACTGAACGAAGAGATGCCTAACATTCGCAGCATGACGCAGGTTATGCAGGAAATCCTGACTATAATCAAATATCACTTCAAAATGGACTTTGATGAGAATTCGCTGAACTATACTCGTTTTGTTACACACCTGAAGTTTTTTGCACAGCGGCTGGTTAAGGGAAAACACTACAGGAGTAACAATGACGAGGAATTGTTCCAAATGATTCAGAAGAAGTACCCGGATGCATATAAGTGCTCTGTTAAAATCAAGAAATTTATTGAAAATAACTACACCTATCAACTGACTGACGAAGAATTGATGTATTTGACAATTCATATTGAGCGTGTAGTTCATTCCACATCTGAGTAATCATACGGTCTGAATGCATATTTTTAAAAAAAGCTTGCAAATGTAGTTCAGATGTACTATGATGATCCCAAGAAGTAAGCGCATACATCATTAATCGGATTGTAACTGTTCAATCAGGCAACTCCGGCCGTGAGGTCCCAGGATTGAAGATGATGCTGCTAATCAATCCAATTATATACCAATGTGTACAGCCTTACAGGGTTGCAACCGTTAAGGGCAAAACCTGAATTGCTGAATAACATAACTGATTTCCGGATTTCCGGTACGTTATGCTTGTTCAGTGGTTCAGGTTTTCTTTGTTTCACAGGCATGGGGAGTCTACTCAGAGAGGAAGAATGACAATGAGCAGCTACGATCAATTAGCAAAAGATATTCTGTCACGTGTAGGTGGTCGCGAGAATGTAAACAGCGTATTCCATTGTGTGACAAGACTGCGCTTCAAACTGAAAGATGAGAGCGCTGCTAAAACGGAAGAACTGAAAAATCTGCCAGGTGTAATCACCGTTATGCAGAGCGGAGGACAATATCAGGTTGTAATCGGCAACGAAGTGCCGGATGTGTATAAAGCTGTGGTGAAAGCGGGCAATTTCCCGACGGAAGGACAGGTCGAGGAAGCTGCGGATGATTCAGGTAAGAAAGTAGGATTGTTCAGTCGATTTATCGACATGATCTCGGGTGTGTTCACACCGCTCCTCGGATTGCTGGCAGCAACGGGGATGATCAAAGGTTTCAACGAGATGTTTGTGGCCTTCGGCTGGATCACACAGGATTCCGGTACGTATCAGCTGCTGAAAGCAACCGGTGACTGTCTGTTCTACTTCTTCCCGATCTTCCTGGGTTATACGGCAATCAAAAAATTCGGTGGTTCGCCATTCCTGGGTATGGCCATCGGTGCTTCTCTCGTATATCCAACGCTGGCGGGGCTTAAAACAGGCGATCCGCTGTATACACTATTTACAGGCACATTGTTTGAATCGCCAATTCATATTACGTTCCTGGGTATGCCGGTTATTTTGATGGAGTACTCTTCATCCGTTATTCCGATCATTATCGCTACATTTGTAGCTGTAAGACTTGAAAGATTCTTTAAAAACGTAATTCCGAAAGTAGTAAGCACATTCCTTGTACCGTTCTTTACTTTACTGGTTATTGTTCCGGCAACTTTCCTGGTCATTGGTCCGATCTCTACATGGGCAGGACAGTTAATTGGTGCTGGAGCAACCAACATTTATGAATTAAGCCCGATCGTTACGGGATTGATTATCGGCGGGTTATGGCAGGTATTCGTATTGTTCGGACTTCACTGGGGACTGGTTCCGGTTGCGCTTCTCAATCTCAGCACGTCAGGCGCTGATCCAGTTGTCGCGATGTCCTTTGCCGCCTCATTTGCTCAAATTGGTGCAGTACTTGCGGTATTACTGAGAACTAAAAATACGAAAATCAAAACACTTAGTATTCCAGCTTTTATCTCGGGTATCTTTGGTGTAACTGAACCCGCTATCTACGGAGTTACACTGCCGTTGAAAAAACCATTTATTATGAGCTGTATTGCAGGTGGTATTGGAGGCGGAATTCTAGGATATGCCGGTTCAAAAATATATATGATTGGCGGACTTGGCGTATTCGGTTATCCAACTTTTATTAACAAAGAAAGCGGATTGGATTCTACATTCTACATGGCAATTGTTGCTACGCTGGTTGCGTTTGTACTTGGTTTTATTCTGACGTATATCGTTGGTTTCAAAGATCCGGTAGAAAAAACGACTGCTCCAGCACCAGCGCCTGTGCTTGATCCTAATCCTAACAACCGTTATGAAATTGTAAGCCCGATGGCGGGTGAAGTGGTTGAACTGAAAGAAATTAATGATGTTACGTTTGCTGGAGAGCACATGGGTAAAGGTATTGCCATTCGTCCTGTTAGCGGTAGAGTTGTATCGCCAATCACGGGTGTTGTGCAGACGGTATATCGGACCAAACATGCGATTGGCCTTGTCACAGATGATGGCGTAGAGATGCTCATTCACATTGGTCAAGATACAGTGCAGTTAAAAGGGCAGCATTTTACGGCCCACGTGAAAGACGGTGACCGTGTCAACGCAGGTGATCTGATTATGGAGTTTGACCTGCAGGCCATTAAAGATGCGGGATATGAGACCGTTACTCCGATTATTATCACCAATACGTCCGATTATCTGGACGTGGTCCCTACTAAAAGTGCAAGTGTGAACGAGAAGGATAAGCTGCTTACTGTGCTGAGCTAATTTCAGCTTGATCGAATCGAATTCTGAACGCTTGTTATGCATAGGAGGAATACTTCAATGTTTGAAAAAATGAAGGCCTTCCCGGAAAATTTCCTCTGGGGAGGCGCAACAGCTGCGAATCAGCTGGAGGGTGCTTATCTTGAAGGGGGAAAAGGGTTAACCACGGTTGACCTGATTCCCATTGGACCTAATCGTTATCCGATTGCACTCGGTAACCTGGATTCGTTTGAACCCAAAGAAGGAGAGTTCTATCCTTCACATGAAGCAATTGATTTTTATCATCGGTATAAGGAAGATATTGCGTTATTTGCAGAAATGGGATTCAAGTGTCTCAGGCTTTCGATAGCCTGGGCACGAATTTTCCCGAATGGCGATGATGCAGCGCCCAATGAAGCGGGACTTCAATTTTATGATGATGTCTTTGACGAGCTGCTGAAGCACAACATTGAACCCGTTGTAACGATCTGTCACTTTGATGTACCTGTGAATTTGGTGAAAAACTATGGTGGCTGGAAAAATCGCAAGATGGTCGGTTTTTTCGAAACCTACGCCAAAACTTTATTCAATCGATATAAGCACAAGGTGAAGTACTGGATGACCTTTAACGAGATTAACATGCTGCTTCATCTACCATATATCGGCGCAGGTATTGTGCTTCAGGAAGGTGAAGACAAGGAGCAGGTATTATATCAGGCGGCTCACCACGAATTGGTTGCAAGTGCGCTGGCCGTTAAAGCTTGTCACGAAATGGTTCCGGATGCTCAGATTGGATGTATGCTGGCTGCGGGTATGGTCTACCCTTACAGCTCACATCCGGAAGATGTATGGAAGGCCATGGATAAAGACCGCGAATCGTTTTTCTTCATTGATGTACAATCCAAGGGAGAATACCCCGGTTATACGAAACGTTTTTTCAGGGAGAATAACATTCGCATTGAGATGCAGCCGGAAGATGCCGACATCTTGAAGCAGCATACCGTCGATTATATCGGGTTCAGCTACTATGCCAGCCGGTGTACAAGTGCTGACCCGGAAATCTTGAAGAATTCCACAGAAGGCAATGTGTTTGGTTCAGTGAAGAACCCGTATCTGCAAGCATCGGAATGGGGCTGGACGATTGATCCCAAAGGGCTTCGTATTACGTGCAACCAGCTGCATGACCGCTATGGCAAACCGCTGTTTATTGTCGAAAATGGACTGGGTGCATCTGATGTACTGCTGGACAATGATACCGTTGAAGATGACTATCGCATTGAGTATCTGAACAGCCATTTTGCCGAAATGGCCGAAGCGATCCAGGATGGTGTAGAGCTTATTGGATACACCAGCTGGGGGCCGATTGACCTGGTCAGTGCAGGTACGGGCGAGATGAAGAAGCGGTATGGCTATATTTATGTAGACAGAAATAACGATGGAAGCGGAACATTTCGCAGAGTAAGAAAGAAAAGCTTTCATTGGTACAAAGAAGTTATCTCGAGTAATGGAGCACAGTATTTCTAAATCAAGTTCTTCCTGTGTTCTTATGATCGTATGAGTTTGACCCATAAAATAGAATTTAATATAATTTAGTAATATAGAACATCTTGTCATTGGATATATTACGGCACTAGGTCTACCCGAGATTAAAATTGAGATTGAAATCTGGGCAGCAAAAGTATAACACGAAACGGCATTAACTGTATAAACCATGGAGCGCTCCGATACAGGAGGTCCATGGTTTTTTAACACATTTGATTTGGGAAGCAAAAAGCAGTTGTTCTCTGCATGGAGTGACTGGATGGAGCGTTTAAGGTACTTGAAGGCTTTGATAGGCATTCAGCCGCCCGTACGTCCAATAGATCCCGGAACCGGAAACAGGGTCTGAAGCAAAACATAGTGCATCCCGGATCTGGGCATTGGTTCTGCCTTGAGCTGCGAGCAAAGCAGCAGCGCCTGCAACTTGTGGAGCTGCCATGGAAGTTCCACTTAGATAGGCGTAGGAACCCCCGAGGTAAGTGGAGAGAATGGAATCACCTGGTGCAGCCATATCGACCCAGGATCCATAGTTGGAGAAGTTGGATTTCAGATCGGACGAGTTGGTGGACGCTACGGCAATGACGTTGGGGTAAGAGGCGGGCACAACGGGAAATGACGTATTATCATTACCTGCTGCCGCAATAATGACGGCTCCGCGGTCCCAAGCATACTGCACAGCAGCCTGGAGGAAAGCATCTCCTGCTGGACCGCCCAAGCTGAGATTAACGACCTGTATGCCATTATTGGCTGCAAAAACAAGTCCGTTACCCACATTGCCAATGGTACCTTGACCGTTGTTATCCAGCACACGAATGGGCACGATGGAAGCAAGAGGGGCTGTACCCGCAATGCCTACACCGTTATTCGTAATGGAAGCGGCAATGCCTGCGGTATGGGTTCCGTGACCGTTTCCGTCTTCAGGGATGCTGTCATAATCAACGTAATCGTAGCCCGGCAGGAGCTTGGCCGCAAGTTCGGGGTGGTTTAACTGAACACCTGTATCGATGATAGCAATTTTAATTGAGCTGTTACTTTGATTGAGGTCCCATGCAGCAGGGGCATTGATTTTAGTCAGATTATACTGGTAGGGGAAGAACGGATCATTCGGGATAAATGAAGCTTCTACAAGGTAGTTTGGATGAACATGTTCAACAACGTCATGACCCTTGTACTTTTTGAGCATGCGGTGCATTTTTTGACGTGATTCTATTCGATACCAACCGAGATCCTCATATGTTTCAGCGACTTTACATTTGTTTTTGCGATGAAGGGTGTGCATCTGATCTGGTGTTGTACCTTCCTTAAACCTAATCAGCAGCTGATGGGGCGCGTGAGGATCGAATTTGCTGGCTGCTCTTTGATCAGTATAACGAAGGGTGAACCAGATGAAGATCAACATCAAAACGGCTGCAGTACCAAGCCATACCCACATTGGTTTCCCCCCTTTCCCAGTTTAGATTGTGATACGCCTTATCGTATGCGGAGTCTATCAGAATGCGCGGGCCTTCTCTCAAAATGGTCGGGAGTATAGACGGATTGATAGTTTTATTTGATTCGTATGGATAGGAGGGGCTGAAGTTGTTAAGAAGAAAGCGGCATCTCCAAATGGAGAATGAAGGGAAGTGACTTTTTGACAGAAGTTAACACCAAAGTTGTAGTAAAGCCTGTCCAGTCCCACGAGATTGAGGAGGCGATTGAGTTTGCCATGCGTGTACGCGGTGAAGTGTTTCCCATGATAGATCCGAGCGTATTACCTAAAGATTTTCAACAGTTTACCGAACATTATCTGCACCGGGAGGATGCCGTTTTTCTGATTGCCCGATTAGGCGAAGCAGGCATTGTTGGCTCCATCGGTATTGTTCCTTATGATGGACGGATTGAGGTTATTAAAGGCAGGTACTCGGATAACGCTGCAGCGGAGATTGTCAAATGTTATGTCGATCCTGCTTATCGCAGGTACGGCATCGGTTCACTGCTGGTTCAGGAGCTGGGGCGGATCGTAACCAAAATGCGCTATACCACGTTATACCTGCATACCCATCGTTTTTTGCCTGGAGCCGTTGATTTCTGGGAGCGACAGGGATTTACGTTCATTGCGGAAGAGCAGAATGAATGGCAGATTGTGCATATGGACAAATTCACAAACATTTAGATCGGAGAGATGTAGGGATGTACACGAGTCTGATTGAAAAATTGAAACATACCAAGGCTGTAAAGTGGTTTCCAAATCATCAGGTGCAGGAGAGCTGGATTGTTGAAGTCGAGCAGGAGCTGGGTTTTTCATTACCGCCTTCCTACCGATGGTGGCTTCTAAATTATGGGCAAGCGATGTTAAGCGGGACAGGGATTCTAACCATTACTTCATCAGAGCACAGAGAGTACACGGATACGGACATTCTATATATCTACAGACTTGCAGATGAACAGGCAAAGCAGGAAGGAAAGCTGGAACTGTTTATCCCGGACGAGGATGAATATTATTATTTTGATACACGAACAACGGATGAACTTGGAGAATTTAAGGTGATGCGTCTGGATTACTTTAATGGGGAACCTGAAGTGTATGCGGATTCATTTGCTGCATTTTTAGAAAAATTAATTGATCAGCGAACACCTCGAAATCCATAGTACTGTGTACTGCGGTCTTTGTGAAAGATACGAGAATACACTCGTGATATGGTGAAGCGGGCAGTTGTTAACAGAGAGTAGATCAAAAAGAATATTCAACAATATCATAAGATCATCGTAGAGATGCATACGGGGGTATAACGAGATGGACAGTATCAAACCCAAAATTGTATTTATTGATATAGACGGCACATTGGTAGATGATGACGGCAGCATTCCATTGTCAGCGCAGCAGGCATGTAAACAAGCGCGCAAGAACGGACATCTGCTTTATCTGTGCACGGGCCGCTCCAAGGCTGAAATCTATGATTCGATCTGGGAGATTGGCTTCGACGGTTTGATTGGTGCGGGCGGGGGATACGTAGAGTATGGCTCTGACGTGTTATATCATAAAAAAGTAACTGCCGAAGATGTTCGACATATGGTCGATTTCTTTAATGAACACGGCATTGACTTTTATCTTGAATCCAATTCGGCACTGTATGCAAGCACCCATCTTCAAGCTCATCTGGAACGCCGCATTTATGGTGATGTGGATAACGAACCGGCTGCCCGGGAGAAAAAAGAGACCAAACCTCACCCGTTTATTGCCGGGCTCACGTATGGTGAAGCGGATCTGTATAAGGAAGACGTCAACAAGGTATGTTTCCTGGAAAGCCCGATTGTTCCGTTTGAACGAATCAAACAGGAATTCGAAGGCAAGTTCGAAGTGATTCAGTGCACCGTACCTGTTTTTGGAGAAGGCAGCGGGGAGCTGATGATCCCGGGAATTCACAAAGCGATTGCCATTGCTGACCTGCTCGAACATCTGGGGATGTCACGTGAAGATACAATTGCGATCGGCGACGGGATGAATGATGCCGAGATGCTGGAATTCTGTGCTGTAGGTATTGCTATGGGCAATGCCAAGCCAGGGCTGAAAGAGATCGCTGATGACATCACGTACTCCGTAGAAGAAGACGGATTGTATCATAGTTTTGTGAAGCACGGGTTAATTGAAGCAATGGAATAAAGAGAACATACAATTGGATCAGAGCAGGCAAAATAGGCATCTCCTTCACTGGAGGTGTCTATTTTTTTCGATCTATAAGGGAGCAAAAATGGATATGTTTTGTCATGAGCATGTAAAAATCCACTCGTTAAAAAACTATTTTTTACCATATAGTAACAATAAATTTCTTGAAATAACATATATTTCTATGGTAAAATTTTGCAAGAAATATGTGTAACTAATTAGATAAGTCTCATAGAGATGATTCCATTTGGAGGAGAGATATGTATACCAGTCAATTTCAAACACTAGTAGACGTCATTCGCGACAGAAGCAAAATGACAGATCGGGGGATTCGTTTTATTGATTCTGATAAGATGGAAACTCTGGTTTCCTATCGTCAACTGTTGGACGAAGCTAAAGGTTATTTGGGTTATTTGCAAAGCGTCGGCATAAAACCCGGGCAGGAAATTATTTTTCAGATTCAAGAAAATAAATGTTTTTTAGTCGCATTTTGGGCTTGTTTATTGGGTGGAATGATCCCTGTACCTGTAAGTATTGGTGAAGATGAAGATCAAAATATGAAGGTATACCGTATCTGGGAATTGTTGAACGCCCCCTTTATGATTGCATCTGAAAAGGTACTGGAGAAAATGAAAAAATTCGCACTGGAACATGAACTGACGGATTTTTATCGTCACCTGCAGAAGAGAGCGGAAATCATACATGACAGGGTATACGAGTATGAGACTGTTAAATATAGTGAGCCCAAGTCAGAAGACCTGGCATTTATTCAATTTTCGTCCGGATCAACCGGTGATCCCAAAGGAGTTATGCTCACACACCGCAATTTGATATACAACGCATGTGGTGCAATCAACTGCGCAAAGATTAGTGCAAACGATAGTTTCCTCTCCTGGATGCCCCTCACCCATGATATGGGCTTGATCGGATTCCACCTCGTTCCACTTGTGGCAGGTATCAATCAGTATCTGATGCCAACGGAATTATTCATTCGAAAACCAATTCTATGGATGAAGAAAGTCAATCAGCATCAAGCCACTATCCTCTCCTCTCCTAATTTTGGTTATAAATATTTTTTGAATTTCTTTCGCGAAGACAAGGCCCAGGGATGGAATCTATCCTGTGTCAGAATCATCTATAACGGGGCCGAACCCATATTACCGGAAGTATGCGACGAGTTCCTGAATGTTTTATCAGCCTATCAGTTGAAGAAAACAGCTATGTTTACCGTATACGGATTGGCAGAAGCGTCAGTAGCCGTCTCCTTTCCTGAAACAGATAAAGAGTTCGAAGCGGTCTATGTTCACCGCGGCCATCTGAATTTTGGTGAGCATGTCATCGAAGTGGAGAAGGATGCAGCGCATGTGGCTTCGTTTGCTGTCGTTGGTCAGGCTGTTGACTACTGCCGTATTCGAATATGTGATGAGGAAATGAACCCTGTTCCGGATCGTATGATCGGTAAGATACAAATCCAGGGGGATAATGTCACTCAAGGGTACTACAATAATCCATCAGCAACCGAGAAGTTATTCACTCGCGATGGATGGGTGAATACAGGGGATCTGGGGTTTATGATGAACGGTAATCTTGTGGTGACAGGACGAGAGAAAGACATCATTTTTATTAACGGTAAAAATATATATCCCCATGACATCGAACGTGCAGCCACTCAACTGCATGAGATTGAACTCGGTAGAGTTGCCGCTTGTGGTGTATTTGATTCGAATAGTCAGAGTGAAGAAATTATTGTATTTGTCGTTTATAAAAAAAAGGTCGAACACTTTCTGCCGTTAGTCAGAGATATAAAAAAACATCTCTATATTTACGGAGGATGGAGTGTCAAGGAAGTACTGCCCATTAAAAAGTTACCTAAAACAACAAGTGGGAAAATCCAGCGTTATCAGTTAGCGAAGCAGTATGAAGCAGGAAAGTTTGCATCCGAGTCTGCGAATATCGAAGCAGCACTTGTCAATGACAAGAATAGACAAAAGGCATCCGTTTCCGTTCAAGTGCTGGAACGTGAATTACTGTCTCTCTTTGCTGAAGTGATGGTCGGAAAAAAAATTGAACTTGAGGACAGCTATTTCGATATGGGTGCCACTTCACTGCAGCTGGCGCAGATTGCTGAACGAATCGAAGAAAAATACGGAGAAGAACTGGCCGTAACAGACCTCTTTACCTATCCCTCGATAACGGATTTGGCAGGATATTTGGCTGGTGACCGACGCAGTGAACATAAAAGAGCCAATCTCGCCAAGGAATCTCAGCCATCCTCTAATGACATAGCCATTATTGGCATGTCGATGAATCTTCCCGGAGCCTCAAATGCAGATGAGTTTTGGCGTGTATTGGCAGAGGGCAGACACTTCATAAAGGATTATCCTGAACCTCGGATCAAAGACGCAGTCGATTATATCCATTCTATTCACAGCGAAATGAACGAAATGGAGTGGATCAAAGGTGGTTATTTAGATCAGATCGATCAATTTGATTATTCATTCTTTGGTTTAACCCCGAGATCCGCCCAATTTATGGACCCGAATCAACGAATGTTCCTGCAAACTGCGTGGCATACGCTTGAAGACGCGGGGTATGCAGGCGAGGAGACAAGCGGCAGCCAAGTAGGAGTGTATGTGGGATATTCCAAAGTTGGCTATGATTATGAACGCCTTATCACTGCAAATTATCCATCAGAGATCAAACATTATATTATTGGAAATCTACCATCTGTGCTGGCGAGCAGAATTGCATACTTCTTAAATTTGAAAGGCCCGGCCATAACGATAGATACAGCTTGTTCCTCTTCACTTGCTGCCGTTCACATGGCATGTAGAGGTTTGCTTGCAGGAGATTGTGAAATGGCTATTGCAGGAGGTATTCGAACCGCATTATTACCAATCAGTATCGGACTCGATATGGAGTCTCCAGATGCATTGACAAGAACGTTTAGCGAGGATGCGAACGGCACCGGATTTGCGGAAGGTGTTGGGGCAGTTATGCTGAAGCCCCTGCAGCAGGCTGTGAAGGACAAGGACCATATCTATGGCGTGATTAAAGGAAGTGCGATTAACCAGGATGGCAAAACGGTGGGAATCACAGCACCTAATCCCGAGTCACAAACGAGTGTCATTGAACACGCATGGCAGCAAGCCGGCATTACTCCGGACACACTCCACTTTATAGAAGCACATGGGACAGGAACCAAATTAGGTGATCCCGTTGAATTTAATGCTTTACGTAAGGCGTTTGAAAAATATACGGATCGGAAACAGTTCTGTGCGATCGGGTCAGCCAAGGCCAACATGGGGCATAGTTTTGAAGCGGCGGGGATCACCGGTTTAATTAAATCTGTTCTCATGTTACAGCATAGAACGATTCCGCCCTTGGTTCACTTTGACAGCCCCAATCCTGCATTGAAATTTGAATCCTCTCCTTTTTATGTGAATCAGGAATTGATGGACTTGGGTGAAGAGGAACGGCCTTTGCGAGGCGGGGTCAGTTCTTTTGGCTTCAGCGGCACTAACGCACATGTGGTTCTAGAAGAATACGTTTCATCCAAAACCGTACCCGAAGCTTCGGAGCAAGAGCCCCATCTGTTTGTGTTATCTGCTGCGAATGATCGGGCATTGAATGACCTGGTCAGAATGTATCTTCGGTACACCAGGGAGAACCGTGATGTTCGCATTCAACAGATCTGTTATACGGCAAGTAGGGGAAGAGCCAGTCTTGATTACCGGCTCGCGATCGTAATAACGAGTACGCAGGAATTGTATGAGAAATTGGAACACATTACACGCGGTGAAAATAAGCTTACAGATGTTTACTTTGGCTGTACCCCAAAAGACAGAACACTCGTTTTTGAGCATCTCTATGCACTGCCAAAGGCAGAATCCTTACGTTCATTCGGGGAACTGTTTACACGAGGCGCAGTGATTGATTGGGAGAGGTTTTATGATGGTGAAGGTATCTCCAAAATTCCTTTACCTTTATATCCATTTGAACAGAAAAGGTGTTGGATTGAAGTCAAGCAGCCGATACCTGTGACACATAGGGAAGAAAGGGACGTGCTTCCTATGGAGAAAAATATAGATGATGTGCAGTTGAAAATTAAGACAAGCATCAGTCGTGCATCCGGTCTGAAGCTGGCAGAGTTAGATGATCATGCACACTTTTTGCAGATGGGGCTGGACTCTATCATTCTTGTGCAGATCCAGAAAGAAATATCAGACGGATTTGGCCTGGACATTCCAATGGAAATGTTTTTTGAAACCCTCACGAATATCAATTCTTTAGTGCAATATGTGGCAGAAAATACGAAAGTAATGGATAGTTCCGCACACTTAGATGATGTACCAGAGCAGGAACATTCTGAGCAGCGATTTACTGCATCGGTCCCTCACACTAATCAGGTCCAATCTGCAGCGAATTCAGAGCAAGTTGTTTTGTCAGCGATTCAACTGATGGAATCCCAATTAAAAAGCCTGAATTTGCTGCTCGGCGAGCAGACGGCTGCTCGAGTAACTTCTTTGCCAATACAGCATCATGCACAGAACGAACCCCACGAAGTTAAACAACGCATAGAAGTACCGCTAAAAAGGGAAGACAATGCAATGGAAAAAGTCACATCGAATTCCGATTCCAAAGAAATCAAGCCATTTATACCGTATCAATCAATAAAAATTCAGGAAGAAAGTACATTCTCGGAGCTGCAGAACCAGTATATTGAACAATTTATAGCGAAATATACTGCTAAAACGATCGGCTCCAAGTTACAAACAGATCGCACTCGTTATGTGCACGCCAACAATCGCAATGCTGCTGGATTCCGTTCATATTGGAAGGAAATGGTGTATCCTATTATCGCAGCACGTGCTGATGGATCTAAACTATGGGATATCGATGGGAATGAATATTTGGATCTGACGATGGGATTTGGTGTAAATCTATTTGGCCATAATCCAACGTTTATCCGAAATATAATGGCCGAAAGCATTCAGGGACAGATGCCCCCGTTAGGCCCAATGTCAGACTTGGCAGGAGATGCTGCAGCCAAAATTTCGGAGTTGACGGGTGTAGAACGTGTCGCATTTTATAATTCAGGAACAGAAGCCGTCATGGTTGCGCTGCGTTTGGCGAGAGCAGTAACGGGGCGTTCCAAAGTTGTATTATTTTCCGGATCCTATCATGGTACACACGACGGCGTATTAGGTGTGGCGAATCCCGCCCAGACCCTGTCTTCTGCACTGCCCATGGCTCCTGGTATTGTCAAAAGCGCTATCGATGATTTGATCATTTTGAATTATAACCATCCGCAGTCCCTTGAACTGATTCGTCAGATGGGTGATGAATTGGCTGCGGTTCTCGTTGAGCCCGTACAGAGTCGGAGACCTGATCTGCAGCCAACCCAGTTCCTGCATGAGCTTCGAGAGATTACAGCACAATCGGGCACTGCACTTATTTTTGATGAAGTCATCACCGGATTTAGAATCGGGTTAGGCGGAGCACAGGAATGGTTTGGCGTTCAGGCTGATTTGGTCACCTATGGAAAAGTGGTTGGCGGAGGGCTGCCTATTGGCATCGTGGCGGGCAAAGCTGAATTCATGAGTGCCGTAGATGGAGGAACCTGGAACTTTGGTGATCAATCATACCCTTCAGATGCGGATAAAAAAACGTTTGTTGGTGGGACGTTCTGCACCCATCCGCTTACGATGCGAGTAACTTTAGCGGTACTGCAGCACCTTCAAGCCGAAGCAGGAACTTTATATAAAGAATTAAATGAGAGAACAGAGGATCTTGTAAATGAATTAAATGAATTTTTTAATACCTCCAATGTACCTATTCAGATGGTGAACTTCGGATCACTATTCAGGTTTATTTCCTTTGGTGACATGGAGCTGTTTTTCTACCATTTGATCCATAAAGGTTTATATATTTGGGAAGGTCGCAATTGTTTTATTTCTACGGTTCATTCCAAGGACGACATGAATACAATCATTAAGATTGTGAAAGAGACGGTCTATGATCTGCAGCAGTTGGGCTTTATTCCCGGTGCTTCGCCTGTTATGGAAGTTCCCCTGTCTTTGGACCAGAAACAATTATTACTAACTACACTGCACGGTGAAGATGCAAATGCTGCATTAAATCAGCATGTTATTTTAAAAATGAAAGGCCATATGAACCCGTCCGCTCTGGAACAGGCTGTGAATCAGATCGTGCAGCGTCATGAAGCGCTGCGAACGATCGTTCATGCAGACCGTGAAACACAGGAAATCCGAGCACTCATGGAATTTCAGTGCACGTGGCTTGATTTCACCATGTATGCCGGAGAGAAGCAGGAGCAGGAGATATCACGTTGGTTATCGAGCAATGCGAGTGAAGCGTTCAACCTGCAATCCGATGAACCTCTGTTTAGAATAACTTTGCTTAAACAGGCAGCGGATCAATATGTTATGGTGCTGACTTTTCATCACATTATTGCAGATGGCTGGTCGATCGCTCTGTTCATTCAGGAATTGGAGCAGATATATGCTGCTCTTGTTCGGGAGGTCCCGATTCGATTGGCTGAAGCCGCTCCATTCCGGGAATATTTGACCTGGCAGCGGCTTGAACATGCAAAGGGAGCGTTTGCCGAAGGAATTCAGTTCTGGAAAGATCGGTTCTCCTTGTCTTATCCACGCATCATGCTGCCAACGGAATATTCCGATGGCATGCAAAAGGGATACTCAGGTGAACGATACTCGATTAAGCTGGACCATCAATTAACCACATCCTTGCGAACTCTGAGTATAACGAAGAAAAACAGTTTGTTCGTCACGATGTTTGCAGCATTCCATTTATATTTGCATCAACTTACCGGTGAATCCCAGCTTGTTATTGGGGTACCAGCAGCGGGGCAGTCCCATATGGGGAAAAACGAACTGATGGGTAACTGTGTCAATATACTCCCTGTTCATTCTGCCGTGCTGGCGGAGCGGTCTGTTTCAGAGCATATGGTTCAGCTTAAGGAGACGCTGGCTCTTGTCATGAAGCACCAGCGCGTTCCATTACCGATGGTAACCGAGCAGCTTGCACCTATGAAGGCACCGGAGACCCGCATTTTATTTAATATGGACAGAACGATTCATCATCTCCAATTCGAGAATATGGAGACGCAGTTTATTTCGTATCCGATCAAACATATTTCTTATGATTTATTTCTCAATATTACGGATGTGGATCGTGAATTGTATCTTGATTTTGATTACAATACCGATCTGGTTGGACATGAAATGATGAAGTTGTGGTGCGAAGGATTCAAAAGCTTGCTTCAAGGCATGGTGAGCCATCCGGAAGCTGAAATCTCATCTTTATCATTATTTTCAGATCAGCAGCAGGTGCAGCTGCATGATATGTACAGTCAGTTTAAAACTGAGCATGCTGCTGGCGTTAGGCGTACTGCCGAGTTTGTGTATCCGGCTAACGGTATTGAACAAAAGCTGGCGCAGATTTGGGAGGACGTATTGTCCGTGAATCAAGTGGGCAGGAATGATCACTTTTTTGATCTCGGAGGAAATTCGCTTCAGGCCACCTTGATGCTCTCCAAAGTCCATCAGCAGTTTCAGCAGCAGATTTCGATCGTTCAATTATTCAAGAATAAACGACTGAATGAGCTTGCCAGTCTGATTACAGGGGAGAGTGATAGTACACTCGTTCCGATTAAACCGGTTGACATCAAAGCGTTTTACGAGACTTCTCCCGCACAACAACGAATCTATTTTCTGGATCAATTTGAACCGAACAGTGTGTTTCAGAATATGTGCGGTCATCTCACGGTCAGAGGACATATCGATGAAGCTGGATTGATTGGTGCATTAGAACAAATTGTGCAGCGTCACGAAGCTTTTCGTACAAGTTTTCATTTGATTGATGGAGAGCTTTATCAAACCATCGCACCTTCCATTGAGTTTCAAGTGAAACGATCAGAACTGAGTCAAGATTCATTGGACCAGCAGGTTAAGTCGTTTACGAGACCATTTGACTGCTCACAAGCTCCATTAATACGTGCCGAATTCATTCGTGCAGATGCGGATCATGCTGAGATTCTAATTGAGATGCATCATATTATATCGGATGGGTATTCGGTGGGTATTCTTGCTAATGAACTTATTGATATATATGAAGGAAAAAGCATGCCGGAGATCAAGGTTGAATACAAGGACTTTACCGCCTGGCAGAAAGACTACATGGCAGGTGACGCCTACAAAGAGCAGGAGAAATACTGGCTGGATCAATTCAGCGGGGAAATCCCTTATTTGAATCTGCCTACCGATTTTGTTCGAACACCTCACTTGACTTCGGCGGGGTCAAGGCTGTCATTTGTTCTGGAACCGCATTTGAAAGAATCTTTGGAGCGACTCGCCAAACAGACGGGCACCACGCTGTTTATGGTGTTGTTGGCAGCGTATAATGTGCTGCTTCATCGATATACGGCCCAAGAGGATATTATTTTAGGAACGCCAACATCCGGAAGAAATCATC
Organism: Paenibacillus sp. AN1007; assembly: GCF_040702995.1. NCBI lineage: Bacteria > Bacillati > Bacillota > Bacilli > Caryophanales > Paenibacillaceae > Paenibacillus > Paenibacillus sp. AN1007. Next base: position 1,949,022 of record NZ_CP159992.1, read on the forward strand.
CGGATGTCGAGCATATGATCGGCGTCTTTATTCAGACGGTGGCAGTTCGATCACAGCCTGCCGCGAATAAGTCATTTCGATGCTATCTTGAAGAGATCAAAAATCAATCTCTGGATGCACTCGCTAACCAAGACTATCTTTTTGACCATCTAGTCGAGAAGTTAAACACGCATCGTGAGACGACGGGAACGGCACTATTTAATACCATGTATCTTTTTCAAAATACAGCATTGAACCAAAGAAAGAAAAAGGACTGTCATTTCAAGGTGAGAGAGATTAACGTCGGCGTATCCTTGTATGATCTGATGTTCGTTGTCGAAGATGATAATGAGGGCCTGGAGATGCATTTGAATTACAAGACAGATCTGTTTGAACGAAGCACCATTGAACGCATGAAGACACATCTGCTTCATATCCTCAGAGACATCGTAATCAAACCGGATATGTTATTGTCCGATATTCAAATGCTGTCTGAACAAGAGCAGTACGTCCTTTTACATGAATTTAACGACAATGCCATGGACTATTCTCGAGAATATACCATTCAGGAAAGATTCGAGGCACAGGTCGCAAGGACACCTGACCAATTGGCCGTTAGTTATGGTGATCAGCGATTAACGTATCGTGAATTGAATGAACGGGCGAATCAACTGGCCCATACGCTGAGAGCTGAAGGTGTGGGTGCGGACCAACTCGTAGGCATCATGACAGATCGCTCCATGGACATGATCGTTGGCATCTTTGGCATTTTAAAAGCAGGCGGGGCGTATGTTCCGCTTGATCCGGAATCTCCCGAAGATCGTATGCAGCATATGCTGCGTGACTCAGGAGCAAAGTTGTTAGTTGTGCAGAAGCACCTCAAACAAAGGGTGTCTTTTGATGGCAAAATAATCGATTTAAACGATGAAAAAACATATGCATCTGAGCTCTCCAACTTGAAGGCGACAGGCGATTTCAGAAGCTTAGCTTATGTAATCTATACTTCAGGTACAACGGGTATGCCGAAAGGTGTGATGATCGAACACGCTCAAGTTGTTCATCTGGTTACTTCGCTGTACAGCCAGGTCATTGATGAGCCGAATAGGGGTCTGCACATTGCTGTGCTGGCACCTTATTATTTCGATGCATCGGTGAAGCAGATTTTTGGCGCGCTGCTGTCCGGACATGCTTTGTTTGTCGCGGACAGGGAAGTGGTAGGAGATGGACAAGAACTAATAAATTTTTACAAGCGGTATCGAATTGATCTGACCGATGGTACACCTGCGCACTTGAAATTGCTCAGCAGGGCAAAAGACGTGCAGGGAATCTCGTTAAAATATATGCTCATTGGCGGAGAGGCTCTTTCTCAGCAAAGTGCAGCTGAATTAAATACGTTGTTCACGCTTAGCTATGCAGCACCACCAACGATTATAAACGTGTATGGTCCGACCGAATGTTGTGTCGATGCTGCGGCTTACCGTATCGGTCCGGAGGAGCTTCAGACAGAAAATAGACGAGATCATCTGCCGATTGGCCGAGCATTAGGAAACAACCGCTTGTATGTATTGAACAAACATGAACAAGTTCAGCCAATAGGTGTTGTAGGAGAACTATGTATTTCCGGCGACGGTGTAGGCAGAGGGTATTTGAACCTGCCCGAGCTGACGGCAGAGAGATTCGTACGTGATCCTTTTGTACAAGGTGCGACCATGTATAAAACTGGAGATATGGTCAGATGGCTGCCGGACGGCATTATGGAGTATCTGGGACGAATCGATCATCAAATTAAGATCCGCGGTTACCGGATTGAAGTGGGCGAAGTGGAAGCAGCTTTGTTACATGTACCCGGTGTGAAAGAAGCGATCGTTACGGCGCATGAGGATACAGACGGGGACAAATCTCTATGTGCTTACTTCACTGCGGATTTCGAACAAACCGCTGCAGCGTTGAAACAGACTCTCTCCACCATGCTGCCCAATTATATGGTTCCAGCTTACTTTATACAGCTGCAAAAGATGCCTCTGACATCTAACGGGAAGGTTAATCGCCGTTTACTTCCGCCTCCGCTGGAAAATATGCTGACGGGAAGTGACTATATTGAAGCCCGAACAAGCACAGAAAAAGCGCTACTGCCCATTTGGAAGGATGTACTTGGTGTAGATAAAATCAGTATAAAAGACAGTTTCTTTGATATAGGTGGCAATTCCTTACGCGCAACAAAGCTGGCTTACAAAATTCATCAAAACCTGAGTATTCGTATCTCGGTCAGAAACGTCTTTGAATGGCAGACGATGCAGCAAATGGCCCAGTCTATAGATCAGATGGAGCAGCAGGCTAACCGGTCCATTCCTCAAGCAGCAGAAAAAGAATATTATCCTATTTCTTCTGCACAGATGAGGATGTACATTATGAGCATTAAATCCGGTGAGGAACTCATATACAACATGTCAGGCATGTTCAGAATGGAAGGAAAGCTCGATCGGACAAGATTAGAAGAAGCTTTCCAGCAGTTAGTAGATCGTCATGAATCTCTTCGGACAGCTTTCAAAGTTATCCATGGAGAGCCCAAACAAATCATATATCCTGAGGTGAAATTTGTTATTGAGTCTATCCAGGCAGCGGAACACGACCTGGAAGATCAAGTGCAGCAGTTTATTCGCATATTTGATCTCGGACAAGCACCGCTTATGAGAGCTGGACTGATTGAACTTCAACAGGACTGCCATGTACTGCTGGTTGATCTGCATCATATTATTGCTGATGGATTATCTGTGCAGATTCTAATGACCGAACTCAGCAAGTTATATTGCGGAGAAGAGTTATCTCCTCTTCGAATCCAATATAAGGATTATGCGGAGTGGCAGCAGAGCGAGCTTCAAAGCGATTGGATGAAAAAGCAGGAGCAGTATTGGCTCGAGGTTTTCAATGAGGAGATTCCGCTGCTGGAACTGCCAACAGATTATGAAAGACCTGACACGCTTCGTTATGAGGGAGATCGTTTGGACATTGTGGTGAAAGATGACATCGCTGCAGGGTTGAGAGAATTAGAGGTTCAGACAGGAACAACATTATACATGATTCTGCTCGCGGCTTATACCATTCTGTTATCTAAATATAGTGGACAAGAAGATATCATCGTGGGTATGCCGATTGCGGGAAGAACACATGCGGAGCTGGAGCCGGTGATGGGCATGTTCGTAAATACACTGGCTGTTCGCAATCAGCCTGCGGGCGATAAAACTTTTGCAGCATATCTGCTGGAAGTCAAAGAAAATATGCTGAACGCTTATGAAAATCAGGATTATCCATTCGAGGAATTGATCAAAAAAATTGATCTGACCAAGGATGCACGGCGAAATCCGTTGTTCGACACGATGTTTGTACTGCAGAATACAGGCTCGTCAGAACTGCAAATGGATGGTATCACCTGTCAGCCTTACGCTCCCAATAATTATGTGTCCAAGTTCGATTTAACGCTGTATGTCACCCAGTCAGATCATCGATTGGAAGCCGTTTTTGAATACAGCACAGTTCTGTTTGAGAAAACAGCGATTGAAGCCATGTCACAAAATTTGCTGCTGATTCTGACAACGATATGCCTTGAACCTCATAAGGAAATCAAACACATTAAATTAAATGAAGAAGACATGGATGATCATTCGCTGACCGAGCTGATGGAGATGGATTTTTTCTGAATGAGCCTAAATTATAAATAGTGATCGGGGTGCCGTATGTCTATATTTAAGAAACAAGAATTGTATTGGGCAGGCCGATTTGAAGAAGAAGATGTTCTTGTTCATCTGCCGTATTGCCGGATAGATTCCAAACATACAGATGATCCACAACATGCAAATTTTATTGATAAGAAGATGTCCGTTGACGTTTCTAATCAAATCATGTCGATTTCCAGAAATATCCCCAAGGCTGTGTACACCCTATTGTTAGCTGGAGTTCAATGTCTGTTATACAAATACACGAATGAAAGCACCATCATTATGGGCATGAGAGCGATGGAAGAGCACGAGGGGGATTTATCCCCCTCGAATAAGGTTCTTCTCTTAAAAAATAATATCGATTCGGCGATGTCTTTCAAATCGGTATTGAATCAAATGAAGATCAGTTTTAGTGAAGCTGTTCAGCACCAACGCATTCCTTTCCGAAAAATGGTTGAACGTTTAAATATCCAATATGACTCCAACCATGTGCCTATGATCCATACGTTAGTTTCATACGGGGAAGCTCGGACGATTCCCGATGAGAATAACGTAAGAGCAGCGACCATGTTTCACTTCGAACTGGAGAACGATGTTGTTCGTTTGAAATTAGTTTATGATGCAGAGCGTTATGACCGAGATTACATGCTGCAGGCTGCAGAGCATCTGGATCAGTTATTCGCTATTATGTTGAACCAGCCCGATCTGGAGCTGCGTCAAGTCGATATGTTATCCGCATCTCAACGGAACAAGCTGTTATTTGATTTTAACGATACAAGTATGAGATATTCGCGCAGCAAGACGATGCATCAACTATTTGAAGAACAGGTGGAGCAAACACCGGATTATCCTGCAGTGGTATTTGAAAACAAATCCCTAACGTACAGGGAATTAAATCAGCAATCCAACCGATTGGCCCGGACCCTTCAAGCGAAAGGGCTGCAGACAGGGCAGTTCGTTGGCATTATGGCAGAGCGCTCGCTGGAGATGATTGTAGGATTATTCGGTATTCTGAAAGCCGGAGGAGCTTACGTTCCCATCGATCCGGAATCTCCGGCAGATCGTATTCAGTTCATTCTTAAGGATTCAGAAGCGGCTTGGCTGCTGTATCAAAATCATCTGCAGAAACCTGAACAATATGCAGGGTTATGTGTCACGCTGGATGCTGAAGCTCATGGTAATAACGATGATATGAATTTGGAGCAGACGGCCCGTGCAGATGATCTGGCATATGTAATCTATACGTCAGGGACGACAGGCAATCCCAAGGGGGTCATGATTGAACACGCCAGCATTGTAAATTCATTGCAGTGGAAATCGGATTTTTATCATTTTAGCGGGAATGATCGGGTATTAATGCTGAATCCCTTCGTATTTGATTCGTTCATCACTCATTTTTTTGGTCCGATCATCTCGGGGTCAACCGTGTACTTATTAAACGGGCAGGAATGCAAAGACGCAGTGGCCATTAATTCGATCATCAAAAAACAGGCAATTACGCACATTCAAAGCCCGCCGAGTTTCTTGATGACCCTCCTGGAACAAGCGAAAGCAGAGGAATGGGCTTCGATGAAAAATGTAGTGGCTGCGGGAGAGAGGATTGTGCCTTCGTTGATCCAACGATTGAACCGCATCAATCCTCGGATCGAGGTGTGCAACGAGTATGGACCGACTGAAAATAGTGTCGTATCCACCATTCTTTTGATTAATTCCCCGGAGCAGTATATTTCTATTGGGAAGCCGATTGCAAACAATAGAGTCTACATTTTAGGTGAACACCATGACCTGCAGCCTGTAGGAGTTCAGGGAGAATTATGTGTGGCGGGAGCAGGACTTGCCAGAGGATACCTGAACCGTCCTGACCTGACGGCGGAGAAGTTCGTTAATGATCCTTTTGTGCCAGGAGCCAAGATGTACAGGACGGGGGACTATGCAAGATGGCTGCCCGACGGAAATATCGAATATATCGGAAGAATGGACCATCAAGAGAAAATCCGTGGTTACCGGATTGAACTTGGTGAAGTAGAGGCAGCTCTTCTAAATATAAGCAGGATTCAAGAGGCGATCGTGCTGGCTATAGAGGATGAAGCGGGCGCGAAGCAGTTATGTGCGTATTTCGTGGGAGCGGGCGCGATGACCATTACAGAGCTGCGGGACGACCTGTCCCTGCAGCTGCCAAACTATATGATTCCGTCCTATTTTGTACAACTGGATCAGATGCCGCTTACGTCCAATGGAAAGGTGGATCGTAATGCACTGCCTTCTCCCAAAGATTATATGTTAAAGGGAATGCAGTATGAAGCGCCGCGGACCGTTCTGGAAAAACAGCTGGCATCCATCTGGGAAACTGTGCTGGGCGTGCAGCATATCGGGCTTCTGGATAATTTTTTCGAACTGGGCGGAGATTCAATCAAATCCATACAGGTCTCTTCGAGGCTGTACCAAGCTGGTTATCAGGTGCAGATGGATCATCTGTTTAAGAACCCGACCATTGCAAGCTTGATCCCATATGTTCAACCTGTAAGCTCGATGTCAGAGCAGGGAACAACCACAGGCCAAGTGCTGTTGACTCCTATCCAGCATTGGTTTTTCGAACAGTACAAGGTGGATCGTTATCATTATAATCAGTCCATTATGCTGTATCGGCAGGAAGGTTTTGAGGAGGCGCTGCTTGGCCGTGTATTCGATAAATTGATTGAGCATCATGATGCACTTCGCATGGTGTATCGTCAAACGGAACAAGGGTATGAGGCGTGGAATCAAGGACTGGAACAGCAAAAAACGTTATATACACTTGACGTGATGGATTACAGGTCGGCAGCAGATCCATCTCTGCAAATCACAGCGAAAGCAAATGAACTTCAGCGTATGCTCGGATTGGAACAAGGCCCTTTAATAAAGCTGTGTGTGTTTCAGTGTGCTGACGGTGATCATCTATTCATTGTAATCCATCATCTGCTTATCGATGGGGTTTCATGGAGAGTTCTGATTGAAGATATATCGAAGAGCTATGAACAAGTAAGTCGTGAAAAACCGATGCAGCTGCCGCCCAAAACAACTTCGGTTCAGTTATGGTCGGAACAGCTGCAGTTGTACGCGGACAGCGAAGGCATGAAACAAGAACTGGACTACTGGAGTGAAGTCGAACAAACATCCTTTAAGCCACTGCCGACCGATTTCAGAACGAAAGATGCTTTGGAAAAGGACAGCGAGCAGCTTACCATAGAATGGACGACAGCGGAAACGGAGCAGCTGTTGAAACATGCCAATCGTGCATATAACACCGAGATGAACGATCTCCTGCTCAGCGCACTAGGCATGTCGATATATCAATGGACGGGTATGGATCAGGTTCTTGTGAATCTGGAGGGACATGGCAGAGAGTCTATCATTCCGGACCTGGATATTACACGAACAGTGGGATGGTTTACGAGCCAATACCCGGTTGTGCTTGATATGAGAGGCCTATCTAATGTATCTCAGCTTATCAAGACAACCAAAGAAAACCTCCGCAGCATCCCTAATAAAGGGATTGGGTATGGGATATTAAGATATTTGAGCACTTATGCCAAAGAATCTCCACTGACCCTGAATCCTGAAATTAGTTTTAACTATTTGGGACAATTTGACCAGGATCTGCAGCATAGCGGAATGCACATGTCTCCTTATTCGTCTGGGACTGATGCAAGTGAGAATCACAGAAGAAATGTTCTTATTGACATCAATGCTTTAATTGTGGAAGGAAAACTGTCGTTATCCTTAAAGTACAGCCATACACAATATCGAAAAGAAACGATGGAGCTGGTGGCAGCGTACTTTAAAAATCATTTGCAGGAAATAATGATGCACTGCGTCACAAAAGAGAAACCGGAACTAACTCCAAGTGATCTGTCGTTAAAAGGAATGACCATGGAAGAGTTGGAAGGTCTGGTTCGCGAATCTGAATCTATCGGTGAAATCGAAGACATATATGCGCTGTCTCCGATGCAGAACGGGATGTTTTTCCATAATATTCTTCATTCCAGTTCTGAAGCTTACGTGCTTCAAACGACGCTGAATCTTCATGGTTTATTAGACGTGACAGCATTTGAGAGAAGTTTGGATGAATTGATAGAGCGTCATTCGATTCTGAGAACGAACTTTCACAGCCGATGGAAAAACGGTCCCCTGCAGGTCGTTTACCGTCATAAATCAAACGGGATTTTATACGAAGATTTGCGTGAGATGAAGGAAAAAGATCGCGAAGCATACGCGGCAGCTTATACGAGGGAAGATAAAAGAAAAGGTTTTGATCTGGCTCAAGATGTGTTGATGCGGATTTCGATCCTGCAGATGCATGATCAAACCTATCGTTTCATCTGGAATTACCATCATATTCTAATGGATGGCTGGTGTCTGTCTCTTGTGATCCAGGAGCTGTTCGATGGTTATTTTGCGATTCTGGAACAACGAAGACGGGAGGAGCAGGCAGCTGCACCTTACAGACATTATATTGAATGGCTGGATAAACAGGATCATGAAGCATCTCTGAAATACTGGAGTGACTACCTGCAGGGTTATGAGGAACAAACGGCTTTGCCGAAAAAGCATAAGGTTTCAAAGAGCAGTGCATATCATTCAGAAAATCTCATTTGCACACTGAGTCAGGAATTAACACGGCGTATTACACATGTCGCAAGTCAGAATCAGGTAACGCTGAATACGTTAATGCAGACGGCTTGGGGACTGCTGCTGCAGAAATACAACAGCAGTCAAGATGTCGTATTCGGAAGTGTAGTATCAGGCAGACCTGCGGAGATCCCTGGAGTTGAACGCATAATTGGCCTGTTTATTAATACCATCCCTGTGCGGATTCAGGCGCAGGGAAACGAAACATTTGCAGCGATGTTGAAACGAAATCAGGAGCAGGCTGTCGCTTCACACCCACATGAAACGTTTCCGTTGTATGAGATTCAAGCGGAAACCACACAAAAACAAAATTTAATCGATCACATTCTCATATTTGAGAATTATCCTGTACAAGGCATTACCGAACGGTTTGGGGATCAGGAGCAGACAGCTCTTCAAATTACGAACGTAGAAGCAGATGAACAAACCAATTACGATTTCAACCTGATTATCAAACCAGGCCAATTGCTGAAATGTATGTTTTATTACAATGGCAGTGTCTATGATCGGGCAGGTATAGAACGGATTCAAGGTCACTTGATTCAACTGCTGGAGCAGGTGGTGAACAACCCGAATATTCCGATCGACGATATAGACCTGATGACAGCACAGGAAAAAGCCCAGATCTTAGAGTCTTTCAATGATACCAAGGCCGCATATCCAATGGATAAAACAATCCATGCACTGTTTGAGGACCAGGTGGAACGAACTCCTGAACACGTCGCGGTTGTATTCGAAGGTGAGCAGCTGACCTATCAGACACTGAACAGAAAAGCCAATCAATTGGCAAGAACACTGCATGCCAAAGGAATTCAACAGGATCAGTTAATTGGTATTATCGCTGAACGTTCCTTGGATATGGTGGTGGGAATTCTTGCGATTTTGAAAGCGGGGGGTGCATATGTACCGATTGATCCTGAATACCCAGCGGATCGTGTGAATTACATGCTTGCGGATTCAGGTATACGTGTACTGCTGCTGCAGAGCCATCTGCAGGAACGGATTTCTTTTGCAGGAGAAGTCATCTGTCTCGATGATCTGACCGCATATCATGAAGAGGATGCCAACCTGGGATGGAGTGTCAGCCCGACAGGACTCGCCTACGTGATCTATACTTCAGGAACGACGGGTAAGCCCAAAGGCACATGCATTGAACATAAAAACGTAGTTCGATTGCTGTTCAACAGCCAAAACAGGTTTGATTTTAAATCCTCGGATACTTGGACGCTGTTCCATTCCTTTTGCTTTGATTTCTCGGTATGGGAAATGTACGGTGCCCTGCTCTATGGTGGAAAGCTCGTTATAGTACCCCAAATGACCGCCAGAAGTCCACAGCATTTTTTACAATTGTTAAGAGACGAGCAGGTCACTATTTTGAATCAAACACCAACGTATTTCTACCATCTTCTGCAGGAGGAATTGGGAGGCCGCGGAGGAAGTCTGAATTTAAGAAAAGTGATTTTCGGCGGGGAAGCTCTTAATCCGGCTTTGTTAAAAAACTGGAGAGAGAAATATCCACTCATTCAGTTAATTAATATGTATGGTATAACGGAAACTACCGTTCATGTAACGTACAAGGAAATCACTGAAATGGAGATAGAAGCGGGAAAGAGCAACATTGGTCAACCGATCCCGACGCTGCAAACCTTTATTTTGAACACACGTCAGCAGCTGCAGCCGATTGGAGTTCAAGGAGAGTTATATGTCGCAGGAGAAGGGCTGGCCAGAGGCTATTTGAACCGACCCGAGTTGACTTCAGCGAAATTCGTAGAGCATCCATGGATTACTCAAGGCAGGATGTACCGAACCGGAGATGCCGCCAGATGGCTGCCGGATGGAAATATTGAATACTTGGGACGGATCGATCATCAGGTGAAAATTAGAGGTTATCGAATTGAACTGGGTGAAGTGGAAACGGCTGTGCTGAACATAGAAACGATCCAGGAAGCGGTCGTCATCGCCCATGACAATGAGGACGGATCGAAGCAATTATGCGCTTATTGGAAAGGCAGCAGCGAATTGACGGCCAAGGAAATCAGAGCAGCATTAGCTCATGAAATCCCGGACTACATGATCCCGTCATATTTTGTTCAATTAGAGCACATTCCGTTAACTTCTAACGGCAAGGTTGACCGGAAGGCACTGCCTTTGCCTTCACCACAGGAACGCATAGATCAGACTGCCGAATATGCGGCACCGCAAAACCCGGTGGAACAAGCGATCATTACTGCTTGGGAAGCTGTGCTCGGAACTCAGAGAATCAGCAGATCAGATCATTTCTTTGAACTGGGCGGAGATTCAATCAAGTGTATTCAAGTGGCATCAAGACTGCTTCAATCAGGATATAAAGTGGAAATGAAGCACTTTTTCGCCTATCCGACTGTGGCGGAATTAAGTGAACATGTTACATCTGTGAACTCTTCTTATGATCAAGGGGAAGTTACAGGGGAAGTTATGCTTACCCCTATTCAGCACTGGTTCTTTGACCAAAACATGACAGATGCACATCACTACAACCAGGAAATGATGTTTTTCCGCAAAGATGGGTTCGATACTGGCTTCGTCCACAGCATCATGAACAAAATCATGAGGCAGCATGATGCACTTCGTATCTTCTATCGGCAGATTCCCGAAGGTGGGTATGAGGGTTGGAACCGAGGGATAGAGGAAGACGGATTATATAGTCTGGATATCTTTGACCTGAAGAATGAAGCGGATCCGGCACCTTTGGTTGAAAATAAAGCAAAAGAAATCCAGAGCAGCTTGGATCTCTCTTACGGTCCATTGATCAGACTTGGCCTATTTCAATGTGCTGAAGGTGATCATCTGCTCATAGCCATTCATCATCTGGTGATTGACGGAGTATCCTGGCGTATTTTATATGAAGATATTCAAACGGGGTATGAACAGTTCGTTAGGGGAGAGGAAATTCAGCTTCCACAAAAAACGACATCGTATAAACAATGGGCGGAAGAGCTGTCTGCCTTTTCCGACCAGCCGATGATGAAGCAGGAGTATTCCTACTGGCGTGCTCTGGATCAGGTTGAAGTCAATCCGCTGCCTAAAGATATGAATTGTAATGACACGATTGGGAAAGACAGCGAAACGATTACGATCTATTGGACAGCGGAGGAAACGGAGCAGTTGTTAAAACAGACTCATCATGCGTACCATACGGAAATTAATGATATACTGCTGACGGCTCTGGGGATGGCTGTTCATGATTGGACAGGGATGGATAAAATTCTTGTAAACCTGGAGGGGCACGGCAGAGAAGATATCCTACCAGAGCTGGATATTACGCGTACAGTGGGATGGTTTACGAGCATGTACCCGGTGATCCTTCGGGTGGAATCCGAGGCAGATATATCAAGACGAATCAAGGTCGTCAAGGAAGGACTGCGTCAGATCCCCAATAAAGGGATGGGATACGGAATTTTGAGGTACTTGTCACAGGGAGATGCAGCAGAGAAATTTAAAGTCAATCCCGAAATCAGTTTTAATTATATGGGGCAGGTAAATCAGAATTCGAAGCAGGACGGTATTGGATTTTCAGCATATTCCAGCGGCCCGTCCGTCAGTGCGAACAACAAGAGACCGTTTGTGCTTAATCTCAATGCTATCGTTATAGAGGGGAGAATGTCGCTGTCCATCAGTTACAGTCAGAAACAGTATCAACCGGAAACGATGGAGCAGCTGGCCGGTTATTATAAGGATAATCTTCGTAAAGTAATGGAGCACTGCATAAGTAAAGAACAACCTGAACTTACCCCGAGTGATCTTTCACTGAAAAGATTAACAATAGACCAATGGGATCAAATGGTGGAATATACCCGGAGCATCGGTCTTATCGAGAATGTATATCCGCTGACTCCTCTGCAGAAGGAGATGCTGTTCGAAAGTGAACGGAATCCCCTTTCCGGTGCGTACTTTGTACAAATTTTGTTTGAGATGCGCGGCGATCTGCACACGGCCTCTTTTGCACAGAGCCTGGATCGCTTAATGCAGCGGCATGCGATATTAAGAACGAATTTTTATTCCGGTTTGCTGGATGTGCCTCTTCAAATTGTGTATCAGGAGAAGACATTCGAATTTAAATTTGAGGATGTAACAGGCAAGAGTGAACTGCAGTGCAAAACGATTATTGATCAATATATCGAGCAGGATCAGGCCAGAGGTTTTGACTTGCAAAATGATTCACTTATACGGATGGCTGTTATACAAACAGCTCCTGAGAAATATCAGGTCATCTGGGGTTTTCATCATATTTTGATGGATGGCTGGTGCATGTCACTTATAAGTAAAGAGATTTTTGAAAATTATTTTGCAATTCGGGAACATCGAAAACCTGAAATGACCCTGTTAACACCATATAGTAATTTCATTGAATGGTTGGAGCGGCAGGATCATGAGGGAGCGATAGCTTACTGGAGTCGTTATCTGGAAGGATATGAGGGTCAAACGGGATTACCGGGGGGGAAAACAAAGTCTCGACATGAAAGGCAGGATTCCAGAACGTTAAACTGCCATCTGGATGAGGAACTGGTTCAGCATATGAAACAACTTGCGGAGCAGCAGCAGGTGACCCTGCATACGTTTGTGCAGACCGCGTGGGGTATACTGCTGCAGCAGTATAATGAAAGTAAAGATGTTGTATTTGGCAGTGTTGTATCGGGCAGACCAGCTGCCATTCCTGGAATTGAGAGTATGATCGGACTATTTATTAACGCAATTCCCGTCCGTATCCGCGCAAAGGATGAAGACTCCTTTATAACGCTGCTGCAAAGGACACAGGCACAAGCTGTGGAATCACATGCATATGATACGTACTCGTTACATGATATTCAAAATCTTACCGAGCAGCCTGCTTTAATTAACCATGTTGTTGTATATCAAAATTTTCCGGTACAGGATCGGATGGAGGAGCTGGGCCAAAAAGGTGAAGTGCCGCTTGAAATTACGAATGTTGGAGGAACCGAGCATAATAGTTTCGATTTTACGTTAATTGTTAAACCTCATGAGCAAATGAAAATGATATTAATGTACAACGCCAAGGTATACGATCTCACGACAGTAGAACAGATTCAGAAACACTTTATTTCTATGGTTCAGCAGGTGGTAACGAACCCGGAAGTTCTCATTAGCGACCTTGACTTGATTACTTCGAAAAGTTATTAAAGCATCGATCAGCCCAAACAGCTCTGGTTCTAATGAATTACGCATCTGTTCGGGCTGACTGGGCTTTAACAATTGCTTCCTTCGGACCGATATATAATAAGTAAGCCTATAAGCGAAAATTAGGAAAGGAGGGGTTCCCATGGATATTGCAGCATTGTCAATGGCGATGAGTCAGGCTTCGGTGGCACAGGCGGCGAGTATACAGGTGATGTCGATGACCAAAGATATGGCGCAGCAGCAGGGCCAACAGATGGCGGAGATGTTAAAATCCGTGCCGGCTCCTCACCCTAACTTGGGTGGAAGTCTGGATATTTCGATCTAGCACAGCAGGTTACACCTCGTATGATGAGTTTTTGTAAAAAAATGCAGCAAGCAGTTTAGGGCTGTCCCATAGTTATAATAAGGCTTGTAACAGTCCCGTTCTCTATGTTTGTACAACAAAAAGAAACCGTTCCTTGGTAAAATGGAAGTGCGACCCCACCATTTAAAAGGAGACGGTTTCTTTGTACATTCAATTTACCATGAATCGACTTTTCTCGCCGATGAATTTGGAGACAGATTGAATCGGGACGATTGAAAGGGCGTTGGATCGAATAATTCTTCAGATGAACAAGAGTATGCCGTCCGCTTACGCGTTCGATTTGAATTGTTTTTCACATCTCACTATATTGATTCTATGACGGTGACATAAATGTGGATTTTTTGGAATTTTGAAGATATAATGGTAAATGTGAATTCGCAAATGCTGTTCACTGATTGAAACTTTTCGTGATTTGGAGAAGGTTCAATTCGGTGAAGTGGTACAAGCGATCGGTTATCACAACACAGGAAGGATATTTACGATAGGCTCTCTGCGTGAATGTCTAACGACCGTGAAGTATCCGTTCTTCTTGAATTTTATTATGAACTATTCAGGGTTTAGAAGGGAATAAAGCTGTTATGGTGCACATGTATTGGCTGCATATGGACTATGAAATGCATGAAGAAGAAATATTGGATCTGCTAGAATTTGTGTCTTTGGAGAAGCGAGCGAAGGTGAAGAAATATCGCTTTATAAAAGATGCACAGCGAACGCTGCTGGGAGACGTGCTTGCGCGCTATCTCATATGTCACAAGACGGGTGTGGTAAATACAGGGTTATGCTTTGAAAATAATGCTTATGGAAAACCTCAGCTGATTACTCCGCCGTTTGTTCACTTTAACATTTCCCATTCTGGTGAATGGGTGGTTGCTGCTGTGTCAAGTTACCCCGTTGGCATCGATGTGGAGGAAATTAAAGAAGCTCCGTTGGTCATTTCCAATCGTTTCTTTTCAAAAGATGAGCGCTTGACTTTATTTAAAGAGTCAAAGCATTGCCAAAACGAGGCATTCTATTATTTATGGACGTTAAAGGAAAGCTATATTAAGGCAGAGGGTAAAGGGTTGTTCATGAAACTAGATACGTTTACTGTGGGATTGGGAGTCACCCATATTAACGGAATGGAACTGCTGAATGAACGACTGGATGAACGGCATGTGTTAGGCTTGTGTTCGGCTCAAGGGCAGGTCAAACATATTGAGAAATCCGGACTTCGTATGTTTATCGAAAAAGCGAAAAAAAATTTGGGTTAGCATTTTTATGAAAACTCAATAAGGGATAATACTCGATTAGAAATAAGATGAAAACAATTAACCTTATTTCTGAAATCTCTTTTTATCCGCATATGGGAAAGGTAGTTCAATCGCTCACGAATTTGGACTGCAAGAGCTCTATGGCTTCGTACATATTATATTCTAAGCATCCTACAGTAAGGAAAGGGAGCGAACTGAGCTATGTCTAGATGCTGCTTTACTAATCCCGTATTACGCAGTTAGTGGTCCGTTAAATATTTTTTACAACTAAAATTCAAAAGGTATAATGAGTAATTATTTTTTTAGATATTTATTTAATTAAAATGAAAGTTTTCTGCTAATTTGAAGGTGTTAGTGTGTTTGTTAATGAACAGCAATTAAAATGAGTAATTCTAGGGGGAAAAAATATGTATAATGAGCTGCTTAAGCTCGGGCCAATAACGATTTATGGATACGGTTTAATGATCGCGCTTGGTGTTATATTGGCTTACCAACTCGTTGTTTACCGAGCAGAAAAACGTCAGTTCGATTTATCGCATGTTTTCGCTCTAACCATTTGGAGCTTGGTAGGTGGGTTTATTGGAGCAAAACTAGTGTATTGGATGACCCAAATCGAAAATATTATTAGTAATCCGAGAATTCTTCTGAATTTTTCCGATGGTTTTGTCGTTTATGGTGGAATCATCAGCGGAATTATTGTTGGTTTAATATATTGCAGAGTTAAGAAAATCAAGTTCCTTAAACACTTGGACCTATTTGTTCCTTCTGTTGCGTTAGCTCAGGGATGTGGAAGAATTGGCTGTTTGCTCGCAGGATGCTGTTATGGCGAAGAAACACATGGTTGGTTTGGGATAACCTTCCACCATTCTGATATCGCGCCGAATGATGTCGAACTGGTACCTACTCAAATTATGGAGAGCGTGTTTAACTTCGGTCTCTGCCTCTTTTTAATTCTTTTAGCTAAAAGAACAAATAAAGTAGGACTCGTTTCCGCCGCTTATTTGATTTTGTACAGTCTGGGCAGATTTGTCATTGAGTTTTATAGAGGGGATATTATTCGAGGACAGGTTGGAGTTTTTTCAACCTCACAATTCATTGCACTCATGGTTGTTCTAGTGACCAGTCTCATTGTATTCCTTTCCCGATACCAGAGCCGATTGACCGGCAAAAATGTATAACTAAAAGAACAAGCCTCCTGTCCCTAGCGGATCGGAGGCTTTCTTACAACTACTTGGGGCAGCTTATCACGATATATTTAATCATTGTCATCGAAATGCTGTCGTACTTGCCTAAAGCGTAATTTCAAAATATCCAAGAAGTATTTGTTTTTGAGTGGTGATTTCCGCGCAGCAGCTTCGTCAAAGCAGCTCCATTTTCAACAAGTATTTACTCCTCTCGATTTAACAGATCATATATTTCTATATATGACATTCACCAAGAAACCCATGCTGACAAAAACGTAAGTTGTTATTCGCAACGCCGATCTCACGGAAGAGCACTGTGGGACAGAGGCAGTTATTGGATTGAAATCATTTTAAATTCATATATTTACAAATTTTTTATAAAGATATAGAATGAACTCAATATAGAGAATATTTGAATTAAAGTTACTTATTTTGGGACTGGGATTATTTATTTCAATATAAGTACACCTTTTCATCCTGGAAACGACAATCATCTACTTCTGATTAAGGAACTAGTCCTAGAAACTAACAAACGGCATTATATGGCTGGAATTCTAGTTAAGTTATGAGTTTAGGAATCTATTTATCTACGATTTGTCATGACAAAAAAATACATTGAACTTTGAAAGGAAATGGGTATGGAATTGAATTCGATGAGAAACAAAGGCATTAATATGGATGAGTATTTTAGATCTAACCAAAATATTGTTTCCGATTTTCTGGAGGAACAATTTAGAACGTTTGAACTACAACAGGCGGGTTCTGCGATAGAAGACTCAGGAAATCTTTTGATGTCTCTGATGGAATTGAACAAAGAAGTTGTTCTTAAGGCACTGGAAGCTCAGAAATATGGGGTGACCTTGATGTCTAAAGCTGAACCTTCTATAACCGTTCCAGTTACAGGTAGTTTCACAAAAGATCCAGCACTGGAACCCTTGCATCCTGTTCAACAATTGGAACAGGAAGCGGAGGTGAGATATTACAACCAGAACATTGATTTAGAACAATGGATGAAGGATGAATTGGCTCAGATTACGGGCTTTTCGAGCCAACAAATAGTTGGAACTATGAAGTTTGAGGAGGATCTTGGACTTGTCTCCATTAATATGATAGAGCTATTCGCTCGTTTTGTAGATCAATTTCCGCATTTAAACCGGGATATTTCAGACATTATAGAAGCCAAGACGATCGAAGATTTTATACATATTATGACAAATGGTGAAAAAAAGCAGGAAGAAATTTCACATGAAGTATTATTAAAGTGGATGAAGAGAGAAATTTCAGGAATTACTGGATTTCCTGTTGAAAACATTACCGGATCAATGAAATTCGAGGAAGACCTGGGGCTTGTATCGATTAATATGATCGAAATATTCTCTCATCTGGTAGAAGAGTTTCCTGAACTGAACGGGGACATTGAGGAAGTGATCGGTGCGGCCAGCATTAGTGAACTGATCGAGATGATTTTAATCCATCAACAAAAAAAAAAGAGCCTAATGAGGCTGGAGTTGTAGAAAGCCTTGTTACGGAAATCCAAGAGAGTCTGACACTTGATCCAGCAGCCCCTGTGGACGAATCACCACTCTTTGACCCGGAAGAAGCTATTGTTCCAGAGATTCATTCCGATTATAAGGTTGCTGAAGAAGCATACCCGGCGGATGAACAGGTTTGCGGCAGAGTTAAGGAAGAAAGTGAGGTGGAACCTAATATTGTGGCTGTAGTAAGGCTTTTCTCTGACCCTACAACATTGGAGGAAAACCGAATTCTCGGCATTTCCATCGATCGGGGAAGACACTCATTTTTGTCGATTCAAAACGTCTCGAGCCACCCTTTTCTAGTAGGTAAGCTGATTTTGGCGGCTGGTAAAACGATCTCGTTAGGAACACTTTCACATGGCAAAACGAAGGAATATGGTGGGTTATGGTATGGGTTGGAGGCCCGGAATATTGCGGTACGTCATATTTATGGACCAAGAGCCTCAATTCGTTGCGATATCACACAGCAAAATCTGGATGTTATTAATAGCCTGCTGCCCCAATTTTATAGTGGTTGGTCATATCTAAGGAATTGTGCTTTTTTTGCATCGACGATTTGGAATAGCATTTCGACAGTGAAAATCACTGGCAGGTCACCTCTAACAGCGAAAATCGTTTACGATGGAATTATTGACTCGAGGATGCAATCCTACGCCGTTCCTGTGCCTCATCATTATGCCGTTTATCACGCAAGTGGGAACGGATTACCCATCAAAAGCGTTTGCTGGAATTAAGGGTAGGGGAAAATGGATAGTTCAGTACATAGCAAAATCCGAGGGATGAGAGTAATGGGGACAACAACAGTATGTATAAGTGGGAGTAATGTAGGAGTTTTGCGTGAAAAGCTTCTGACATTAATCAATTATGGATTACCGAGTACCGAACTATATAATTCGGATGACTCCTGCATCGTCGCTATCGTGGCAAATCAGGGTGTTGATTTAAGGAAGAAGCTTGGGAGAGCCTTAGAGCTGTTGAAAACAGGTATAGATCCCATTGAAGAAAACGGGATTTACTATCAGCCATCACCATTTGGTTCCGAATCGGTTGCATTTGTATTTCCTGGCCAAGGTTCTCAATCGATTGGTATGCTGCATTCTTTGAGAGAGAGACTGCCTTTTTTTGAGGCGCATCTACAGGCCATAAATGCCAGGTATCAAGAAGGATATCGTTCTTCGATACTTGATGTCATTTATAGAGAGAAGACGGCAGCGAATGAAGAGAACTTAAGGGATACAAGACAAGCTCAGCTTGCTTTAGGCCTTGTTTCAATTAGCCTCGCTCAGGCGCTTCGCGATTTAGATGTCAAACCTTCCTATGCTGCCGGACATAGTTATGGAGAATTGCCAGCTCTTCATACAGCTGGAATCGTAAATACAGATTTTCTCCTCCAGATGAGTATGGTTCGCGGACAACTGATGGGGGCTGCGGGAGACAAATTTCGAGGAGCAATGCTTTCGGTTTTTGCCGAACAAGACATTGTCGAACGTTTGATCAGTGATCATGGAATTGAAGCGGTTATATCCATTGTTAATGCCGACGAGCAGATGATTGTTTCAGGTAGTTTGGCCGCCATTAATACTCTGGAACAAGTATGCGCAGGTAAAATAAAGACGATTCGTTTGAAAACATCCGCAGCCTTTCATTCACCACTCATGGCTGAAGCGGAGAAGAAGTGGCGGGACTTTATAACTGCTCAGAAAGATGAATTTCATGACAAATACGAAGTGAAGGTGTACAGCAATGTAACCGCTCAAGCCTATCAACTACATCAAGACATGATGCTGGAACTTTTGGCGAGCCAGTTAACTCATCGCGTGAGATGGCAGGAAACCTGCACCCAGCTTTACGCGGATGGCGCTCGCATCTTTGTTGAAGTGGGTCCGGCCAATGTATTAACCAACTTAATGACTGGAATATTGACGGGAAAACCCCACTTAACCCTCCATACGGATCCGCGACATAAAGATGGACTCGAACATATGTGCCATTTTATAGGGAAACTTGCCAGCCATCATGTGGAAGTGAATGTCTGGGAATTTTTTGACGAACGAATTTATCGTGATTTTATAAGTATGGGCACAGAAAGGAAAAGCGGGATGAACCATGGCAATGAAAGCAATCGGCAGCTCGTATTCAAACAATATCTAAAATCGAACCAGTGGATGGTTCGAACCTTTCTGGAAGAGCAGAATAAAATAATTGCTGAGCAGTTGCGATCTATGATTGAGCCAGACAAGCCAAAGCTGATGGAACTTATAAGGAAGCAGAGAAAATCAGTTTTGCTTGGGGCTTTGGAGGCTCAAAGGGTGGGATTATCTTCTTTCTTTTCGGAGGTCGGCCATGTGCAGCCTATTCTGGAATCACATGAAACAGCTGCTTTAGATACAGAACTTGCAGCAAAGCAGGTTGCCGCTGCTATGGAGACGGAGTATAAGGATGCCGAGCGCGAGACACCCCCTTTTACACCAGAAATGAAGGCTCAGGATTATATATTACGATTAACCGAGGAAATTGCGGTAATTGCTGCTAAGCCATTAAACGAAATTACTTTAATAACCGGTTTTGACAAGTTGAACATAGATATTTTTGCTTTGGCAAACATCTATGACTCGATGTTTTCCTCTCACGATCGTTACAAGCTCTTTAAAAGGGAATTATTACATGCTCCCAATTTGGGACAAGTAGAGAAACTTCTATGTTATATGGTTACCGCAGGTTCGGATTCCACGAAGCGGGAGCTGATTAACAGTCATGTGGATTACTCCTCAGATACAGCTGATATAGAGCGCTATGGATTTACCTATGAGCCTGTAGTTTCCTCAGAGAAAAACAAGAGTGCACCTACTCGCCTGCTGCTTGTCGGAATGAAGAACGAGATGTTTGACTTCTTTAAAGAAAGTTTAGATGCACAAGGCATACATATAGTGGAGATTCATATCACCGAGACAGGTTGGGACGGTTCCAATCCAAACTGGGGCATGATTGCTTACGATGATGTAAAAGGCTTACAAAATTACATGGAAAGATTTTTGGATGATAAAGGAAGCTTACCGTCCCTCCTGTTTCTCGTTCCCGATAGTGAAAGCGTCTTGGAACAGGCTCATTTTGAAGCATGGAATGCAAGGATAGAACAGACTGCTGTGGCTCTGTATATAATGTCGGATATTTATGGGAAAACGAAAGGGAATTCGGAGTCACCCTCCTGGTTTAGTGTAGTGGGGGAAAATGGGCTCTGCCCTGTTGGCGCCGCAGTCAGGGGGATTGTTCGAACTATGGCGCACGATTTCAAGGGGAAATATCAGATACGTTCGATATGGCTTGATATCAGTTACCGTCAAACAAATTTCCGACATCTGTTGAAAGTAATGAACGAAGGCATCAGTACTCATGACATGTTCATTGCCGATGACATTTACGTCCGAAAGCTGAAAGCGCTGGAGGTTGGAGCTCAGAACATTGAGGCAGCACTGAATCCATCCTCCCTTGTTATCTTTTTCGGTGGCGGTGTAGGAATTACGGCGGAGATTGCGTGTGCGGTGGCGGAACGATTCGGCTGCAGGATTGTCATTGTGGGTCGTACAAGCTTCCCAACGAACATAGCTTATGAGCATATTCAGGAAGAATCCGTTCTGAAGAAGGAGATTTTCCGTGACTTATCGCTGAAATTAAAAGATGGTCAGAAAATCACTGGCAATATGCTGGAACATGAGGCGAAAAAAATATATCGTCAGCGCGCTTTGATACGGAGTAAACAAAGAATCGAGCGTACCGGCAGTGAGTTTCACTATTATTCCTGTGACATCTCTGATCACGAGGCTTTGAATGCTTTGTTATTGGATATCGAGAAACAGCATGGTAAAGTGACGGGAATTGTACATGGGGCGGGGGAAATGAATAGTCAACGGAATAAAACAGCAAAGGCGTTCGGAGACAATCTATCTATTAAAACAAGTTCCATGTTTGCACTATACCAGTTTTTTAGAAAATATCCGTTGAAATTTGCCATTTTGTTTAGTTCCATTTCAGCTTATACAGGTTTGCCAAGACAATCAGACTATTCTTCCTCAAACGAGTTTGTAAACAGCATTGCTTCTCATTGGAACAAGCAGGTTGATTATCCTGTGAGATCGATTATGTGGTCTCTTTGGACCGAGACTGGAATTATGAAGAATTCAACAAAAGATGTCGAGAAACTTGGGCTGAGAGGAATTACAAATAAACAAGGCATTCAGTTGTTCATGAGGGAGCTTGATCATCTAGAATCATCAGATGAATGCGTAATGTTAACGCATGATACGATGCTGAAATTCTCGATGCCTTAATTCAGAGTATGTGGAGGCTGGACTATGTTATATGCGATTACAGGTATGGAGGGCATTTTCCCCAACTCTAGAAACCTCGATGAATACTGGAACAATATTGTTCAAGCGAGAGTGTCTCCTGTCAGTTCATTAGAAAAAATATGGGGGATTAGCCGTGAGCAGTACATGGCTCCCAACAATGATGACAAAAGCTGGATTTACAATGATCGTGGATACTGCTTGCCGGAAGATGAATCATTGCCGAAAGATTCTGGGCGGCAGGTCATGGTAGCTAAAAAAATATTAAAAAAATTGGCTGAAAAGGTTAATTCCGAGACGCCGGACTTTAAATTTAGCAAAACTGGCCTTGTATTGGGAACATCATGGACGGATGTAGATTATTTTAATCAAGATGTTGAGCTGCTGCTGGGCAAGCAAGAGAATGAGACGAGGGGAAGTATCCTCACTTCCGATAAACAGGTAAATGATATTGCTGCTTCCATCGGCATCGGGGGTCCTTATTTTTCCGTTGATACGGCTTGCGCTTCTTCAATATATGCACTGGATAACGGAATCGGTCTGATAAACAAGGGTTTGGCGGAATCTGTAATCGTGATGGGACTTAATATTTCAATTCCTTACTATCTTTATGTCGGTTTTTCGAAGTTGAAGGCACTAGCATCCGATGATCAAATTCTCCCCTTTTCCAAGGATGCTTCGGGGATTATTTTAGGAGAAGGGGGAGGCGCGGTACTGATTGAACCGCTGGATAAGGCGGAAAAATCCGGGCGCCCAATCTTTGCAGTCATCAAGTCGCTGGGATTATCAGCGGATGGAGAAGAGCGTTCTCCTTTTGCACCGGGTTATCGAGGCCAAATATCCGCCTTAACGAGAGCTTATCAGCATTTGGAGGGGGAGACCATACATTATGTAGAGGCCCATGGAACGGCAACAAAGATTGGCGATGAGACGGAATTGAAAGCGCTGCATGACTTTATGGATGGCTTTCAACAGGGAACTCGGCTTCCTATCGGATCGGTCAAATCTCTTATTGGTCATGGGTTGGCGGCTGCCGGGATTGCAGCCATCATCAAGGCGGTTTTAATGATCAATAAAAGAATCATTCCACCTCACGTCGAGGTTCAGCCTCATGAGCTTTTGTCCTCATCATGTCTATATCTTCCTAGTGAAACGGAGGAATTGCCTCAGGATGTTGAGATCAATATTGGTGTTAGCTCGTTCGGTTTCGGTGGCGCCAACTCCCATGTGGTTATAAGTTCTTACCATCCAACGGAGAGTTCAGCAGCCGTACACGTTTCTAATAATACCTCATCACATGGAAATCTGCTGCAGGAGCCAATTGCTATCCTAGATTTCGGAAGCGACCGAGCGCAGCATTATTTATCTTCAAGCAGGAACGTCAAGCCGAATTCTTTTCCACTCGAAAGGTTCTATTTTACGGATGGTATAAACAATTGGAGTGATCAAAAAATTGAGGGCGATTTTTTTCCGGATCTTTATACTATTGATGCCCACGGACTTAAGACGGGGCCTAATTCATTAAAGAAAATCGATCCTTTTATGGCAGTGACGCTGCACACGCTCAACATTTTGCTCAGTCAGCAAAATCATATCAAAAATTCAGAGGATACAGCCGTCGTCCTTGGCAGCAACATGAGCGGCACCATGTCACTGAGGCAATACCGCAAATGTTACTTTTTGTTCCATCCTAATGAAAGAATGGGTATGAGTGATGAGGTAAACCGGTTTGCGGAACAGGACATCAGCTTCGAAGAAATTACATCAACGATACCCGCGATGCTGTCTGGCTATCCTGCCAGAAGTTTTAATATTCAAGGTCTGCACCAGACGATGTCGGGAGGTACAGCTACATTTCTGCATATGCTGTTTATGGCTCCTTATTGGTTGGATCAGCGTTGTAAAAACCTTGTGCTCGGAGCCGGGCACCTTATCAAAAGCCCTGCCGACTTGATAGCTTATAAGCAGAGGTACGGCAATTTACCTTCACTGCGCGAAGGATTCTCGGCGTTTATTCTGCAGAAGTTGTCTGATGTTAGACGAAGTAACGGAAAAATATTGGGTTATATCTCGGCCATTGTTCCGGGCGCTTCTGCATCCACTTTTGAAGAGGCTTGCCAAGCCGCGGATGTAAATCCAGCGTCAGTAGGACATATGGAAATTTGCGAACTGAATCCTACTTCACTATATATGGGAGAGGCAGCGGGAACGGATGAGCTGCTTCGGCTTATATGTGCAGATAGCAAGCTGTCCTGCCTTCAGTTTGTCGAAAACGATAAACTTTTGGCATCGGTTTTTTATGTGAAAGAGAATAACTGCGTCGATAAAACTTATCAAGTCCAAATTCCAACCGAGATTAGTTTTAACAACCGAACAAAGCTAAAAGTAAATCGCTTCACGGCAGCTGCAGCGGAAACAGAAGAAGAAATTCAAGAGAATATCATCCCTTATAGTCAGGAATGGAATTTGAATTCTGCCGCTTCTGTCCACGATCAAATTGCATCAATGGCGCTGAATTATTTCGAGCATCAACGGAAGTTGGTCGGAATTTTCGCACAATCTCGTCACGGTTCCTTGCTGGAAGAAAGTCGTGTCAGTCTGACAAAGCAGATTGAACAAGCTTTTAAATCAAAGTACATTAATCCTCGGAACATTGTTATTAATAATGTCCATTATTCTGACGGCGAACAGTTGTGTGAAGGAGAACTAATCGTAGACCAGTCACATTCTTACTTCTTCGACCATCCGTTAGATCACGTACCGGGATTTCTAATTCTGGAGGGAATGCTGCAGTTAGGCAAAATTCATGCCATGCATACCTTCTCAACTTTGAATATCGACGATTATTACGTGAACATGCTAAAAGTTGATTTTAAACAATATTGCGAATTGGATAAACCTACCACTATCCGGACAAAACTTGGAATCGGTGACTTGAACCAGACATTAAAGCTTACATGCGAGGTAATTCAGAATGGTTCCATCATTTGTACTGCAGCGATGGGGATGGAAAGGTTTAAGTCTTTGCTTGTCCTAGAACCAAGCTCTAGAAGTAATCAGATATTTGCTGAACAAAAGGATGTTCACAAAACCCATAAAAGCAATATTGTCGTAGAGCGTTTGGAACATGATTCTGCAGCAGGAAGAGCAGTGTGCGCTTCGATCTTACCGACCGATGACCATGTTCTTATCGATGGGGGAGGACGGGCAGCATCTGTGCTGTACCTGCTGGAAGTAACGAGGCAGTTTCTATCACAAATTTCCCATACATTTGGGGTTCCGTTTGATCTGCATCGTATTCTGCTCTCAATAGATATCCGCGTCCAGCAAGCATTAGATAAACGAAGCCCGGTGTCTATTTCATACGAGAAGCAAAACACGATTCGATTAAACAATATTTATTTGTCCAATTTGAAGACAACCATCTCATGTAATTCCCAGATTATTTCCAATACAATGTACAAGACACAGGCGGTGAATGAAGAAATTTACAAAAAACTACGCTGGAAAAATAATTAATAGCATTTCATTAAGGTATATATTTTGTAGAAATTATTATTTATAGGGAGTGCGGTTATGAAGGAGGAAAGACTGTATTATGTTGATTGGCTAAGGGTCCTGGTTATTTTATCGCTCATTCCCTATCATGCAGCTTTGACCTATACCGAGATCGGCAGTACTTATGTTAAAACAACAATCTACGACAGCCGGGTATTGCCGTTTTTGGCTATTAAATCGCCGCTCGCCAGTTTTTTTATGGTTCTTTTGTTTTTTCTGTCAGGGGTAGCAGCGTATTATTCTTTTCGGCGCAGAGGTAGAACCGATTATTTAAAGGAACGTATAACCAAAATTGGAATCCCCTTTTTGCTGGGAACCGCCTTTTTGTGCCCTGTACAGGCTTATTTTAAAGCACGATATGAGGGATATTCAGGAACTATTATACAGTTTATTCCCGAGTTCTTCTCTTCGCAATTCGTTCATTATTTAGCATATGCCCATCTATGGTTTTTGCTGTATCTATTCATCTATACCCTGATCAGCGTGCGCCTGTTTGCAAAGTGGATTGGTGACGAAACGAAATTGCAAAAGATATCGTCTTATTTAAGCAGCAATAACAAAATATTCATTCCCATTTTGGGTTTGGTTGTGGCTGAAATTTTGCTGCGTCCCTTTTTCCTTGGTCAGCAAAATTTTGTCTTGGATTGGGCCAACAATATTGTGTATTTCAGTGTTTTTATATTTGGTTTTATTTTTGCTTCCGATGCCAGTCTGCAGCAGAGAATTTTCCGTCTGTCAGGGACATCCCAACTTATTTTTTTTATACTAATGTTTTTGAATATCGCGATCGAGTACCTGCATATGACAGCAGCATCCAAGTATCTGCTGCCAATATGGATTCTAACGAAAGGAATTTATGAGTGCTCTGCAGTTATTTTTTTTATTACGCTAGGTAAGAAGTTCTTGAATCGAGCCAGTCCTATACTCAGTTATCTGAATCAAACTTCGTTTACGTGTTATATAGTTCACTTTATTCCGATAAGTTTTTTGAGTTATTATTTGGCTTCTAAAGACATTCATATCTATGTCAAATATTTGATTGTGGTAGTGCTTTCGTATGCGTTTATCTGGCTGATATCTGAAGGAAATAGAAGATTAAAGCCTGTGCTTGCGAGCAGTTTCGGGAAGCAGAAGTCCATGAAATTATAAGGGGATTTACGATGAAAGTAATCTTATTCGAAATTGGCGGCTACAGCATTCATTCTTACGGAGTTATCGTTGCTTTGTCTGTCTTGCTAGCGTATGGCGCTGCCGTTTCTTTCACCAAGAATACGATCTATGAGGAACATATGGCAAATTCACTGTTTTATGCGCTTATCTCGGCTTTAATTGGGGCGCGCATTTGGCATGTGTTTTTCTTTCAATGGGATTATTACTCCAAGCATTGGCAAGAAATTCCGTTGATCTGGAACGGGGGTATCTCGATTATTGGAGCGATCATCGGCGGAGCAGTTGGGATCGCTCTCTATTCGAGTCGAAAGAAGCTTTCATTCTGGGGGTTTGTTGATCATCTTTCTCCAGCGTTGGTACTTGGACAAGCATTGGGGCGAATTGCCTGCTTTTTGAACGGGGATGCTTTTGGATCTCCAACGAATACTGGTTATGGAATTGTTTATCCAGAAGGTACGATGGCATACGGCCAATACGGTTCGCAGCCGCTCTGGCCAGCGGAGGTTTGGGAGGGGCAATGGGATTTGATCATTTTCACAATGCTGCTCATTGTCCGGCATTGGAAACTGCCGACTGGCGTTCGGTTTCTTTCGTACTGCTTCCTGTATGCATTTGGTAGATTTATGTTGGAATACTTACGAGGGGATTCACCGAGGTACGCATTGCAATGGACCGC
This sequence comes from Paenibacillus sp. AN1007, assembly GCF_040702995.1. Lineage (NCBI taxonomy): Bacteria > Bacillati > Bacillota > Bacilli > Caryophanales > Paenibacillaceae > Paenibacillus > Paenibacillus sp. AN1007. Next base: position 1,976,637 of record NZ_CP159992.1, read on the forward strand.
AGGGCAATGGACCAGCATGATCATGGTGACAGGTTCGTTCTTATTAATCGGATATTTTTATTTCCTTTTCAGGTATAAACGAGGGGACTCAATC